>SPQI01000417.1 GCA_004570315.1 Oxalobacteraceae bacterium OM1 | reverse complement strand
GCGCGGTCTCGGTTGCACCCTCCGGCACCAGATCCGCGTCGAGTGCGTCGATGGCGCTCGCGTTGACGTAGCGATTCGGCACGCCATCCGGTGGCGAATCCGTATCCACGCCGTAGAGCACCTGGAAGCCGTCCACGCCGCTCACCACCGCGTCCGCGTTCCAGCCGCTCGCGCCACGGTACTTGCAGCGCAGCTCAGGCTCGCCCTGCGCGTTGCGCGCTACGTAAAACACGCTCCAGCCCTCGTCACCGGCGCCGACGGAAAAGCCAGCGCAGCTGGTCACGCTGCCGTCGCCATGCTGGCCCGGGCCGGCGCCGCTGAAGCGCAGCGCCAGTACTTCGCTGCCATTGACCTCCACCGGCAGCGGATCGGCGATGCCATGCCCCGATTTGCTGACCGTCTTGCTGTCCAGCCCCGCCAGCCTCGCCGGCGCGGTATCGTCCGGCCCCGCGTCAAGATCCCAGTCCACATACGCGGCCTGGCGCAGCGCGCGGCCGATCAGGTCAAGCGCAAACCTGCCGCCGTCCTCCAGCGCCGCTGCGTGAGCTTGCGCCGCGAACGCGCGGTTGGCCGTCACGAGCAGGGAACCGGCGGCAAGCAGCACGAACAGGCCGATGGCCATCGCGAAGATGGACAGCGCCATGCCGATGCGATGCGTCAGCAGGCGGCGCCGGTAGACGGCATTGACGGGGGCTTTCATTTGGCGCCCTCCTTGCGGCTCATGCCCATCAGCATCAGCTTGGCGGCGGACAGGACGATGAAGGTGATGACGAACAGCAGCAGGCCGAGCGCGAACAGCGACGAGACGTGCAGCTTGCTCGAGGCTTCGGCGAATTCGTTGGCCAGCGTGGACGCAATGCTGTTGCCCGGCGCGAACAGCGACCAGGACAGGTTCTGCGCATTGCCGATCACGAAGGTGACGGCCATGGTTTCGCCGAGCGCACGGCCGAGGCCGAGCATGACGCCGCCGACGACGCCGGTCTTGGTGTAGGGCAGCACGACCTTGCGCACGACTTCCCACTTCGTGCAGCCGAGGCCGTAGGCCGATTCCTTCAGCACGGCGGGCACGATTTCGAAGACGTCGCGCATCACTGAAGCGATGAACGGAATGATCATCACCGACAGAATGAGGCCGGCGGTCAGCAGGCCGATGCCCATCATCGGGCCGCGGAACAGCTGGCCGATCAGCGGCAGCTGGCCGATGGTGTGCGCCAGCAGCGGCTGCACATGGTCGGCGAACAGCGGCGCGAACACGAACAGGCCCCACATGCCGTAGATGATGCTGGGCACACCAGCCAGCAGTTCGACGGCGGTGCCGAGCGGACGCTTGAGTCTGGCGGGGCAGATTTCGGTGAGGAAGAGCGCGATGCCGAAGCTCACCGGGAAGGCAATCAGCAGCGCAATCAGCGAGGTCGCGACCGTACCGACGATGGCGATCAGCGCGCCGTACTGGTCGTTGACCGGATCCCATTCGACGGTGGTGATGAATTTCAGGCCGAATTCCTGGAAGGCCGGCAATGCGCCGATGATCAGGGAAACGATGATGCCGGCCAGGACGGCCAGCACGCTCAGTGCGAAGGCGAGCGTGATCTTGTGAAAGATGAAGTCCTGGACGCGCTGCTTGCGCATCGTGGACGCCATCGCGCGGTCGGCTGCGGCGGTGCGCGCTTGCAATTGTTCGGCGTTCATCGGCGGCGCTTTGGCCTGTGTGACGTGTGCGTGCATGGTCAGCTCGCTTTGTGGCAAGCCGGTTGCGGCGCGCCGCCCCGATGTCGGGACGGCCGCGGCAACCGGCGGGTACTGTTGCAGACGGAGGGCCGGATTACCAGACAGCCTTGCCCGATGCATCCTTGACCTGGTTCTTCCAGGCGTCCTGGACCAGCTTCACGACCGCCGGCGGCATCGCGACGTAGTCGAGGCCGGCTGCCATCTCGCCGCCGTTCTTGTAAGCCCAGTCGAAGAACTTCAGGACTTCCTTGGCCTTGGCGCCATCCGGCTGCGACTTGTGCATCAGGATGAAGGAGGCACCGGTGATCGGCCAGCTGCTCTTGCCGGCCTGGTCGGTCAGCACCACGGCGAAGCCCGGCGCCTTGGCCCAATCGGCGCCGGCCGCGGCGGCCTTGAAGGTGTCGTCGTCGGGCTGCACGAAAACCCCGTCATGGTTCTTCAGCTGGGCGTGGGTCATCTTGTTTTTCTTGGCGTAGGCGTACTCGACGTAGCCGATCGAGTTCTTGATGCGCTGCACGTTCGCCGCGACGCCTTCGTTGCCCTTGCCGCCCACGCCCGTCGGCCATTTCACGGCCGTGCCGGAACCGACGGCGGATTTGAAGTCGGGGCTGGACTTGGAGAGGTAGTCGGTGAACAGGAAGGAGGTGCCGGAGCCGTCGGCGCGGTGCACGACGGTGATGTCTTCCGCCGGCAGCTTCACGCCCGGGTTCAGGCCGGCGATGTCCTTGTCATTCCACTTGGTGATCTTGCCGAGATAGATGGCGGCGAGAACCTGGCCGGTCAGCTTGATCTGGCCGGGCGCGACGCCTTCCAGGTTCACGATCGGCACCACGCCGCCCATGATGGCCGGGAACTGCATCAGGCCTTCGGCGTCGAGCTCTTCCGCCTTGAGCGGCATGTCGGAGGCGCCGAAATCGACCGTCTTGGCCTTGATCTGCTTGATGCCGCCGCCCGAGCCGATGGATTGATAGTTGAGGCCGGTGCCGGTAGTCTTCTTGTACTCTTCGGCCCACTTGGCGTAGATCGGGTACGGGAAGGTGGCGCCTGCGCCGGTGATGTCGGCGGCGATGGCCGACGTGAAGGTCAGTGCCGAACCCGCGGCGAGAACGGCCGAGGCGAGCATTTTGTTCAGTCGCATGTAAGCTCCTAGAGGTAGGTCAAGAAACGACAGTGCGGACTGTAAGCGCCAAATATGACGCGTTTATGACAGTGTCGAATCGGCATGTCATAAAGCGTTTTCCGGGCGGGCGCGTGTCACAAACTTGTCATATTGCCTATCTACACTTCGCCGGACCATGAAGCGAGATCTCGACAACCCCATGAACAAGAAGGCGAAAGCCGAGCCGGCCGACACGGGCGGTGCGTATCTGAACCGCGAGCTGTCGCAACTGGCGTTCAACCGCCGCGTGCTCGCCCAGGCCGAAGACCCGTCCATTCCCTTGATGGAGCGGCTGCGCTATCTCTGCATCGTCAGCAGCAATCTGGATGAACTGTTCGAGGTGCGCCTCGCGAGTCTGCTGGCGCAGGACCGCATCGACGGCAGCGCGCCGGCCACGCCTGCCCTGGTGGCCTCGCTCGATCACATCAGCGGTGAATGTCACAAGCTCGTCGAACGGCAGTACGAACTGCTCAATACGGAAATCCTGCCGGCCCTGGCGCGAAACGGCATCCACCTGCTGCGCCATCAGGATCGGAACGACGCGCAGCGCGCCTGGGTGAAAGAGTATTTCGAGCGGGAGGTGCGGCCGCTGCTGACGCCGATCGGGCTCGATCCGGCGCATCCGTTCCCGCAGGTCGTTAACAAGAGCCTCAACTTCATCGTCGAGCTGTCCGGCAAGGACGCTTTCGGGCGCGGCAATGCGATTGCCATCTTGAAAGCGCCGCGCGTGCTGCCGCGCGTCATTCGCCTGCCCGATGAATTATCTGCGGGCGGCATGTCCTTCTGCCTGCTCTCCTCGGTGATCCACGCGCATATTGCCGATCTGTTCACGGGCCGCGACGTGGTCGCCTATTCGCAGTTCCGCGTCACGCGCAACAGCGACCTGTGGGTGGATGAGGAAGAAGTAAAGAACCTGCGCCAGGCGTTGCAGACGGAGCTGCTCAGCCGCAATTTCGGCTTCGCCGTGCGGCTGGAGGTCGCGCGCAATTGCCCGCCTCACCTCGCGCAATTCCTGCTGGATCAATTCAACATCGACAAGACCCGGCTGTATGCGGTGGACGGCCCGGTGAACATGGTGCGGCTGCTGGAACTGATCAATACGATCAAGAAGCCGGAGCTGTTTTTTCCGCCCTTCACGCCGGGCATTCCGGGCAAGCTCGCCGACAGCGACATGTTCAGTCTGCTGCGCCGGCAGGACGTGCTGCTGCACCATCCCTTCCAGTCCTTCCAGCCGGTTGCGGAATTCATCTACACCGCGGCGCGCGATCCCAACGTCGTCGCCATCAAGCAGACCATCTATCGGACCGGCATGAACTCTGACCTGATGGAGTCTCTGATCCATGCGGCCCAGCGCGGCAAGGAAGTCACGGTGATCGTGGAGCTGATGGCGCGCTTCGACGAAGAGGCCAACATCAACTGGGCGGAGAAGCTGGAGCGGGTCGGTGCGCAAGTGGTGTACGGCGTGGTCGGCCTGAAGACCCACGCCAAGCTCGCCCTGGTGCTGCGGCGCGAAGCCGGCGAGTTGCGCTATTACGCCCATCTCGGCACCGGCAACTATCATCCGACGACCACCAAGTTCTACAC
>SPQI01000479.1 GCA_004570315.1 Oxalobacteraceae bacterium OM1 | reverse complement strand
CTTCGAGATCGGCGACTTGATGCCCGAGGCCGACACCACGAAGGGCTGGTAGCCGTAGCGGCCGGCATGCAGGATCTGCATGACGATCTTGCCGCCCTCCTCGTGCACCGCCTCGGTCACGCGCCGATGGTTGGGGACATCGAACACGCTGCTGAGGGTGCCGCCGAAGGGCAGCAGCCAGCCTTGGCGATTCGGCGAAATGCCGCCGGTGACGATGAGCCCGACGCCGCCGCGGGCACGCTCGCGGAAGTAGGCGGCGAGCTTGGGATAGTTCCAGAAGCGGTCTTCGAGGCCGGTGTGCATCGAGCCCATGATCACGCGGTTCTTCAGCGTGGTGAAGCCGAGGTCGAGCGGGGCGAGCAGGTGCGGGTGGGTGGTCATCGCGGGTCTCCCTTGTGGTCGCCGTCATCGTGTGACGGTTGTCGTTCTGGCGCGGATATGAAAACGCCGGCCCAGTCTACACAAGGCCGGCGTGCAAGGGATGGTGCGCGGACTCTAAACGCTAGTCGAAGGCGCCCTTCTGCTTGAACTGTTCGGTCGCCGCCACGAGCGCACGGGCGATGCCCGGCTCGTAGGCGGCATGGCCGGCATCGTCGATCACATGCAGCTTCGCCTCGGGCCATGCCTGGTGCAGGCGGAAGGCCGACGCCGGCGGGCAGACCACGTCGTAGCGTCCCTGCACGATCACCGCAGGGAGATGGCGGATGCGATCGACATTGCGGATCAGTTCGTCTTCGGTGAAGAAGCCGCCGTGGTTGAAGTAATGCGCCTCCAAACGGCCGATGCCCAGCGCCACGGCATCGGAGCCGAAGTCGGCGATGGCCTGCGGATCGGGACGCAGGAACAGGCAGCTGCCTTCGTAGCGGCTCCAGGACCGCGCGGCCGGCGTGTAAACCGCCGGGTCGTCGCTGAACAGGCGCTTGCTGTAGGCCTTGAGCAGGTCGCCGCGCTCGTCCGGCCCGACCTGCGCCGCGAATTCCGCATGCACTTCGGGATAGAACCATTGCACGCCGTTGAGAAACCAGTCGATCTCCTTCTGCGTACAGAGGAAGATGCCACGCAGCACGAAGCCGAGGCAGCGCTCGGGATGCGCCTCGCCGTAGGCCAGCGAGAGCGTCGAGCCCCAGGAGCCGCCGAACACCAGCCACTGCTCGATGCCGAGCAGCGTGCGGATGCGCTCGATGTCCTCGATCAGCAGCTGCGTCGTGTTGTTGCGGTACTCGCCCAGCGGCGTGGACTGGCCGGCGCCGCGCTGGTCGAACAGCACGATGCGGTAATGCGCCGGATCGAAGAACTGGCGCTGCCGGGGCGAAATGCCGCCGCCCGGACCGCCGTGCAGGAACAGCACCGGCTGGCCGGTCGGATTGCCGCATTCTTCCCAGTACAAGGTGTGGATGTCGTCAACCGGCAGGCGGCCGGTGCGGTAGGGTTCGATCGGGGGAAAGACGTTGGTAGCGAAATCGTTCATGGTGCGTCCCGATGAGAATGGAATGGCAATTTTACGGACTTCGAGAGGATGCCGTTGTGCCATGCCAAATCGTCCATGCCGTCATCCCGGCGTTCGTCGGGATGACGGAGTGGGATGCTTCGGAGTCCGGCTGTTGTTTTGCGGCCTCTTCATGGCGCGGACTGGCACAACCCGAATTTTTCCTGTAGACTGCCGCCTCTTCAGACGTTGTGACAAACGTCGCGTGCACCAGGCATTTGCGGTGTCCGCAGCAGGTTTCAGGAGTGGTAGTTCAGTTGGTTAGAATACCGGCCTGTCACGCCGGGGGTCGCGGGTTCGAGCCCCGTCCACTCCGCCAAACAAAAAAGACGCGCTTTCGGGCGCGTCTTTTTTTTCGTCTTGCGGTTTCGACGCTGCGCCGCCGGAACGGCGCAGGTCCTCACTGGAAATCGTTCAAGCCGCCTTCTTCTGCTGCTCTTCCCCGCCGAGCGCGGTGACGAGATCGGCAATCAGCTTCGCCAGTTCGCCCGTCATCAGCGCGAAGTCGGTGTCGAAGCGTTCGTCCTCGCCCTGCACGCCCGCATCGGCGTTTTCCTTGAGCACATCCAGCGGCGCCACGCGCTTAACGGCCAGCGACTCGGTCAGCACGAAGGACACGCGGTCCGTCCACGTCATCGCGAGGCGGGTGCACTGCTTGCCGCTGGCGATGTGGCGGCGCACATCTTCCGGATCGAGCGTGTGACGCACGTAGCGCACCGTGGCCTTGCCTTCGTTGGTGGCGCGCAGCTCGGTGTCCTGGTCGACGGTGAAGCCGCCCGGCGCTTCGTCGGCGGCGAGCCAGTCGGTCATGGCCGACAGCGGCGAGCGCTCGGTGCGCAGCGAGCCGAAGGGCAGCACCTCGAGCGACTTCAGCAGCATCTTGAACACTTCATCGGCCTTGCTGGCGCTGGCCGCGTCGACCACCAGCCAGCCATTGACCGGATCGATCCAGACGCGCGTGCTGCGCTGGATGCTGAAGGCGCGCGGCAAGAGTTCGTCGGTGACCTGCTCCTTCAATTCCTTCATCTGCTTGCGGCCCGGCTTGAAGCCTTGCTGCTCTTCCATCTCGGCGGCGCGCGCCTTGGTCACCTGGTTGATGACGGTGGACGGCAGCAGCTTTTTCTCCGTGCACAGCTGCAGCAGGAGCTGCTTGTTCACGACGTGCACGAGGCCGCCGCCGTTCTTGCTGTCGCCGCGCGGCGGCACCCAGCCCTGCGTCTGCATCTCCGTGCTCATGCCGTCGGCGAAGGCCATCGGCGCGAGTTTCTCTTCGAGTTGTTCGGACGACATCGTCCACGGTGCGGTAAGGCGATAGATCTGGAGATTCTTGAACCACATGTGCGTGTACCTGGCAGCTGAAACGGGAGCGCCATTCTACGCTGCACGATGTCGCTTCGGAACTGCCGTGGGCATTTCGCCACTGCAGATTGACATCAGGGAGATTCGCTCGTTTCGGTGAACAGGCCGAGCTGCTGCAGTTCGTCGTCTTCCTGCACCCGCACGCCGGCGCCGAGCAGGCGCACCGGGCGATTGCCGCGCAGGAAAGCCGTCTCCAGCAGGCGATGGAACTGATCGTCGTCGAGGGCGCCGCCGACGCATTCGGCGGTCGTGCGCTGGAAATCGTTGAAGCGAATTTTTACAAACAATTTGTGGATGGCGCGCTCGGCGCCGGCACGTTTCACGCGCGCTTCCAGCAGCTCGAGCAGCGGGCCGAGTTCGCGCCTGCAGGCATCGATGTCGGGCAGGTCGGTGACGTAGGTCTCTTCCACGCTGACCGACTTGCGCTCCTGGGTGGCGTTGACGTCACGGTCGTCGACGCCGCGGGAGAGGTAGTAGAGCTTGCCGCCGAACTTGCCGAAATGGCGCTGCAGATCGGCGATGGACCAATTGCGCAGGTCGGCGCAGGTCTGTGCGCCGAGATGCTTGAGCTTGGCGGCGGTGACCTTGCCGACGCCGAAAATCTTGTCGACCGGGAGCGCCGCGACGAAGGCGTCCACATCCTGCGGCCGCACCACGAACTGGCCGTTCGGCTTGTTCCAGTCGCTCGCAATTTTTGCAATGAATTTGTTCGGCGCGACACCGGCCGACGCAGTGATGCCGACCGTCTCGTAGATGCGCGCGCGGATGTCCTGCGCGATCAGCGTGGCGCTGCCGTTGAAATGAGCCGCGCGGCTGACGTCGAGATAGGCTTCGTCGAGCGAGAGCGGTTCGACGAGCTCGGTGTAGTCACGGTAGATGGCGAGGATCTGGCGCGAGGCGGCGCGGTACTTGTCCATCGCCGGCCTGATGACGATGAGATCGGGACAGCGCTGCAGCGCCTGCGACATCGGCATCGCGGA
This sequence comes from Oxalobacteraceae bacterium OM1, assembly GCA_004570315.1. Taxonomy (GTDB): domain Bacteria; phylum Pseudomonadota; class Gammaproteobacteria; order Burkholderiales; family Burkholderiaceae_D; genus Noviherbaspirillum. The sequence continues at coordinate 650 of SPQI01000479.1, read as the reverse complement.
GCGCACGCCGTAGCTGCGCGCTTCATAGTTGCAGGTGGCGACCACGCCGCGCTGATCGGGGCGGCCGCCGACGGCGATGGGCTTCCCGCGCAGCGACGGGTCGTCGCGCATCTCCACGGCTGCATAGAAGCAGTCGCAATCGCAGTGGATGATCTTGCGGAGGGGAGCGTTCACGGTGGGCGCGTCGGTGGCGCTTCATTGTAGCCGCGAAGCATGCAGGCTGCCGTGCCCCCAAAAGAAAACGCCACCGCGAACGGTGGCGTGTTGCGCATCGGTGAATGCGGGGTGATTACTTGCCGGAGCTGCCGGTGGTGTCGCCGCTGGCCTTGTTGCTGCCATAGAGGGCGCCGCCGCGGGCGTTTTCCTGCGCGCCGGACTCTTTCAGCTCCTGGTTGGCTTCCTTCTTCGCAGACTTGTAATCCTGCTTGGCGGCTTTGCGTTCCGCCTTGTACTGCTGTTTGGCCTGCGCCTTTTCCTCACGGCGCTGCACGTACGGGTCGGTCGTGCCGGAAGCGCTTGTGCCCGTAGCGGACGACGAGCCCGAGGCGCCGGTACCGGTGCCCGCAGCGCCGGCCTTGTTGGCGCCGTAGAGTTCATTGCTGTTGGCGCCAACATTGGCGCCGGACTGCTTCAGCTCCTGGTTGGCTTCC
>SPQI01000390.1 GCA_004570315.1 Oxalobacteraceae bacterium OM1 | reverse complement strand
CGGTGGTGGTGCCGCCGGCCACCGACTCGGGCAGCGTCGCCACGCCGCCGAAGAACGTCGATCCGGGCATGGACGACGCCACCGGCGGCATCGACGCAAAGAACCGCAAGCAGAGCGAAGACAAGACCATGCCGGGCTCGGACGCGAAACGCCGGCAGCGGCAGCCGGGCGCACCGCAATGACCCGCCTGCCTGCCTTCGCTGCAGCGGCGCTGCTCTGCGCGCCGGCGCTCGCCACCGAAGTGGTGATCCAGTCCTTGCCCGAACAGGCGCCGCAGCCGGCGCGCGTCGATCCGCGTCCATTGCCGCCTTCGCAGAACGCCAAGCTGGCCGACGCGGCCGACGTGGAAACCCGCGTGCGCAGTTTCCTCGACCGCTTCGTCGATCCCGACAAGAGCCCGCAGGAGATGGCGTTGCTGTTCACCGACGACGTCGAGTTCTACGACCAGGGCCGGGTGGGGCGCGAGGCCATCGTGCGCGACGTGGCCCGCTATGCGCGGCACTGGCCGCAACGCCGCTATGCGGTGGACGACGTGCAGTACATCGTCTACGACCCGCTCACCGACCGCGCCTTCGTCGCCTACCGCATCAACTACGAGGTCGCCAGCAGCGCCCGCCACGCGCGCGGGCAGGCCGAGTATGGCGCCGTGCTCACCGATCTCGAACAGGCGCCGAAGGTGGCGTGGATCAAGGAGCGGCTCACCCACCGGGGGCCGCAGGCCGCGGACTGATCAGGCCGGCGCGCGCTGCGGATCGGCCGCCACCAGCACGCTGCAGCGCACCCGCTCGACCAGCAGCGAATCCATCGCGCCGCGCCACCAGCGCAGGGCGAAGGGCTTGTGGCGCGAATGGCCGACGATGACGAGTTCGATGCCGAGCTTGTTGACCATGTCGGCGATGATGTCGGGCGGGTCGCCGACGTCGAGATGCGTGATGACGTGCAGGCCGGCGTTCTGCAGCATCTGCCGGCCCGATTCCAGCACTTGTTCCATCGCGCGGCGCTCGGCCTGCTCGTCGGCGACGGTGGGCAGCGCGGCGGCGAATTCGCCGGCGAGGACGATGGGAAGCGGAGTGATCACAGCCAGCAGGTGCACTTCGGCACGTTCGCCCGGATTGAGGCGGACGCATTCGTGCAGGGCGAGACGGCTTTCGGGCGTGCCGTTGTAGGCGACCAGGATTTTGCGGTACATGCGATCCTCCTTGGGGTGATTACCCGCATCTTGGGGCACATCGTTCGGGGTCTGTTTCGCATTTCTCAACATCCACTCTGCATTGTATGGCGCCCTTGGCGCTCGGCAAGGCCGACAAAAGCCTGTTGCAGTGCGCGTGGTGCGCGCGGCCCGAAATGCGGATAATGGGCGGTCGCCCGTCTTGCCGCGGGCCAACCTTGAGGTGCCATCCCGATGCTGCGCGTCACCGTCCTCGATGCCAATGCGATTTCGCGAAACCTGCTGAGCTCCGTGCTGCTGAACGGCGGCTTCGAGGTCGTCGGCGATGCGAGCGCGACGGCGGCCGGCATCGCCAGCATGGCGAAGCTGCAGCCGCAGCTGGTGTGCATCGATGTCGGCACGCACGACGAGGAAGGCTACGCCAAGATCGACGCGGTGCGCGCCGCCTTGCCCAAGGCCGTGCTCTTTCTCGTCTCCGGCCAGTTCAGCGCCGAGGCGATCCAGGCGGGACGGGCGCGCGGGGTGCATGGCTTCATCGTGAAGCCCTTCAATGCCGTCAATGTCCTCGCCGCCATCCGCAAGACCGTGATCGCACTGGCGAAGCAACATCGCAGCACCGGCGAGACGCCTTCCGCTTCCTGAGTCTTTCCCTACGGGGCTTCCCTTCCGCTTCAGGCGTGGCGCGCAGCGGCGCTTGCCTCTGAAAAACCTTTCCGAAGTACTCACTTGCTTCGCCGGAACCCGCGTCCGGCCTTGCTTCTTCTCAGTCTCCGTGTAGGAAAACCCTGATTCTTTTGGTATCGCTTTCCTTACATCTTTTTTCATCCGTACGCCGATATTCCGCAACAAGTGGAATGCCCATAATCCACTCCATCGAACGCCGCAATGCAAACGCGGCAACGGATGCAAGAACAGAACGCCACCCAACATAACGAAGAGGAAACCGCCATGCTGACCACCCAAGTGTCCGACATCCGCACCGCCAACAACGCCTGGGGCAACGCTGCACCCGGCACCGCCGCCGCAGGCTGGCCGCGCCAGGGCAAGCTGTGGTCCACGCTGAAAGAAGTCTGCGAGATGCTGCGCATCCAGGCGCCGGCACAAACCGCCGACGACGAGTTCCAGTTCCAGCACATGCAGTTCAAGGCCGGCCAGCGCGTGCACACCATCGGCGAGCAGTTCGACATGCTCTACATCGTCTACTCCGGCTTCCTTAAGACCGTCGTCATCGACGAGTTCGGCAACGAGCAGGTGCTCGGCTTCCCGATGAAGGGCGACCTCTTCGGCGTGGACGGCATCCACAGCAAGCAGTACACCTCGGAGACCGTCGCCCTCTCCAACTGCGACATCGTGCTGGTTCCGTTCAAGGCACTGGCCGCACTGGGCCGCCGCCACCAGGAACTCGAGTGGGCGATCTACGGCGTGATGAGCCGCGAACTGGTCCGCGAGCAGTCGATGGTGAGCCAGCTGGCCTCCCTGTCCGCCGAAGCCCGCGTCTCGCGCTTCCTGGTCTACCTGTCCGAGCGCTTCACCGAGATGGGCTACTCCGGCAAGCAGTTCAACCTGCGCATGACCCGCCAGGAGATCGGCAACTACCTCGGCCTGACGCTGGAGACCGTGAGCCGCACCTTCTCCGCGCTGAATGCCGCGGGCCTGATCTCGGTCGACCAGCGCGCCATCGTGATCCACGATGCCCAGACGCTGAAGACCCTGCGCCGCCTGCCGCCGTCCACCGCACGCAACCGCAGCAAGGCACCGCGCGCCGTCTCCGCCGCAGCCTGATTCACCGCTCCCACCGGGGCGCGCGTCACGTCGCGCCCCGGCGCCACCCGGCAGCACTCTCTCCCTTCTTTGGCCCGCTCTGCGGGCTTTTTTTTCGTCCGGCGTCAGGCGGTGGCGGCGGGCTTGGCCAGCACTGCGTCGCCAACCAGTTCATGCCGGCGCGGGCAGTCCTGCAGGCCGGTGCGCATCTTGTCTTCGTCCGCGAGCAGCTCCGAGACCCACTCGACGAAGGCGCGCACCTTGGCCGATAGGTGGCGGTTCTGCGGATACACCACATGCATCGGAATCGCGCTGGAGCACCAGTCGGTGAGGATGGGTTCGAGCTGCCCTGACTGGATGTAGGGCTTCACCGTGTAGGCCGCCATCTGCCCGATGCCGAGGCCGGCCAGTCCGGCGGCGAGATAGCCGTTGGAATCGTTGATCGCCATGCGGCCCGGCACGCGCAGCTGCAGGCGCTCGCCTTCGCGCGCGAAGACCCATTCATGGACCTTGCCGGTGCGGGCGGCGAAGTAATTGATGCAGCGATGCTGCATGAGCTCGCTCGGATGCGTCGGCGTGCCGTGCAGTGCGAGATAGGAAGGCGCCGCGCAGGTCGTGAGCGCCATGCTGCCGACGCGCCGCGCCACCAGCGTCGAATCGGCGAGATCGCCGCCGCGCACCGCACAGTCCACGCCTTCCTCGATGAGATCGACCGTGCGGTCGGTGCAGCCCATTTCCAATTCGATATCGGGATAGCGCTCGAAGAAACTCGGCAGCGCCGGGATCAGCAGGGTGCGCGCAAGGCCGGCCGGCGCCTCCACCCTGAGGCGGCCACGCGGATTGGCCTTCGACTGCGAGAGGGCTTCTTCGGCATCGCGCACGTCGGTGAGGATCGCCACGCAGCGTTCGTAGTACGCCGCGCCGTCGGGCGTGACGCTGATCTGGCGCGTGGTCCGGTTGAGCAGCTTGACCTGCAATTCCTGCTCGAGATTGCGGATCAGCGTCGAGACGGTCGCCTTCGGCAACTGCATGTTGTCCGCGGCACGGGTGAAACCGCCCGCATCGACCACCTGCACGAAGACTTCCATCGCCTGGAGTTTGTCCATGTCCTGCCTCCTTCGATGACATTGTTCAATTTTCTGAACAGTCAATTCACTTCAAGGTTATTTATTCAGATTCTAGAACAATTTATTCTGCACCCCATCAGCCAGATTAGCCAGTGAAGGAGGGCGCCATGACCTTACTAGACGCAAGCTTTGCCGCCGCAGCCGCCGTGCTCGCGCTGTCGAGCGTGGCGGGCATCGCGGTCAGCGGTTCGCTCGCCGACGGCAGCGGCGCGGTCAGCGCCCAGTACGTTGGATTCGAGGATCTCGCGCAGCGGGTGTTCGCCACGCCGGCGCAGACGGTTGCACCATGAGCAAGACCGCAAGCCCGGACGCGCAGCGGCGCGAACTCGAAGCGCAGGGCGCGCACGGCAAGCTGGCCGCCCGCCTCTACACACCGGCAGGCGCCCGCCCGGATGGCCTGATCGTGTTCTTTCCGCCGGGCGGCTTCCTGCG
>SPQI01000275.1 GCA_004570315.1 Oxalobacteraceae bacterium OM1 | reverse complement strand
ACTACACGCTGCATGGCATTCCGCGCATGCACGAGCGGCCGATCGGCGATCTGGTGGAGGCGCTCAACGCCGCCGGCGCACGCATCGACTACACCGGGCAGCCGGGCTATCCGCCGCTGCACATCTATCGCGGCCACTTCCATGCGCGACACATGCAGGTGAAAGGCAACGTCTCGAGCCAGTTCCTCACCGCGCTGCTGATGGCCGCACCGCTGATGGCGGCCGACGGCGACGTCACGATCGAAGTGGTCGGCGATCTGATCTCCAAGCCCTACATCGAGATCACGCTCAACCTCATGCGCCGCTTCGGCGTGGATGTGCAGCGCGACGGCTGGCAGGCGTTCACCGTCTCTGAGGGACAAAAGTACCGCAGTCCAGCCGCGATTCACGTCGAAGGCGACGCGTCTTCCGCCTCCTACTTCCTCGCTGCCGGTGCGATCGCCGGCGGACCGGTGCGCGTCGAAGGCGTCGGTCGCGACAGCATCCAGGGTGACGTGCGCTTCGTGGAGGCGCTTGAGCAGATGGGGGCAAGTATTACGGTCGGCGACAACTGGATCGAAGCGCAGTCCAACGGCGTGCTTAAGGCAATCGACGCCGACTTCAACCATATCCCCGACGCCGCGATGACCATCGCCGTCGCCGCGCTCTATGCCGACGGCCCGAGCACGCTGCGCAACATTGCCAGCTGGCGCGTGAAGGAAACCGACCGCATCGCCGCGATGGCGACCGAGCTGCGCAAGCTGGGCGCGACGGTGGAAGAGGGCGCTGATTTCCTGCGCGTCGTGCCGCCAGAACAAATCCGGGCCGCTACAATCGATACCTACGACGATCACCGCATGGCCATGTGCTTTTCGCTCGCCTCGCTGGACGGCGCGGCGCGCAAGGGCGCCACCGTCCGGATCAACGATCCGAAATGCGTCGCCAAGACCTTTCCGGAGTACTTCGAAGCCTTTGCACAGACCACCCGCGACGACCTGTTCCAGCCATGACCCAACATCCCGTTCCCGTCATTGCCATTGACGGTCCGACCGCCTCCGGCAAGGGAACGGTCGCGCATCGCGTCGCGGACAAGCTCGGCTTTCACTATCTTGATTCGGGTGCGCTCTATCGCCTGACGGCCCTGTCGGCCCTGCGCCATGACACGCCGCTCAACGACGAGCATGCGATCGCCAAGCTGGCGGAACACCTGCCATGCCGCTTCGTCGGCGACACGATATGGCTCGCCAGCGAAAACGTCACCGGCGACATCCGCGCGGAGGAAGTCGGTAACACGGCTTCGAAGATTGCCGTTCTGCCAACGGTGCGGCATGCGTTGGCTGGTCTGCAGCTCGGCTTCCGCAAGCCGCCCGGCCTGGTTGCGGACGGACGCGACATGGGCACGGTGATCTTCCCCCACGCCACCCTCAAGGTCTTCCTCACCGCAAGCGTGGAAGCGCGTGCACACCGGCGATATAAGCAATTGATTGACAAGGGTTTTCCTGCTAATATGGAAGACCTTCTCAAGGATTTGAAGGAGCGTGACGAGCGGGATTCCAACCGTGCTGTCGCTCCCCTGAAGCCCGCCGAAGGCGCGCACTTTCTGGAAACCTCCGACATGACGGCCGACGAAGCCGTCGAGCAGGTCCTCCGGTGGTACGCGGAAGCGAAAAAACACGCGTAGAACCCGTTGATATTCCGGTGCGCACACCTATCTTGGTTGGCGTGCCTGCAAGTCGCCTCGTTCTTGCTGTTATATCGAGCTGTTGCAGTGCCGATTGGTGCCCGCCTGGCGCAATGCCTTGCCGGGTGTTGATTAACTTAACCCAGTAATGATTCGCTAGACCCGAGTTTTACTGGCCAAAACCCTTTCACACTTATGTCTACTGCGCAACAACAACCTACCGGTATGGAAAGCTTTGCAGCCCTGTTCGAGGAGTCGATCACTCGTCAGGACATGCGTTCCGGTGAAGTCATTTCGGCTGAAGTCGTTCGTCTCGACCACAACTTCGTGATCGTCAACGCCGGCCTGAAATCGGAAGCTTTCATCCCGATCGAAGAATTCAAGAACGACAGCGGCGAACTGGAAGTCAACGTCGGCGACTTCGTCTCCGTCGCTATCGAATCGCTGGAAAACGGTTTCGGCGACACCATCCTCTCGCGTGACAAGGCCAAGCGTCTGGCCTCCTGGCTCGCGCTCGAGAAAGCGATGGAGTCGGGCGAGATCGTGACCGGTACGGTCAACGGCAAGGTCAAAGGCGGCCTCACCGTTCTCACCAACGGCATCCGCGCCTTCCTGCCGGGTTCGCTGGTCGACACCCGTCCGGTCAAGGACACCACCCCGTACGAAGGCAAGACCCTGGAATTCAAGGTCATCAAGCTGGACCGCAAGCGCAACAACGTCGTGCTGTCCCGCCGCGCCGTCATCGAAGCATCGATGGGCGAAGAGCGCGCCAAGCTGATGGAAACCCTGAAGGAAGGCACCATCGTCACCGGGATCGTCAAGAACATCACCGACTACGGTGCGTTCGTTGACCTCGGCGGCATCGACGGCCTGCTGCACATCACCGACCTGGCATGGCGCCGTGTGCGTCACCCGTCGGAAGTGCTGTCCGTCGGCCAAGAGATCACCGCCAAGGTCCTCAAGTACGATCAGGAAAAGAACCGCGTCTCGCTGGGCGTCAAGCAACTGGGCGACGATCCGTGGACCGGCCTCTCCCGCCGCTACCCGCAAGGCACCCGCCTGTTCGGCAAGGTCACCAACCTGACCGACTACGGTGCGTTCGTGGAAGTCGAGCAGGGCATCGAAGGCCTGGTGCACGTCTCCGAGATGGACTGGACCAACAAGAACGTGGCCCCGAACAAGGTTGTCCAGCTGGGCGACGAAGTCGAAGTCATGGTTCTGGAAATCGACGAAGAGCGTCGTCGTATCTCCCTCGGCATGAAGCAGTGCAAGCCGAATCCGTGGGATGACTTCGCCGTCAGCCACAAGAAGGGCGACAAGGTCAAGGGCGCCATCAAGTCGATCACCGACTTCGGCGTGTTCATCGGCCTGCCGGGCAACATCGACGGTCTGGTTCACCTGTCCGACCTCTCCTGGACCGAAGCGGGCGAAGAAGCCGTGCGCAAGTTCAAGAAGGGCGACGAGCTGGAAGCTGTCGTGCTGGCCATCGACGTCGAGCGCGAGCGTGTTTCGCTGGGCGTCAAGCAGCTCGAGGGCGACCCGTTCAACAACTTCAGCGCGATGAACGACAAGGGCGCCGTCGTGACCGGTACGGTCAAGTCGGTCGAGCCGAAAGGTGCCGTCATTGCACTGAACGACGAAGTCGAAGGCTACCTGCGCGCCTCCGAAATCTCCCGCGATCGCGTGGAAGATGCCGGTACGCACCTGAAGGTCGGCGACAAGGTCGAGGCGATGATCATCAACATCGATCGCAAGGCACGCAGCATCCAGCTGTCGATCAAGGCGAAAGACAACGCCGAGACGCAGGAAGCCATGCAGAAGATGTCGGCTGACTCCAGCGCCGCATCCGGCACCACCAGCCTGGGCGCGCTGCTGAAAGCCAAACTCGACAACAAGCAATAAGTCGGACAGTTAAATGACAAAGTCGGAGCTGATTGCCCGCCTGGCCGAGCGTTATCCGCAACTGGTCGCAAAGGATGCGGATTACGCGGTGAAAACCATTCTCGATGCCATGTCGAACGCCTTGTCGATCGGCCAGCGCATCGAGATTCGTGGCTTCGGCAGCTTTGCGCTGAACAGCCGGCCGCCGCGCATCGGCCGCAACCCGAAGTCGGGTGAGAAAGTGATGGTCCCGGAAAAGCGGGTGCCGCACTTCAAGCCTGGCAAGGAATTGCGGGAGCGGGTGGACGCGATGGTCGGCCAGCCGATCAAGGACGACTGACGTCATCTGCAGCACGAAAAACGGCATCTTCGGATGCCGTTTTTTTTCGCCTGTTTCTACGCGAGGCTTGCGCCGTTCAACGCCAAGGACTCCGCCCGGATGCGCCGCTTTGCCTCATCGCCACCGCGTTTCACGTACAATTCCGGATTGACCTGCGCCAACGCCTCGCGAGGCTTGGCACCATAACAACAAGGAGGCCGCGCCATGAAATACGTGTTCAGGATCATTGCCGTTGTCCTGTTCCTCGTGTTTTTCGGATTCGCGCTGAAGAATACGCAGGAAGCCGTCCTGACGCTCTTCCTCGGCTACGAATTGCGCGGGCCGCTCGTCATGCTGCTGCTCGGCTTCTTCGTCGCCGGCGCCGTGCTGGGCATCTTCGCGATGATTCCCACGGTTTTCCGTCACCGCCGCGACCTGACGCGCCACAAGAAGACGCTCGCCAACATCGAGCGCGAGCAGGAAGCCGCCCGCCAGGCGCGCATGCAGCCGCCCCAGCCCGACCTCGGACAATAACGATTTAAAAGAACAACCCCGCATGGAATTCGAAACCTGGTGGCTGCTCGGCATCCCGATTTTCTTCACGCTCGGCTGGCTGGCCGCCCGCGTCGACAT
>SPQI01000104.1 GCA_004570315.1 Oxalobacteraceae bacterium OM1 | reverse complement strand
GTTGAATGCTTTCCACCATTCGCCGCGCTGTTGCGCTTCGGCCGGTTGCGCGGCTTTCCACTGGCCATCGATGGCCGCTTCCTTGAAGCCGCTCGGCACGGCGACGTCGGGCTGGTGGAACGCCGGGGCGGCGCAGCCGGCCAGCACCAAGGCGGCCACCAGCGGGGTGAACTTATGCAATCCCTGGATCATCATGCAACTCCTTCCGGTTGGGCCGGTACGGCCGCCGGTTTCTGTTTTTCAAAACGCTTTGCCAGCATCCGCAGCAGCACATAGAACACCGGCGTGAGGAAGAGACCGAACAGCGTCACGCCCAGCATGCCGGCGAACACCGCCACGCCCATCGCGTGCCGCATCTCGGCACCGGCGCCGCTGGAGAACACCAGGGGCACCACGCCCATGATGAAGGCGATGGAAGTCATCAGAATCGGACGCAGGCGCAGGCGGCAGGCTTCCAGCGCCGCCTCGACGATGCTGCGCCCGTGGTCTTCCAGCTCACGCGCAAACTCCACGATCAGGATTGCGTTCTTCGAGGCCAGGCCGACCAGCACGAACAAGGCGATCTGCGTGAAGATGTTGTTGTCGCCATGGGTCAGCTTCACACCCAGCAGCGCGCACAGAATCGACATCGGCACGATCAAAATCACCGCCAGCGGCAAGGTCCAGCTTTCGTACTGCGCGGCCAGCACCAGGAACACCAGCAGCACGCACAGCGGGAACACGAACACCATGGTGTTGCCGGCCAGGATCTCCTGGTACGTCAGCTCGGTCCACTCGAAGGACACGCCTTTCGGCAAGGTCTCTTTCGCCAGCCTTTCCATGATCGCCTGCGCTTGTCCGCTCGATACGCCCGGCGCAGGACCGCCGTTGAGGTCGGCGGACACGTAGGCGTTGTAGCGCTGCACGCGGTCGGGCCCGTAGCTGTCCTTCACCCGCATCAGCGAGGACAAGGGAATCATTTCGCCCTTGCCGTTGCGCACCTTCAGTTGCGCGATGTCCTGCGCATGCGAACGGAACGGCGCATCGGCCTGCACGCGCACTTGATACGTGCGGCCGAACTGATTGAAGTCGTTCACATACAGCGAGCCGAGGTTGATCTGCAGCGTCTGGTAGATCGTCGCTAGCGGCACGCCCAGCTGCTTGGCCTTGGTGCGGTCAATGTCCGCGAACAGCTGCGGCACGTTGATCTGGTAGCTCGAGAACACGCCCGCCAGCTCTGGTGTCTGCCACGCTTTCATCTGCAGCGCCTGCACCGCCTTGTAGAGCTCGTCGTAGCCGATGTTGCCGCGGTCCTCGATCATCATCTTGAAGCCGCCGATGGTGCCAAGGCCGTTCACGGGCGGCGGCGGGAACACCATGATGAAGGCGTCCTGGATACCCGCCAGCTTCTGGTTGACCTGCTGCGCAATCGCCATGCCGGACAGTTCGGGCGAATGGCGCTTGTCGAACGCGTCAAGGCCGATGAAGACGATGCCGGCGTTCGGCGCATTGGTGAAGCCGTTGATGGACAGGCCGGGGAAGGCGATGGAGTCATGCACGCCGGGCACGGTCTTGGCGATGTCGGACATCTTGCGGATCACGTCCTCGGTACGGTCGAGCGAGGCTGCGTCCGGCAGCTGGGCGAAACCGACGAGGTACTGCTTGTCCTGCCCCGGCACGAAGCCGCTCGGCACGGCCTTGAACACGAACACCGCAGCGACGGCAAGCAAGGCATACACGACGAGTGCCGCCGATTTGCGCGCCAGTACCGTCTTCACGCCGCCTTCGTAGCGATGCGACGCACGATGGAAAACGCGATTGAACCAGTTGAAGAACGGGCCGAACACGCGATCCATGCCGCGGGTCAGCGCGTCCTTCGGTGCGTCGTGCGGTTTCAGCAGTGCGGCGGCGAGCGCCGGCGACAAGGTCAGCGAGTTGAACGCGGAGATCACGGTCGAGATGGCAATCGTCAACGCAAACTGGCGATAGAACTGGCCGGACAATCCAGACACGAAAGCGATCGGTACGAAGACCGCGCACAGCACCAGCGCAATCGCGATGATCGGGCCGCTGACTTCACGCATCGCCTGCACCGTCGCATCGCGCGGACTGAGTCCATTGGCAATGTTGCGCTCGACGTTCTCCACCACCACGATGGCGTCGTCAACCACGATGCCGATGGCCAGCACCAGGCCGAACAGCGACAGCGTATTGATCGAGAAACCGAAACCCAGCAGCACCGCGAAGGTGCCGATGATGGACACCGGCACCGCGACCAGCGGAATGATGGACGCGCGCCAGGTCTGCAGGAACACGATCACCACCAGCACGACCAGCGCTACCGCTTCGAGCAGCGTATGGATCACCGCGCGAATCGATTCGCGCACGAACTGCGTCGGGTCGTACACCACGCTGTAGTCGACGCCTTCCGGGAAGTCTTTCTTCAGTTCTTCCATCTTCGCGCGCACGTCGGCGGACAGCTGCAGCGCATTCGACTGCGGCGCTTCGAAGATGGCAATGGCGGCCGCAGACTTGTTGTTCAGCAGCGAACGCAACGCATAGCCGTTCGAGCCGAGTTCGATGCGGGCGACGTCCTTCAGCAGCGTCACGGAGCCGTCGGCGCCGGTGCGCACGATGATGTTGCCGAACTCTTCTTCCGTCTGCAGACGGCCCTGCGTGTTCACGGTGAGCTGGAATTCCGCATCCTTCGACGGCGCGGCGCCGATCACGCCGGCGGCCACCTGCACGTTCTGCTCGCGGATCGCGGCCACCACGTCGCTGGCGGTCATGTTGCGCGCCGCGACCTTCTGCGGATCGAGCCACACGCGCATCGCATAGTCGCCGGCGCCGAACAGCAGCACTTCGCCCATGCCCGGAATGCGGGCGAGCTGGTCCTTGATGTTGAGCACCGCGTAGTTGCGCAGGTAGACATCGTCATAGCGGCCGTTGGGCGAGGAGAGGTGCACCACCATGGTCAGGTTGGGCGAGCTCTTCGCGGTGGTCACGCCGATCTGGCGTACCTCTTCCGGCAGACGCGGCAGCGCGCGCTGCACGCGGTTCTGCAACTGGCTCTCGGCCTGCTCGACGTTGGTGCCGATCTTGAAGGTGACGGTCAAGGCAAGCGAACCGTCGGAGGTCGCCTGCGAAGACATGTAGAGCATGTTCTCGATGCCGTTGATCTGCTCTTCCAGCGGCGCGGCCACCGTCTCGGCGATCACTTTGGGATTGGCACCCGGATACTGCGCACGCACCACCACCGACGGCGGCACCACTTCCGGATATTCGGAGATCGGCAATTGGAAGATCGCCAGCGCACCGGCGACGAAGATGATGATCGACAGCACGGCCGCAAAGATGGGCCGGTCGATGAAGAAGCGGGAGAAGTTCATGGGGATGTCCTTTGCTTGCAGGGTCCGCTTGCCGTTCGGGCAATAGCGAACCGCTCCTTCCCCTTCAAGGGGAAGGCTGGGATGGGGATGGGTTATGCGTTCGTTGCCGTGCCGCTGAAACCCATCTCCACCCTAACCCTCCCCTTGAAGGGGAGGGAACCGAAGTGCGGAGGTGGAGCTACTGCCTATGAAGCCGCCTTGACGCCTGAATCCTTCTTCGCGTCGGCACGCTGCTCGCTCGGCGGCGCGCCCTTTACCGTCAGCGCCGCATCCATCGGCACCGTCTCGGCCGTCACCGGCGCGCCCGGGCGCACCCGCTGCAAGCCATTGACGATCACTTTCTCGCCCGGCTTGACGCCCTCGCGCACCACCCGCATGCCGTCCAGCACCGGGCCCAGGCGCACCGGTCGGTATTCGGCCTTGCCCTCGTTGGTCACCACATACACGAACTTGCGGTTTTGATCGGTGCCGATCGCGCGCTCGGCCACCAAGGCGGCCTTCGCGCCCGCCCCGGCCGGTGCCAATTGCACGCGGGCAAAGAGGCCCGGCGCCAGGGACTGGTCGGCATTCTTGAACAGTGCCCGCATGCGTACGCTGCCGGTGGCCGGATCGACCCGGTTGTCGACGAATTCCAGCTTGCCTTCGTGCGGGAAACCGTCTTCATTGGCCAGGCCGACGCGCACCGTCACCGGCTGCCCTTTCCGGGCTTGCGACCCGACCCGCAGGAACGCGTCTTCATCGCCGTCGAAGCTGGCGTACACCGCCTGGTTCGACACCACCGAGGTCAGCACCACGCTGGCGTCGACCAGGTTGCCCAAGGTGATTTCGGCCTTGCTAACCCGCCCGTCGATCGGCGAATGCACCTTGGTAAAGCCCAGGTTCAGCTTGGCTGCTTCGTAGGCCGCATGCGCGGCGCGGGCACTGGCATCGAGCTCCTTATAGCCAGATGCCTTCTCATCGGCTTCGCGCTGCGCGATCGCCTTGTCGGCCACCAGCTTCTCCGCACGCTGCCATTCCAGCTTGGCCAGATCGGCCTTGGCGCGCGCCGCCAGCGCGGCGGCTTCGGTGCGGCTGGCTTCGGCCTGATACGGGCGCGGGTCGATCACGAACAGCACGTCGCCCTTCTTCACTTCGGCGC
>SPQI01000295.1 GCA_004570315.1 Oxalobacteraceae bacterium OM1 | reverse complement strand
GGATTCCCGCGTCCACCGAATGACGACGGTCGAAGCAATCGAATTGGAACCCCATCCACACCCCCAACTCAAACCCTCTCCGCCCGTTCCGCCCGCTCCCGCGTCACCCCCACGCTCCACTCATGATCGCAATCGAGGCACACCCACCACTCTCCGCTTCCAACGGAAGACGAACCATACCCCCGCGCCAGTACCCGCCGTGCCCGCACCCGCCGCTCATGCTGCGGATGCACGATCACCATCGCACTCGCACACCGCCGATCCCGACCAGACCGTTCCTCGACCGGCAACAATTGCACGGTCTCGGCGGCACGCTGCGCGCCGCACTGCGGGCAGGGTAGGGGGGCAGCAGGAAAAGGGAGTGCCATAACGCCTCCGGCTTCACAGTCAGATTGAATGTCCCGCGCAGGGGCGGGCGCAGATCATCGTAGACGCCATGCCATGCGGAAGCTTGAGCGGACGCAAGCACGACCGTGCTTTGGCCTCCGAAGTCGCGACCTGTCCCTGCACGGTCATGCAAAAAAAACGCGCCGGGGCGTGAACCCCGGCGCGTTCGAGACCGTGGCGGTCAGACGCTTAGTGCAGCTGGAATGCGCCCAGGTCGTTCTTGCCGTTGTTGGGACGGGCGAACGAGGAGACATCGTCGGCTACCGTGAAGCTGATCGCCTGCGTCGCCTGCTGGATGGCCGGACTGCTTGCAGTCAGGTTCAGGTTGCCGGTCGAGGCCGACGCGAACAGCGGGTTGCCCTTCAGCGCCAGCGTGTCGCGCGTGAAGCTGGCCCAGCCGTAGCCGTTGTCCCAGTACAGATTGCGCTTGAAGTCGAAGAACGTGTCGGTGCCGCCCTGGTTCGTGTAGTAACGCGAGCTGCTCGGGCTCTTCGGACCCGCGGCCACGACGTTGTCGTAGACGCGCAGCGCGCCGCTGCCGCCCCAGGTGTTCATCACCTGCGCCCCCGTTCCGGCGAGATCGTTCTCGTAGAAGGTGTTGTAGGCCACCGTGATGTCGAGGTTCGCCAGGTTGGTGTTCAAACGCAGGCCGCCGTTCTTGGCGTGCATCACCACGTTGTCGTAGATCTGCGCCGACAGCGTGCTGTCCGACAGGTTCAGGCCGTGCTTGCCCGAGCCGTCGAGATAGTTGTGGTGCACCTTCATGTTGGCGAAGCCCTTCCATCCCGTCACATAGCCGCTCATGCTCGTGCCGGCCAAGCCTTCGTTGTCGAAGAACTGGACCGAGTTGCCGCCGGTGATGTCGTGGATGTAGTTGTACGCGATCTCCCAGCCGCTGGCGCCCGAGTCGGCGTAGACGCCGTGGTTCTCCAGTGCGCCGGTGCAGGCCATGCCGTAGATGTGGTTGCCCAGCACCTTGGTGTTGGTGCCGTGGCCCGACACGCCGCCGGCCTTGCTGTTGATCGCGGACGGCCACGGACCCAGCTCGTTGTTCACGATGCGCCATGGGCCGCCGGAGTACTGCAGGTTGATCGGCGCCGCGTCCGAGGTCGCATTGGCGTTCACGTCCATGCGCAGGTTGGAAATCGAGATCCAGTCGCCCGTCGTGCCGAAGTAGGCCGAACCGGCGCCCTGGAAGCCGCCCTTCACGCCGGCCGGTGTGGAGTAGTGCACGTCCTCGATCGCGTTGCCGTTGACCTGGCCCGGATAGGCGGTGATGTGGATCCAGCCGGTACCCGAAGCGCCGGTCGGCGCAGAGCCCTGCTGCTGGCTGTAGCGGAAGCGCAGCCAGGCGCCGTCGAAGCCGGTGTCAGTCCAGTTGCCGCCGCGGATGACGATGTGGTCGCCTGCGCGCAGTGCGCCGGCAGCGCCGCCGTTGGACGCGGTCTGCAGGTAACGGTAGGGCTTCGTGATGTCGCCCGGGACGGCCGTGCTGTCGTTGCCGTTCTGCGCGACGAAGAGGATGCGGCCGGGGTTTGGCGTGAAGGTGTTGTCGGCATTGCTGGCGACGCCATTCACGGACACGGTCACCGGCAGGGCCTTGCCCATCGCTGCGTTATTCAGGTTGCCGACCTGGACGGTCAGCTGTTGCAGGCCGAGTTTGGAGCCGACCTTCGCCGCGCCGAGATAGCGGTAGTTGGCCACTTCGACGCCGCCGATGTAGACCTTGGTGCTGGTGCCGAGACTGGAGGGCGAACCGAGATTGGTGCCGAAGATCGAGAGATAGGCACCTTGGTTGTTTTCGCCGCCGGTGGTCGGGCCGCTGAGGGCGTCGGTATAGGTGACCTTCGGTGCATATGACGGGGCAGGTGCAGGTGCAGGAGCGGGTGCCGGCGCAGGTGCCGGCGCAGGCGCAGGAGCAGGTGCAGGAGCAGGAGCAGGAGCCGGTGCAGGAGCCGGTGAAGTCACAGCGTAATCACACACTTTATCCACATGCGGATAGGGATCGCCGAACACGCTGTTATTGCAGCCGATCGCGTTGGTGGCGGTACGTTTCGCCCAGCGGCCGTCACGGCCATAGCGTACGCGGTGTGTGCCATCGAAGCGGCAGACGCCGCCTTCGACAGCGCAGCGAACCCAGGTCGTCGTGACCGAGGAATCGGCCAGCAGCACGGTATCGCTGTCGGCCCCGGCTGCATCGATCGGCTCGTCCGATGCGCCGCCGCCGCCACCGCAGGCTGCCAGCAAGACTGCGGCGCATGCCGATGACAGCGCCCCCAATGAAATCCGATTGAACGTCAATGTGATCACCCTTGTTCTCCCTTGTTGTGTGAACAGATGTTGAACACCTCGTTACATGAGATGTCACGGTCTGAGCTTGCAAGCGAGAAACAGTTCCTCGGCGTAACGCTTTGTTGCGCTTTGCGCCGAAGTGGTGCGGGCCATGGTGTCATTGCGACATCGTCCAGCTCCGGATACTGCGCGCGCCAACCCGTCAAAAAAAACGCCCGCGCGAGGCGGGCGTTCGAGCACGGCAAGTGTGCTGCTCAAGGGTGCGCTTCGAATGCGCCGATATCGCTGGCGCCGCCTTGCGGACGCGCCACCGTGCCGGTGAAGTCGTCGTTGAGCGTCAGCCCGGTCACGGCCGTGCCCTTGTCGATGGCCGGGCTGCCGGCGGCCGGGACCAGATTGCCGGAGACGGCAGCCGTGAACTTTGGATCGCCGGTCAGCGCCGCGGTGTCCGCAGTCTGCTTGGCCCAGCCGAAGCCGTTGTCCCAGTAGAGGTTGCGCGTGAAGCTGAAGTAGCCGTCGGCGGCGCCGGCGTTGCTGTAGAAAGACGAATCATGCTGGGTATGCGGGCCGGCCGCGAAGATGTTGTCCGCCACCCGCACGGTACCGGTCGCGCCGGCGCCCCAGGTGTTGAGCACTTGGTCGTTGCTGGAGTCGCTGCTGGTGCCGTTGTCGTAGAAGGTATTGTAGGCCACCGTCACGTTCAGGTTCTTCGACGCCGTGTTCAGACGCAGCGCGGCATAGCCCGAGCGTGCCACGACGTTGTTCCAGATCGTGGCCGAGATCGTGCCGTCGGCCAGGTTGAGGCCATGCTTGCCCGAGCCGTCGAGCCAGTTGTGATGCACCTGCATGCCGGTGAAGCCGGGCCAGTTCGCCGGGAAGCCGCTGACGTTGCCGGCGGAGAGCCCGATGTTGTCGAAGAACTGCACGAGGTTGCCGCCGCTGATGTCGTGGATCCAGTTGTAGGCGATCTCCCAGTTCGAGGCGCCCGAGTCGGCATAGATCCCATGGTTTTCCTGTGCGCCGGTGCAGGCCATGCCGTAGATGTGATTGCCCAGCACCTTGGTATTGGTGCCATGGCCCGATACGCCGCCGGCCTTGCTGTTGATTGCGGACGGCCACGGTCCCAACTCGTTGTTCACCACGCGCCATGGACCGGCGGAGTACTGCAGGTTGATCGGCGCGGCATCGGAGTAAGCGTTGGCATCGACATCCATGCGCAGGTTGGAAATCGAGATCCAGTCGCCGGTGGTGTTGAAGGTCGCCGAATTGGCGCCGTGGATGCCGCCGCGCGCATTGGCCGGCGTCGTGTAGTGCACGTCCTCGATGGCGTTGCCGTTCACCTGGCCCGGATAGGCGGTGATGTGGATCCAGCCGGTACCGGACGCGCCGGTCGGCGCCGAGCCGCGCTGGTCCGTCGTGCGGAAGCGCAGCCACGCGGTTTCGAAGCCGGTGTCGCTCCAGTTGCCGCCGCGGATGACGATGTGGTCGCCCGCGTGCAGCACGCCTGCCGCGCCGCCGTTGGACGCGGTCTGCAGGTGGCGGTAGGGCTTCGTGATGTCGCCGGGGACCGCGGTGCTGTCGTTGCCGTCGAGGGCGACGAACAGGATGCGGCCGGGGTTGGGCGTGAAGGTGTTGTCCGTATTGCTGGCGACGCCGTTGACGGACACGGTCACCGGAAGGGCCTTGCCCATCGCCGCATTATTCAGGCTGCCCACCTGCACCGTGAGCTGCTGCAGGCCGAGCTTGGACGCGACCTTTGCCGGGCCGAGATAACGGTAGTTCGCCACTTCGACGCCGCCGATGTAAACCCTGGTCGTGGTGCCGAGACTGGAGGGCG
>SPQI01000440.1 GCA_004570315.1 Oxalobacteraceae bacterium OM1 | reverse complement strand
GCGGCGGCGTCAGCCTGCGCCGGCTGGAAGCGGCCGGCATTCAAGTCACGCTGTTCGGGCCGCTCCTGCATCCGCCGTTCAAGAACCGGGCGAACCTGCGCAATCACCGCAAGATGGCGGTCGCCGACGGCACGCGCCTGTGGTGCGGCGGCCGCAACTTCGCAACCGAATACTTCGAGGGCACCCCGGCACGTCCGCCCTGGCAGGACGCGAGCTTCGACCTCGAAGGGCCGCTGGCGACGCAGGCGCTGGCCCTGTTCGAGCACGACTGGGCCTATGCGAACGATGGCGTCGCGCGCCAGTGCGAGGCGCCGGCACCCGACCCATCCGACCCTGTCGCGCAAGTGATCGCCTCCGGTCCCGACCAGGCCGACGATACGGTGCACGACATGCTGATCAGCGCCTGCTTCAAGGCGCGCCGCCGCATCCTCGCCGTGACGCCCTACTTCGTGCCGACCGAAGCGCTGTTGAGTGCGCTATGCCTCGCCGCACGGCGGGACGTGGCGGTCGATCTCGTGCTGCCGCTGCACTCCAACCACCGCATGGCCGACTTCGTGCGGCACCGGGCACTGCGCGCGCTGTCGGCGGCGGGCGGGCGTATCTGGCAGGTGCCCTACATGCAGCATGCCAAGACGGTGGTGTTCGACGACGACCTCGTGCTGTCGGGCTCGGCCAACCTCGATGCGCGCAGCCTGCTGCTCAATTACGAGCTGATGGTGGCCTTCTATGCCAGCGCGGACGTCGGCCGCTTCGCGGATTACGTCGAGATGCACCGCAAGAACGCGATCCGGTATCGCGCCGGGAAGCCGGGACTCGTGCGCGACTTCACGGAAGGGCTGCTGCTCTTGCTGGCGTTCCAGCTGTAAGGCGAGTGTCGCGGGTGGCCTGCGGGCCGGATCCGTTGAATCGTCGCCCACCATCACCGCGTCATTCCGGCGGACGCCGGAAGACAAGGCCAAAGGCCGCAGTTTCGAGGGACGGCCATCCAGCGGCTTCCGTCGCGCTCCCCGAACTTCGCCGCAACGGCAATGCCGAACCACAGTGTGACTTCCCGAAGGCGGGACAAATGAAACGCATCGTTGTGATTCTCGGCATCGCCGCATGCCTCGCGGGATGCGCCGGCCCGATGCCCGCCGGCGTGCAGCAGACCGAGGCCATGACCGATATGGACGGCCGTCCGATCGCGCCCGGTCCTGCCGGCGTGGGCGGCGTGGGCGGCGTGGGCGTAGGCATTGGTGTCGGAAGCTGGGGCCGGCATGGCGGCGGCGGGATCGGCGTCGGTCTTGGCTGGTAGGACGCCAGGCGGCCCGGCTTCAGCGCGCCGAGACTTTCTCCGGCACACCGCCGCGCGAACGGCGGTAGATCTCTTCGCGCAGCCGCGCAAACTGTTCCCGCGTCCGCGCTTCCACGGTGCCGAGGCCGAGCCCGAAAGGCAGCCTGATGGCCGGCACCGAATCGCTTTCGTAAACCACCTCGGTCACGCCGCCCTGCTCGTTCAGGAAGGTGTCCGCGTAACCGCCCTTGAGGGTGCGGGCCACCACGCTGGAATGAATCGCGCGATACGGCTGCAATTCGATGTCGCGCACCGATTCGAAGGGAAACCGCAACGGTCCAACCTGCACGGTCCCGGTCTGCTCGAGCCGCAGGTGACGGCTGGACAGGGTGATCGCCCGGCTGCTCTCCAGGTCGGGCAGGATGCGCGCCATGTTGTTGTAGTCGGTCAGCACTTCCCAGACCTGGCGTGCGTTGGCGGCGACCGGCATTTTCACGGCAATGTGGATGGCGGCGCCGCTGCGGCTGACCTCCACCTGCATGTCGTCCTGCCCGGCGGCAAGCGCCGGCGCGGCGGCGAGGAGCAAGGTGGCCAGCACGGCGGCGGCGAACGAACGATGACTGCGGCTCATGATGTCGTCACGCTGGATGGCAGGTAGACATCAGGACCGGCGGGAAGTTGCCGCGCGGCGTCGAGCGGACTAGCCGCGGCCGGACGAGATCGACGCTTCCGGAATGTTCCAGGCCAGCAGGTGCGCCAGCGCGGAGATCAAGCCGCTGCATAGCAAGGTCACGCGGAAGGCGAACGCGGCGTCGTGCGCGCCGGCGGTCGCGGTGACTGTGCCGCTCGCAGCAAGACCATGCTCCGCCCCCAGCGCCGACGTCGCGCCGGCAAGCGCATGCGGCATCAAGGCAAACAGGATGGAACTCAGGATGGCAACGCCGATGGCACCGCCCATGCTGCGGAACAAGGCCGTCATTGCCGTCGCGACGCCGATGTTCTTCGGCGGCACGGCGTTCTGCACCGCCACCAGCGAGGTCGGCATGGTCATGCCGATGGAGAGGCCGCAAAAGGCCAGGGCCGCGCCGTTGGCGGCATCGGCATGCGGACCGAGCCAGGCGAGCACGAAGGTGGCGAGCGGCAGGATGGCCGTGCCGATGAGCTGCAGCGGCTTGTAGCGGCCGGAATGCATCATCAGCCGGCCGCTCGTGAACGCGCCCGCGGGCACGGCGAGCGAGAACGCGATCAGGCGCAGCGCCGCCGCATCGGGACCGATGCCGTCCAGCGTCTGCATGCCGTAGGGCATCAGCACCGACAGCGAGACGACCTGGAAGAAGCTGATGAAGAGAATGCTGCAGCCGATCCAGACTGTCTTCACCTTGAACAACCCGAGCGGCATGATGGGTTCGGCCGTCCGGTTCTCATGCCAAACGAACACCGCCAGCAGCGCCACCGCGGCCGCGAGCAGGCCCAGCGTCCGCGCTTCGACCAGGCCCGCGCCATGGCCCAGCAGCGTGAAGGCGATCAGCAGCACGCTGAGTCCGGCGGTCAGCAGGAAGGCGCCGGCGTAATCGATGGGCAGCCGGATGCCCGGCACCGGCAGCACCGTGAGCGCGCGGCGCGACACCCACAAGGCAGCGATGCCAAGCGGCAGGTTGATCCAGAACACCCAGTGCCAGGACAGAAAGTGCGTGAGATAGCCACCGAGCACCGGCCCGCCGACGCTCGCGACGGCGTATACGACCGAGATGTAGCCCTGGTAGCGGCCGCGCTCGCGCAGCGGCACCACCTCGCCGACGATGGCCTGCGCGGTCGAGATCAGACCGCCGCCGCCGATGCCCTGCAGCACGCGCGCCAGGACCAGCACCGGCATGGACCAGGCCACGGCGCAGGCAATCGATGCCAGCAGGAAGATCGTGACGGCCACCGACAGCATCAGGCGCCGGCCGTACAGGTCGCCGAGCTTGCCGTAGACCGGCGTGGCGACGGTGGAGGCGACGAGGTAGCCCGAGACGACCCAGGCCAGCAGCGACACGCCGCCGAGGTCATGCGCCATCTGCGGCAGCGACACCGAAACGATGGTCTGGTCGAGGGCGCCGAGCAGGATGATCAGCATCAGGCCGATCACGATGCTGCGGATGGCGGCGGCGGACAAGGCCGGCTTGTCGTGTTGAGTCATGTGCGAAGAAGGTGAAAGAGCCGCAGGCTGGGGCGGCAAGAGGTTCAATGAAGCGCGTTGGTGACGGGGGTGGGCGCAGGCGTTGCAAGATCGGACAGTTGCAAGTCGAGCAGTTGCCAGCTCGACGGCAGGACTTCATTGCGGCCGGACCATTTGATCCGGCATCGGTAATCGACGCGACGCTCGACACGCGGATCCGGATCGACATCCATCGACGCCGAAATCGCGTAGACCTTGGCATGCGCCCGTTCGAGCCGGTAGTCGGGCACGGCGTCCGCATCGGTGGTGTGAAAGCGGGCGGCGACCAGGTCGTTGCATTGCAGGTATGCCATCAGCGAACGATCCGGATCGGCGGCGATCCTGGCCCGGTCGAACGCGATATAGCTCGCCAGGCCCGCCAGTACGATGATCGCGGCAACGATCGATACGCGGAATGTCATGTCGATCGCCTCATTCGAGTACGGCGTGATCGATGTCGGGCGCCGCCTGTCCCTGCCGCTTCGGCGTGCGAATGATGAACAGCAGCGGAATGACGGCCAGCGTGAGCAGGAGCATCAGCCAGAAGTCGTCGACGTAGGCAATCATCGCGGCCTGCCGCGTGATCTCCCCGTTCAGCGCTTCCAGCGCGCCGCGGCTGCTGGTGCCGTACACCGCCGCCACGCCCGGGTCCTGCAGCGACAGGCGGGCCTGGCCGACCTGCGAGACGAGCGACTCGTGCGCGATCTGCGTGTTGCGGGCCAGGAGCGTCTGCACGAGCGCGATGCCGATGCTGCTGCCGATGTTGCGGATCAGGCTGTAGATGGCGGTGCCTTCGGCGCGCATGTGCGGTTCGAGCGTGGCGAAGGTGGCGGCGCTCAGCGGCACGAACACCAGCCCCAGGCCGGCGCCCTGCACTACGCCCGACCAGACGACCGGTCCGGGCGCGAGGTCGAGCGTGAAGCCGCTCATCTGCCACAAGGAGATGGCGGTGATGCCGAAACCGCAGGCCAGCAGCAGGCGCAGGTCCACCTTGCCGACGAGGCGTCCCACCACCATCATCGACAGCATCGTGCCCAGGCCGCTCGGCGCGGTCACG
>SPQI01000098.1 GCA_004570315.1 Oxalobacteraceae bacterium OM1 | reverse complement strand
GCCCGCCACGCCGGCGCCCGTTGCCATGAGGTTGCGCTCTCCAAGCGTGGCCAGCGCGATGGCGGTCGACGACAGCGACAATCCGAGCGCGGCGATCAGCGCGACTTTCCATTCGATGCCGATGGCCAGTCCCGCAGCAAAGAGCGCGGCCGACACCAGCACGACCTGCGCCGTGCCCCAGCCAAAGATCGGCCGCCGCATCGACCACAGGCGTTTCGGATCGAGTTCGAGGCCGATCAGGAACAGCAGCAGCACGACGCCGAACTCCGAGAAGTGCAGGATGTCCTCGACGCCGCGAATGAGTCCGAGCCCCCACGGACCGATCGCGACGCCGGCCATGAGGTAGCCGAGCACCGCGCCGAGCCCGAGACGCTTGGCAATGGGCACCGCAATGACGGCGGCCAGCAGATAGATCAGGGCGTTGAAAAGCAGATCGTGAGTCATGGCGCATCCGGATCGTGGATGTAGACGTTGCTTGCGACAGGCGGCGGCGTGTCGTGGATGCCATCGTGCCAGTTCGGGTAGGCCATCAGCAGCTCGGCATAACGCGCCGCGTGGGACTGGAGCGCGGCATCGTCGGCGCGGCGCGCGCCGTGCAGCACCAGCGGCGGATGCCAGCGTAAACCGCACAGGAAGGCCGTCTGTTCGTACGGCGCAAGGAAATCCTTGAAGGGCCGTTGATGGTAACCGCTGGCGCTGTACGACTCCGCTGGTCCGCCGGTCGTCACAGCAAGCCACAGGTCCTTGCCGCGCAAGGCATTGCCTTCATGTCCGTAGGCCCAACCGTGCTCGAACACCACGTCGAGCCACTCCTTCATCAGGCCGGGCATGCTGTACCACTGGAGCGGATGTTGCAGCACCACGAGATCAGCTTCGCTGAGGAGTTCCTGTTCCTGCGGAACGTCGATATGGAAATCCGGGTAGGTCTCGTAAAGGTCGCGGATGACGACGTTGGACAGGCGCGCCGCCGCGTCGCGCATCCGGCGGTTGGCATGAGAACGATGCTGCGAGGGATGGGCGTAAACGATCAGGATGCGCGAGGGCGGTGTCATGGCGGGTGGCAACGAAGCGCGGCCCCGGCGGCCGCATCCAGACGATGGTAACCGAAGCTTGCTGCTCTTAGTCGTCGTTGGCGTCAAGACCGGGGAACAGGATGTCGGTGTAGCCGAAGCGGCTGAAATCCTTGATGCGCATCGGATAGAGAATGCCGGCCAGGTGATCGCATTCGTGCTGCACGACGCGCGCATGGAAGCCTTCGGCGTCGCGGCTGATGCGCTGCCCGTGCTGGTCGAACCCCTCATACTGCAGGCGCGTCCAGCGCGGCACCATGCCGCGCAGGCCGGGCACCGAAAGGCAACCTTCCCAGCCTTCTTCCTGGTCACTCGCCAGCGGCGTGAGCACCGGATTGATGAGGATCGTTTCCGGTACCGCCGGCGCATCCGGGTAGCGCGGATTGTGCTTGAACCCGAAGATCACCAGCTGCAGGTTGACGCCGATCTGCGGCGCAGCCAGGCCGGCACCGTTGGCCGCATGCATGGTGTCGAACATGTCGTCGATGAGCGACTGCAGTTCCGGCGTACCGAATGCCTTGACCGGCTCCGCCTGGCGCAGCAGCCGCGGGTCGCCCATTCGCAGAATTTCACGCACGCTCATCGGATGTCCTCCAGGTATTCGCCAAACGCGGCGCCAAATTCGGGATGCTTCAATCCCATCGCGACGTTGGCCTTGAGGTAGCCCAGTTTGGAGCCGCAGTCGTAGCGCGTTCCGGCATAGCGATACGCGAGAACGCGCTCTTCCCGCATCAGCGCGGCAATGCCGTCGGTCAGCTGGATTTCTCCGCCGGCCCCCTTGCCCAGGTTTTCCAGGAAACCGAAGATCCGGTTGCTCAACACGTAGCGTCCGACCACCGCCAACGTCGAGGGTGCGGCCTCAGGCGCCGGCTTCTCTACGATGGCATTGACCAGTTCGAGCCCTGGTTTGAACGGCGCTGCGCTGACGATGCCGTATTGCCGCGTCTCCGCGCGTGGGACGTCGTGCACGGCCAGGAGGCTGGCGCCCTCCTGCTCGTACTGTGCCGTCATCTGCGCCAGCACAGGCCGCTGGCCGGCATCGACATCCATGAAGTCGTCTGCCAGCAGGACGGCAAATGGCTCGTCGCCGATCACCGGCCGGGCACACAACACCGCGTGGCCGAGGCCGAGCGGCACCGACTGGCGGATGTAGATGCAATTGATGTGCTTGGGAATGGCGTTGCGAACCAGTTCGAGCAGCGCCGTCTTGTTCGCCGCCTCGAGTTCCGCTTCCAGTTCGTAGGCAATATCGAAGTGGTCTTCGATGGCGCGCTTGTTGCGGCCGGTAATGAAAATCAGGTCCGTGACCCCGGCGGCCACCGCCTCCTCGACTGCGTACTGGATCAAGGGCTTGTCCACGACCGGCAGCATTTCCTTCGGCTGCGCCTTGGTGGCCGGAAGGAAGCGGCTGCCGAGACCGGCAACCGGAAATACGGCTTTCTTGATGGCGGCTTTATTGTTCGTTTTCATTCTTGTTCCAACAGTTTCAGCAGGCCGGCCTCGTCGAGTACCGGCACGCCCAGCTCCTGCGCCTTGGCGAGCTTGCCGCCCGCTTCTTCCCCTGCGACGACGTAGCTCGTTTTCTTCGATACCGAGCCGGACACCTTGCCGCCGGCAGCTTCGATGCGCGACTGAGCGTCGTCCCGCGTCATGTTCGGCAGGGTGCCGGTCAGGACGAAGGTCTTGCCGGTCAGATGGCCTTCCTTGCCGGAATCCGCCGGAAGCTTTGCAAGCAGCTCCGTGACGAGCGCATCGAGCGCCTCCAGTTGCTGGCGATGCCCATCGATGTCGAGCCAGCCCAGCAGGGGCGTTTTCACGGTCTCCGGCAGGTTCAACTCGGCTGCGCTGCCCGGCTGCAGCAGCGAGGCAATCGTGACGCCCTGCTCCGCCGCCTGCCTGGCGCGGGCCTCTGTAAATTTGGGAATGCGAAGTGCCGCGAGCAGGTTCACCGGCGTCAACGCTGCGCCCAGCTTGCCGCTCGGCGCATGCTCGCCGGTCGGGCGCACCTGTGCCTCGAGCAGCTGGTTCAAGGCCTCCTGGTTGCGCGATTCGGCAAAGAATTCCGCGATCGCCTCGGCGACGGTATCGCCGATGTCCGGCAGCACCTTCAACAGCGGCGCCGGTGCGCGACGAATGATGTCGAGACCGCCGAGCCAGTCGGCCAGCGTCTTGGCCGTCGACTCGCCGACGTGGCGAATGCCGAGCGCAAACAGCAGCCGTTCCAGCGGCGGCGTCTTGCTGGCTGCGATGGCGGCGAGCAGGTTCTCGGCCCACTTCGTCGCAATCTTGCCCTTCTGCACGGTCTCGGGCGTGATGCCGTCGCGTTCGTCGGCGCGCCGCTTCATCTCGAGCAGATCGTCCAGCGTCAGTCGGTAGAGGTCGGCGATACTGTGCACATAGCCGAGATCGACCAGGTTCTCGATGTAGCGGTCGCCGAGACCTTCGATATCCATCATGCGCCGGCCCGCAAAGTGCGCGATCGCCTGCTTGCGCTGCGCCGCGCACACCAGGCCGCCGGTGCAGCGCCAGTCGGCTTCGCCCTCTTCCCGGTCGATGTGGCTGCTGCACACCGGGCACTTGCCGTGCAGCCGCTTGAACATGTCGAACGGCTCGCTGACGTGCGGCGGCCGCTTTTCCAGAACGACGGCAACGACTTCCGGAATGACATCGCCCGCCCGGCGCACGATGACCGTGTCGCCGACGCGCACGTCCTTGCGCCGCGTTTCGTCCTCGTTGTGCAACGTGGCATTCGTGACGGTGACGCCGCCGACAAACACCGGTTCGAGCTTGGCGACCGGCGTCAGCTTGCCGGTGCGGCCGACCTGCACATCGATGTCGCGCACGACGGTCATCTGCTCCTGCGCGGGATATTTGTGCGCGACCGCCCAGCGCGGCTCACGCGAGACGAAGCCGAGGCGGCGCTGCAATGCGAAGCTGTTGACCTTATAGACTACGCCGTCGATGTCGAACGGAAGCCGGTCGCGAATCGCGGCCACGTGGGCATGGAATTCCACCAGACCGGCGGCCCCCTGGACGACACGGCGCTCATCGCTCACGGGCAGGCCCATGCGGGCGAGCGCGTCCAGCGTGGCGCTGTGCGAGGGCGGAATGGGCCAGCCTTGCACGTCGCCGAGCCCATACGCAAAGAAGCTCAGCGGCCGCTGCGCCGCGATCGCGGGATCGAGTTGGCGCACGGCACCGGCCGCCGCGTTGCGCGGATTGACGAAGGTTTTTTCCCCCTTCTCGCGCTGCCGCTCGTTCATGCGCTCGAAGGCATCGCGCCGCATGTAGACCTCGCCCCGCACTTCGAGTACGGCAGCATCGCAATCCTTGAGCTTCAGCGGAATCTGGCGGATGGTGCGGATGTTCTGCGTAACATCTTCGCCGGTCGCGCCGTCGCCGCGCGTGGCGGCTTGCACGAGCAGGCCGCGCTCGTAGCGCAGGTTGAGCGCCAGCCCGTCGAACT
>SPQI01000256.1 GCA_004570315.1 Oxalobacteraceae bacterium OM1 | reverse complement strand
TGCGCACCGCTTACATCGGCGGCTGATCCCGGCGACTCGCTTCACGGCAATAAAAACGCCACCCTCGCGGTGGCGTTTTTTTTACTGGTCTGCCGTACGTCCATCTATTCTGGCCGCCCTTGCAGCGACGCGCCGGCATTCATTCCTCGCGGAACCATGACAGTCCTGCCAGCACTCAGCTTGCATGCCCGGCATTCGCCGGATCAACTCGAGTACGCAGAGACCGTCCATGACCGCACCCGCCCCGTCGAACCTCTCCCGCCTCCACTCCACCGAGTACCCGGTGCTGCCAGGCAGTAGCCCGGCCGCGCATTCTCCTGGAGACCCGGAGGCCGAGCTCCACGCGCTCTACGAGAAGATCGACCGGGAGGTCAGCGGCCCGCTCGAAGCGTCGCTGGAGGAAATCGCCCGCCATGCCGCGCGGCGCAGCACATCGCCCGGCACAGGCGTGCCTGCCCGCGATGCCTCTGCACTCTCCTGGCACTTCAGAAACGTGGTGAACAGCGGCGCCTTGTTCGCGCCATCCCCCGCCACCGGCGAGGCACACAGGACGTGGTGCCACACCATGCACACGGCGCTGCAAAACATGCATGCGCTGACAGGCGAGCTGGGCACGGCGCTCGATGCTGCTCCCGACACGGTCAAGCCCGAAGGGCGCAAGCATCTGCACGAGATGCGTGCGTGTACGCACGTGGTGAAGCGGCAGCTTGCGCGACAGGTGATCCGCAGTGCCGTGGCACGCGGCACATTGCCCGGCGAAGCGCAGGTGCTGGGCGATCTGGGCGATATTCGCGAGCTTTCCGAACTGGTCAGCGGACAGCAGGCCCAAACGGAACCTGACACCGCCGCCGACAGCGTCGAGCGCTTTACCGGGACGCTCGCGCGAGAGCTCGATGCGCTCAACAAGGCGGAGGCTCACAACCGCGCCGATGGAGGTCCCACTCTGCGCGCCTATGATGCCGCAGGCGGCCGCATGCTCAACACGGCCGAGCTGAGAGCCGAAGCCGAGCATGCCCTGAACGAACTGCTGTTGGGATGCGAGGCGCGCGCACAGGAAATGCCGAACGACGCGGTCAAGCAGAAATGGTTAACGGCGGCAGAACGCATCCGCGACGCCAAGACGCAGCTCGCCATCGGCACGCGAGGTCCGCGCGTGTGGAATGCCGTCCCCGTCATGGACCGGGTGGATGCCGGCTGTGATCCAGCGACCGCGCTTTCGCTGTTGCACGCCAAAGGCGGATCGCCGGCCGTCTACGTGCGGCAGCAACCGCAGAACGAGAGGCTGAACGCGGCCGTGGCGGCAATCGCCTACGCCAGCCAGGAAGAACTGGTAGACATCTATCACTGCCTGGAACAGGAAGAACAGCGCGGCTTTGCCACGGCGGGCTTTCATTTGTCAAAAGCGCCCGGCGGTCCGGCGCTGGTGCTCAATGAAGTCGTAAAGAGCGACGATCATGACTGGCTTGCTCCGACTGCCAATGTGCCTGACCGAATTTTCGAGTCATTGAAAGCACGCTGCCCGTCACTTGGCGAACAGGAGGAGGTCGCCAGAGCAATTGCCGGTCGAATGCTCCATACGATGCCTCACCCAATCGTGTTCAGAATGCTGGAGACGATTCCCTCCGCATGCCGCAAGCCGCTGATCGACTGCTTTTCGCAATCCGGACAAGGCATCGGTGCGTCGATGCTGAAACCGCTTGCCTTGCTGGAGTCCGGGCCGCAACTGCCCGACGGCAGCCAGGAGCAAGCGGCACTGCTTAAGGACATCAATGACGCGAGAAAGCTGTTACATAAGCTGGGCCGGCCCTTCGCGCTCGACGAATGGGAGCGTGCCATTCTGGCGAACTGGAGATCGGTACGCAAAGAGAACAAGCTCGATGCATTCCGCAAAGTCGTCGTTCCCACGGTGGAAAGATTGCCGGTGCAGGAACAGCATGCCACCCTCGGAACGCTGTTGAGCGAAACGTTGGACAACGAAGGTGAAAGCACTGCAGCGGAGCGGCTGTCTGGCGGGCGCAATGACGGCGACGCGGAGATTCAGCGTCGCTTGCTCAAGAAGGCGGTCGCACAAGATGTGTCGATCGGTCCGAATGCCGATGTGCAAGACGCTCGTTGTGCTCTGTTTTCGCAAGTGATGAGCATGATGGGACGGCTGGAACATTCCGGGATGCTTCGCGGCCGGGACGCCCACGGGCAGGCTTTCGATTTTCTCCGGTCCGCAATGGTCCACGTACCGGCAGAGCGCAGGCCGGAACTCTTTGCTGAGCTGGTCGAGGGATTCGATACGCTGCAGCCCGGGAAGCGCCCGCATCCAAAACCCGACCGTATTCGACTCCTCCACGAGTCCAGCCAAATGACTGCGTTCACATCGGCGTTCGTCCTCGCCGGCGCCTTCATGGGAGCTGGCGCGGCAGTCGCTGCACCCGCCGTGCTCTTCCCAGCCGCACTCGGGGCGGAGTACTTGGCGCGCCGCCCGGCAAGCGTCCGCAGCGCGGCATATCAGCTGCTGCGGTCCGGACTCGATCTTGGCGCAATCCCGCCGGCCGGCGCTGCGCTGGCCGAGAAGATCGGCCGCGACGGTCCGGTCTGGAATGCCGTGTTCCGCAACTTCCCAACGTTCTCGGACGCCGAGCAGAGCGAACTCCTGGAGCTTCACGCCAGGCATGCCGCCGCGCTCGACGAACTCAACAGCGCCGGCGGCCATGCCCAAGCGGTACGCGCGGCGCGTCGGGCGCTTATTGCCGAACCGCTGGTCTGCGCCCGCTTCGCAACGTCGGCCGCCGACTGGCTGCCCAAGCTGGTCAACGCGCCGCAGCTTTGCAAGGCCGCCTTGCCCTTGCTCGAGCTGGCCGCGACCAGCGGCACCTTGACGCACAAGGAGCATGGCGAGCTCATCCGGCAGCTCGAAAAGCTCCACCTTGGCTTGCGCAGCACGGCGCGCAGGCTGCGTGCCGGGCCGGTGAAAGCCGTACGCAACATGTCCGCACCGGGCGCGGCAAGCCCGCTGCGCGCCGCCGCCCGTGCCGACGTCACAGCCTTGCTCGAACGGCTGAAAGCACCTGGCGCTGGACAGCCGTCGACAGCCGAGTGAAATGCAGGCAGGCGGCAGGTGACGTTGCTGCGCGCCAAAGAGTGATTCGGGGCATTCGACAGCGATTGACCGCAATCAACACCGTGTTGCTTACCGATTCCCGACATGGAATCCGCGATTCGCCTTTGCGGACTAATCCATGCCGGGCGCGGCCCACATTCGGGCGCGCCGGCTCGCTCAACTCCTTCAGTCGCAAATCGGAGACCGAATGCGCAAACGCTTCTTTGTCTTGTCTGTCATCCCGCTCGTGCTGGCCGCGTGCGCCACTGCAAAAGACGCCGAACAGCCCGTCACCGCCGGCATGGGCCCGCATCCCGAACTGCCCGCCCCGCAGCACAGCATGCTCCCAACGGTCAACATCGCCCCTGCCAAGGGCTGGCCCGAAGGCGGCAAGCCGACCGCGCCCGCCGGCTTCTCGGTGACGGCGCTCGCGACGAAGCTGGATCATCCGCGCTGGCTTCACGTACTGCCGAACGGCGACGTCCTCGTGGCCGAATCCGACGCACCGCCGAAGCCGGAAGACGGCAAGGGCATCCGCGGCTTCGTCATGAAGCGGGTCATGAAGGAGGCCGGTTCCGGCACCCGGCCCAGCGCCAACCGCATCACCTTGCTGCGCGACACCAACGGCGACGGCGTCGCCGACGTGCGGACGGTCTTCCTGAAGGACCTCAATTCGCCCATCGGCATGGCCCTGATCGGCAACGACCTATACGTCGCCAACACCGACGCCGTCATGCGCTTCGACTACCGCCCCGGACAGACCGAACTCGCCGGCCCCGGCACCAAGGTCGCCGATCTTCCCGCCGGCCCGATCAATCACCACTGGACGAAGAACATCATCGCCAGCCGCGACGGCAAGCGCCTCTATGCGACCGTCGGCTCGAACAGCAACGTCGGCGAAAACGGCCTCGACAAGGAAGCCCTGCGCGCCGACATCCTGGAGATCGATCTGGCCTCCGGCAAGACGCGCGTCTACGCTTCGGGCCTGCGCAATCCCAACGGCATGGGCTGGCAGCCGCAGACCGGCGACTTGTGGACCGCCGTGAACGAGCGCGACGAACTTGGCGACAATCTCGTGCCCGATTACATGACCCGCGTGCGCGAAGGCGGCTTCTACGGCTGGCCGTACAGCTACTACGGCCAGCATGTCGACGAGCGGGTGAAGGAACAGCGCCCGGACCTTGTGGCGAAGGCGATCGTGCCGGACTATGCGCTCGGCGCCCACACGGCCTCGCTCGGGCTGAGCTTCTACGACGCGGACCTCTTCCCGGCGACGTACCGCGGCGGCGTGTTCATCGGCCAGCACGGCTCGTGGAATCGCAAGCCGCGCAGCGGTTACAAGGTGGCCTTCGTGCCGTTCAAGAATGGGATGCCGGACGGCATGCCGCAGGATTTCCTGACAGGCTTCCTGTCACCGGAGGGCGATGCCTTCGGACGGCCGGTTGGCGTGGCGGTCGCGAAGGACGGCGCGCTGCTGGTCGC
>SPQI01000227.1 GCA_004570315.1 Oxalobacteraceae bacterium OM1 | reverse complement strand
GCCTTCCGGCTGTCGCATCCTGGCCGCATTGCGGCCGGTGGCTCAGGGCAAACGGTCGATGCCGTCGCCGAGCCGCTTGCCGGGATTGTGCTGCTCGAGCGCGAGCAAGGCCGCGGATTGGTCTGCCTGCGGTGCCACGTCCAGCAGCTGCCGGTAAAGCTGCGCGACCAGTTCGGTCACCGGCAGTGCAAGTCCGGCGTCGGCGGCGGCGGCAAGTGTATTGTCGAGATCCTTGGCCTGGCTCTTTACTTGTCCGCCCGGCATGAAATTCCGCTCGAGCATGCGCTGCCCATGCACTTCCAGAATGCGGCTCTCCGCGAACCCGCCGCGGATGGCAGTCCGTACCGCCGCCGGATCCGCTCCGCCCGCCTGCGCCAGCAGCAAGGCCTCGGCCACGATGGCCAAGGTGCCGCCGACGATGAGCTGATTGCACAGCTTGGCCAGCTGGCCGCAGCTCGCGGGCCCAACCCGCGTCGGTCGCCCCATCGTCCGCAGCACGGGCTCGGCCCGCGCAAAATCGGCTTCACTGCCGCCGGCCATGATTGCCAGCGAACCGGCCTCGGCGCCGAGCACACCGCCGGAGACGGGCGCGTCGATGAAGGCGACGCCGGCCTCACTGAGCTGTGCGTGCATGACCAGCGCTTCCGACTGGCGCGTCGAGCTCATGTCGATAACCAGCATGCCCGGTCGCAAGGCCGTCATTGCCAGGTCGACGACGGCTGCCACGATGGGGCCGGCCTCGAGCATGGTGATCACGAGATCGGCGTCGCGCACGGCGTCTGCCGGGTCAGCGGCAACGCGCGCGCCTTCGTCGGCGAGCACGGCGGCTTTGTCCGGCGTACGGTTCCAGGCCGTGAGCGGATAGCCTGCCCGCAGCAGGCGCGTCGCCATCGGCCGCCCCATCAGGCCGATGCCCAAAAAAGCGATGCGCGGCAGTGAGCCGGACGAGTCAGGGGCGTTCATGCGTCCTCCGTCGAGAGTGGGGTTTCATTGCATAATGGTGCCTCATCATCGCAAAAAGACAATGTTCATGTCGATGCACGCCATTGAAGTTGCGTTCGCCACGCCGTCCTTGCTCGGCGAATGTCCTGTGTGGCAACCGCAGGAAGCGGCGCTGTACTGGATCGACATCGCCGGCATGGCCGTGCATCGGCTCGAACCGGCCAGCGGCGCACACCAGCAGTGGAGCGTGCCGGCAGAACCGGGTTGCCTGGCCTGCACGAACGACGGCCGCCTGATCGTTGCGCTGCGCACCGCCGTCATCCTGCTGGACCCGCGCACCGGGGCGCAAACCCATGTTGCCGATGCGCCTTATGATCCGGCCCACATGCGTTTCAACGACGGCCGCTGCGACCAGGCCGGACGTCTCTGGACCGGCACCTTGTATGAGCCCCGCGACCGCCCGGCCGGCGCGCTGTATTGCATCGAGCGCGGCGTGATCCGTCATGCCGGCAACCCGGTCACCGTCTCCAACGGCGTCGCCTTCAGCCCTGACAATCGCACGCTCTACCACGCCGACACCACCGCCCATCGGATCTCCGCGTACGACTTCGACCTCGACAGCGGCGCCATCGGCACGGGTCGCGAATTTCACAGCTTCTCGCAGGACCGCCATGCCAACTACGGCGGCCGCCCGGACGGCGCGGCCGTGGACAGCGAAGGGATGTACTGGTGCGCGATGTACGAAGGCGGCCGCCTGCTGCGCCTCGACCCGCAGGGCCATATCGTGCAGGAGTTCGTGCTGCCGGTGCGCTGCCCCACCATGGTGGCCTTCGGCGGCCCCGACCTGCGGACGCTGTACATCACGACCGTGCGGAACAAGCGGCCGGCGGAAGAACTGCAGCACTACCCGCTTTCCGGCTGCGTGCTCGCCATGCGGACCGACGTGCCCGGCCGCCCCGACCCCGTCTACATCGTTTGAAGAGAGGCGCATGACGACCTACATCCTCGCATTGGACCAGGGCACGACGAGCTCGCGTGCCATCCTGTTCGACCGGCAGGGCCAGATCCGCGGCGTGGCGCAACGCGAATTCCGGCAGATTTTCCCGCAACCGGGCTGGGTTGCGCACGACGCGAATGAAATCTGGGACAGCCAGCTGGCCGTTGCGCGCCAGGTGCTGCAGGAGAGCGGCCTCACGGCACGTGACATTGCCGCGATCGGCATCACGAACCAGCGCGAGACCACCCTGCTCTGGGACCGGCGCACGGGCGAGCCGATCGCGGACGCCGTCGTATGGCAAGACCGGCGTACGGCCGGCACATGCGACGCACTGCGCGAGGCGGGCAAGTCAAGCGTGATCCAGGAGAAGACCGGGCTCGTGATCGACGCCTACTTCTCCGGCACCAAGATCAAATGGTTGCTCGATCATGTTCCGGGCGCGCGGGAACGCGCCGAGCGCGGCGAACT
Organism: Oxalobacteraceae bacterium OM1; assembly: GCA_004570315.1. Classification (GTDB taxonomy): domain Bacteria; phylum Pseudomonadota; class Gammaproteobacteria; order Burkholderiales; family Burkholderiaceae_D; genus Noviherbaspirillum. Next base: position 2,191 of record SPQI01000227.1, on the reverse strand, counting down.
GGCATTCGGCACGATCGACAGCTGGCTCATCTACCGCCTTTGCGGGGTGCACGTCACGGACACCAGCAATGCCTCGCGCACCATGCTGTTCAACATCCATACGTTGACATGGGACGCCGAGTTGCTGGAGTTGCTCCAGGTTCCCGCCAGTGTGCTGCCGGAGATTGTGGCCAGTAGCGGCGTGGTTGGGCATACGCGGGAAGAGTGCTTCGGCGCGGCCATTCCTGTCAGCGGCATCGCCGGCGACCAGCAGGCCGCCACGTTCGGTCAGGCATGCCACCGCAGCGGCATGGCGAAGAACACGTATGGCACCGGCTGCTTCATGCTGATGAATACCGGCGCCAAGGCCATCCCATCCCGCAACAACCTGCTCACGACCGTCGGTTGGAATGAAGGACTCTCCGAGCCGGCGGAGTACATGCTGGAAGGCAGCGTCTTCAATGCCGGCGCTTCCGTTCAGTGGTTGCGTGACGGCCTCGGCATCATCCAGACCTCCGCAGAGGTGGAAACACTGGCATCGACCGTGCCCGACACCGGCGGCGTCTTTCTCGTACCGGCTTTCGCAGGCCTGGGCGCGCCGTACTGGGACGCATACGCGCGCGGCACAATCGTTGGACTGACACGCGGCTCGACCAAGGCGCACATCGCGCGCGCCACGCTGGCCAGCATTGCGTATCAGACGGCAGACGTCCTCGATGCCATGCAACGCGACGCCAACATCGCGCTGTCGGAACTGCGCGTAGACGGCGGCGCAGCACGAAATGACTTGCTGATGCAATTCCAGGCCGATGTGCTGGGCGTGCCGGTCGTACGCCCGGTCGTTACCGAAACCACTGCATTAGGTGCGGCATACCTCGCGGGCCTCGGAGTCGGGTTTTGGAAGTCGAAGGAAGAGATCGCCGCGCAATGGCAGATCGAACGCCGGTTCGAACCGGCGATGAGCAACGATGAGCGTGCCGCCCGGCTTGCCGACTGGCGGCGGGCTGTGGAACGCGCACGCGCCTGGGCGGCACACGAGGATTCGTGATTCACCGTGCCGAGCCAGCGCAGATAACAACACTATGGGAAGGGAAACAGCATGACACAACAGCAAAACATCATCGGCCGGCTGGCCGGGGTAGCTTCTGCGGCACTGATTTTTGGCGTAGCGACGCCTGCTATTGCCGTCGACTCAGCATCTGCGGAATTCGCAACCGGCAACAAGACCCAAATGGCACGGCTGGGCGTTCAATGGAACTGGGAAAAGCGCTGGTGGGAATCCGGTGGCCGGCATCTCGGCGGCTATTGGGACTTGACCTTGGCCCAGTGGCGAGGAAGCCGATTCGAGAATCGAGACGCCACCCAAAACATCACTGATATCGGCATCACCCCAGTATTTCGCTACGGTGCCGATAGCGGCAAGGGCCTCTATGGCGAACTTGGTATCGGTGCCCACCTCTTATCGGACCTCTACGACAACAATGGCCGACGCCTTTCGACCCGCTTTGAATTTGGCGACCATATCGGCGCAGGATACGTGTTCACAAACGGCTTGGATCTCGGCGTGAAGTTTCAACACTTCTCCAACGGCGGTATCAAACAGCCGAACAACGGCGTCAACTTCGGCGTCGTGCGAATCGCATATCCATTCTAGGCACTCCCGTGCTTACACGGCGGCGTGCAAGTCAGGACTGCGGCGTAGTTTTGGGCTCAGTGACTCTCACGACGCCGCTCGTATTGACCGAAACGGCCCGCTAAGCGGGCTGCAGCCCCGGCGCCGACGACTTCAGTGATCGTGCAATCGACGCAGCCGCGCTTGTACCTCAGGGTCGGTCCCGGAACCAGTCGGTTCTTCTACGAACGCGATCGTTCGCGTCAAAATGGAACGGTGCGTTCGACGCCAATTTGTTCAGTTAACCAAGCAGGCTTTAAGTGCAGTGGCCCGCACCCCGGTGTTATCAATCGCCGCGGATTGGCAGCTGCCGCCGCAGTGAGCCCTGTTACATCACGACTAATCACTCGGGTGCACGCTTCCGCCCGGAGGTAGTGTCTAGGTCATCGGCCTGCTCGCCATACAGCGAGCTTCGCGCCCCGCCCCGAGTGGCCGCCTGACTTAGATAATTTTTCACGTATAGGCCAAGCGGATCACTCGTTTGTCGCCGGTCCGATGCAGACGTGATGCGCCGACGCAGCCGTCGGCGCGAGCTTGACC
>SPQI01000278.1 GCA_004570315.1 Oxalobacteraceae bacterium OM1 | reverse complement strand
CCGCCACGTGGCTGTCCGAACTGATCTGGCGCGACTTCTATTTCATGATCCTGCATCACCACCCGCGCGTTGCGACCCAGTCCTTCAAGCCCGAGTACGACGCCATCCGATGGGAGCATGGCGCCGAGGCGGACGAGCGCTTCTCCGCCTGGTGCGAAGGCCGCACCGGCTATCCGCTGGTCGATGCCGCGATGGCGCAGCTCAACCGGACCGGCTTCATGCACAACCGCCTGCGCATGGTGACGGCCTCCTTCCTCGTCAAGGATCTCGGCATCGACTGGCGCCGCGGCGAGCGCTACTTCGCGCAGCAGCTCAACGATTACGACCTCTCGGCCAACAACGGCGGCTGGCAATGGGCGGCATCGACGGGCTGCGACGCGCAACCGTATTTCCGCATCTTCAATCCGGTGTCGCAGTCCGAACGCTTTGACCCGGATGGCACATTCATTCGCCGCCACCTGCCCGAGCTGGCGCGCCTGCCGGCACGCCACATCCACGCACCGTGGCTGGCGCCGGCTGCTGCGCTGCGCGAAGCCGGCGTGACGCTCGGCACAAACTATCCGCAGCCCATCGTCCAACACGACGCCGCGCGGCAACGCACCTTGCAGCGCTTCGCCGTGGTGAAGCGCCCGGCCACGAGCGAAGCGGCTTAGCGACATAGCGGCACCGCAAAAGAAAAAAGCCCGCAATTGCGGGCCTCTTTCCATCGTCTGAGAGAATCAGGCGACCGGCTGCGCTTTCCCGACGTAGCCCGTGATCAGGCCGAGCAGCTGCTCTTCCTGGTACGGCTTGCCGAGGTACTCGTTCACACCCAGTTCCAGCGCGTAGTTGCGGTGCTTGGCCGCCGTCCGCGAGGTGATCATGATGATCGGGATGTGGCGCGTACGCTCGTCGCCGCGCACGTTGCGTGTCAGGTCGAAGCCGTCCATGCGCGGCATTTCGATGTCGACCAGCATGACGTCCGGCGTCACCGATTGCAGGTGTTCCAGCGCATCCACGCCGTCCTTGGAGAGCACTACTTGATAGCCTTCGCGGGCCAGCAGGCGCTGCGTCACACGGCGCACGGTGAGCGAGTCGTCCACCACCATCACAATGTTCTGGGTACGCAAGCCCTGCACCGGCTGGGACTCGGGCGCGGCCGGCAGACCGGTATCGGCCTCCGCCACTGCGCCCATGGCAACCGGCGCATCGGACGGGATGATGCGCGGCGCGCGGACGTTGTCCTGCGCCATCCGCTGCGCCAGCGGCACCGGGTTGAGAATGAGCACGATGTCGCCTGAACCCAGCACAGTCGCACCGGCGATGCCGGTCAGACGAGCCAGTTGCGGGCCGATGTTCTTCACCACGACCTCGCGGTTGCCGACGATCTCGTCCACGTGCAGGGCCACCCGCTCATTGCCGCTCTTGAGGATCATGAGCGGCGAATACTGCTGGGCGGTCGGCGTGGCGCTGGTGTCGCCAAGCAGCGTCGCCAGGTAGTGCATTGCCACGCGCTGCCCTTGCCACACCACGACGCCGTCGTTGTAGGCGGCGGCCAGCGCCTGGCTCTTGAGCTGCTGCACCTGCTCCACCAGCACGGAAGGGACGGCATACGTCTTGCCGCCGGTCGTGATGAGCACGACCTGCGTCACTGCGAGCGTCAGCGGGAGGTGAATGGTGAAATGCGCGCCGCGCCCGGTCTCCGACCAGGTGGACACCCGTCCGCCCAGCGCGGCAGCTTCCGAACGCACTACGTCCATGCCGACGCCACGGCCGGCAAGCTCGGTCACTTCCTCCGCCGTCGAGAATCCCGGATGGAAGATCAGATCGGACACCTCTTCATCCGACAGATCGGCATCGTTGGTCAGCAGACCGACGCGCGTCGCCTTGTCCCGAATGCGGGCAATGTTGAGTCCCTGGCCGTCGTCCGAGAAGCGGATCACGACCTCGTTGCCCTCCTGCCGCACTTCGACCAGTAATTCGCCGGTTTCCGACTTTCCTGCAGCACGACGCGCTTCGCGCGACTCGACGCCATGCGCGATGGCATTGCGCAGCAGGTGTTCGAATGGACCCGTCATCTTTTCCAGCACGCCGCGGTCGATTTCCACCGCACCACCGCGGATGTCGAGGTTCACACGCTTGTCGACTTCCTTCGCCGCCTGGCGCGTGACGCGGAACAGCCGTTCGGCGATGCTGCCGAATTGCACCATGCGCACCCGCATGAGGTCCTGCTGCAGGTCGCGCGTGAGGCGCGCCTGGGTGGTGAGATCGGTTACCGCGCTGTCGAGTGTGCGGCTCAGATTCGAATGCACCGAACCGACGTCGTTGACGCTCTCGGCCATCATGCGGGTCAGCTCCTGCAGCCGCGTGAAACGGTCGAATTCGAGCGGATCGAATTCGCGGTCGCTGGATTGCGCCATCTGCGAAGCGATCTGCGTTTCCGCCTGCATTTCGATCTCGCGCAATTGCGTGCGCAGACGGACGACGTTCTCGGTCAGCTCGGAAAGCGACTGGCGCAAGCTGCCGACTTCCGTCTCCAGCTTGGAACGGGAGATCGACACTTCACCGGCCTGGTTGACGAGGCGGTCGAGAATGTCGGCGCGCACACGAACCAGGGGTGCCGGAGCCGCCGGCGCGGGAGCAGCCGGTGCAGCCGCGGGACGCGCAGGCAGCTGCGCGGGGCGGGCGGCGTCGCCGGCCACCGGTATGACCGGCATGAGCGCCAGGGGCTGTGCGTCTGCGGCGGATTCCACTGCCGGAGCTGCCGGGACGTCCGGAGCCATGGCGACCGGCACAGCCTCCGGCTCGGCCGGCGCTGCTGCCATGACGGGAGCCGGCGCATCCGGATTCTGCAGATGCTCGAACATGTGCAAGGCGTGGTCGTAGCGAACCAGCAAATCTTCGAGCGAGATCCGCGCCGGCGAACCCAGTCGCATGAGGTTCTCGATGCGCGCTTCCATGTCGTGCAAATGCTGGCCGAGCGCCATGGCGCCGGCCATGCGAGCGCTGCCCTTCAGCGTGTGCAGCGAGCGCAGCAGCGACTGCGGCTTGGCGAGATTGCTCGGGGCGTCGACCCAGGCGCGCAAGTCGGCGCCCATCTGGGGCAGGATGTCGCGGCCTTCCTCGAAGAAGACTGGCAGCAGGTCCTGGTCAAGTTCGTCCTGTGGAACAAGAACGGCATCGGGGCCGGCATCCGCTTCAAGTTCCGGGGTCACCGGCTCGAGCGCAGGCATGGCGACGGAGATCGATTCCACGTCGAACACCGGCGAAGCCGGGGCCTGCTCCACGGCAGGCGGCACATCGGATTCCGGTTCCGCAACCGGCGTAGCAGCAACCGGTTGCTGCGCCGCCTGCATCGCTTGTTCGAGGCGGCGCTCAATATCTTGGCGCAGGCTCACGAGCACGCGCGCATACTCGGGGAGATAGGCCGGCATTTCGCCCAGCGCGAACTTCTGCAGCATCAGCTTCATGCGCTCGACCGTTTGTTCCAGCGTATCGAACTCATGCATCAGCAGCCGCGTCGGACGGCGCGACAGCAGTTGCAGGACCAGCTCCAGTGCGTGCGCAATTTCGTGCAGGGCGTTGAAGCCTACTGTTGCAGAACTACCGGCCAGCGAATGTGCGGCGTGTACGGACGGAATACTGACCTGCCGCTCGGGTTCGTGGCGCCATTCCGCGAGGTCGTGCGCGAGGACGCGTACCAGCTCGTCGGTTTCGGCAAGGAAGATGTTGTGCAATGGGACGCTGATTTCCAGGTCGCCGATGCGCTTGACGTTGTCATTGATGCGCGGCTCGGCCGGTTGCAGCGTCGGGAATTCGATGATCTCCGCAACGTTCAGCACGGGCGCAACCGGCCCCGGCGGCGCCTCAATCGGGGCCGGTGCCGCGTCCATCGGATCTTCGATGGCGACGTCGGTCTCGGCTTTCACGTCATCAATAGCGAACATCGCCATCTCGGCGTCGCCAAGCTCCACCGCTTCGGCAACCGGCAACTCCAATGACAGTTCGGCCACTGCACTTGCGTCGTCGCCGGACATCTCCAGATCGAACGCCGGCTCACTCGCTTCAACGGCAATCGACTCTGCCGTCATCGGCAGCGACTCTGCGACTTCCGGCTCTACCGACACGTCGCCGGCATTCGCCGCTTCGGACGGCACTTGCACTTCCGGCGCATCGATCGATAGGGGCGCCAGTTCGATCGATTGTTCGACCGGTTCGACGGCGAACGCCTCCGCAGAATCCGGCAGTGCCAGCTCCTCGACGGATGCCGCGACACTCGCGTCGTATGAAAACGGTTCCCTTGCCTTGATGCGTTCCGCAGCGGCCATCAGCGCCTGCGGCGTGCGGTCCGACTTGCCGTGCTGCTGGAGATCCTTCACCCAGGCCGACAATTCTTCTGCCGCCTTGTCCAGCAAGGCATACAGCTCGGAGTCGCCGCTATGCGCTTCGGCGAGCCGCAGGTTCAAGACCTGTTCGATGCTCCAGGCCGCTTCGCCGAACGCAACGAGACCGACCATGCGTCCGCTGCCCTTCAGCGTATGAAAGCAGCGGCGCAGCGTGGTGAGATGTTCCTGGTTATGCGGCTCGGCACGCGATTGCGGCAGGGACTGCGCAACATTGCCCAACACCTCCTC
>SPQI01000277.1 GCA_004570315.1 Oxalobacteraceae bacterium OM1 | reverse complement strand
GCATGAAGTCGACCGGGGCGGCTTCGTCGGCGCTGTCGGAGATCGTGCGGATCACCGCGAACGGGATGCCGAATTCGAAACACACCTGCGCCACCGCCGCGCCTTCCATTTCGACCGCCAGCAAGTCGGGCAGGGCTCGTTTCAATTCTTGCAAGCGGGCTGCGTTGTCCATGAATTCGTCGGCGCTGCCGATCAATCCGCGATGGACGCGCGGCCGCTGCAGGTGGAAATGCGTCCGGTCGTCCTCTGAAATTGCATTACTGACATCTTCATCGAAAAAGCCTTCGGCGGCGGACGCCAGCCGATCGGTGAGCGCCAGATCGCTCGGGAAGCGGGCCAGGCCGGTCAAGGGCACTTCAAAACGCGGAAACAGGGGCGTGGCGTCCATATCGTGCTGGATGAGGGTGTCGGCTACCACCACGTCGCCGACGCGCACCTGGGGGTCCGCAGAGCCCGCTACGCCGGTGAACACGATATGGGTGACCCCGTAGCGTTCGATCAGGGTCGCGACAGTTGCTGCGGCCGCGACCTTGCCGAGCCTGGACAGCACGGCCACGCAGTCCATTCCCCACAGCTTGCCCACCGCGTATTCACGCATGGCACGTTGCTCTTTCTGCAAGCTTTGCAGGCTGTCGACCAGTCCGTGTTGTTCCTGTTGCAAGGCGCTGATCAATCCGAGGCGCATTCCGCTGTGGTTCATCGGTCGTTCCGTGTTCGTTTTGGCAAGTGGATGCTAGCCGATTTGTTCTGTGTGCTGTTGCCTCTGGCTGCCGATGACGAAGCTGCGGTTTTTGAATATTGAAGTTGATATATATAACTGGTAGTGATGTTAACGGCCGCAAAATCTGTGGATAACTTGGTTTACCGGTGTGTAAACAAGAATTTGAGTGCTGCATAACCGCGCGGAAAAAATCTGTATGGCAGCAGGATGGATTCGGGACAAAAAAATTCGGCCCCGGGTTTACCGGGCTTGTCCACGAATGTTCAAGCGGCTATGCAGAGGGTTATCCACAGGTGTGGCTGGAATGGCAAGAAAATGAGCTGGATTGCGGGCGGCTACGGCCAAAGAGGTCGGCATGCGGACCCGTTCAGTCGATGACCGCATCGCTCTTGGCCCGTCATTACCGCGAAGGCGGGAATCCAGTGACGTTGCTTGCATGCCTGCGGTTCTGAACCGAGCGCCGCGGGTCGGTATGCAGGCAAGCGCATCAGGATCCCGACGGAAGGCGCTGGATTCCGGCGTACGCCGGAATGACGGGTTGGGGACATTGGCGATTCAACGGATCCGGCCCGCACGCGAGAGCCGCAGGCGCGAGCCGGATGGGTCGCATGGAGGCGGGCGCCTCACCAAATTCCTGGCCTCATGCGCCCTGTCATCCCGGCGAACGCCGGGATCGAGTGACTCAAGTCGATTTACCCAAGCCGCCCAATCGGTCGCTCCGAGTCCCAAATCCTGGACGCCCTCCATCCATTCAGAACCTTGGCATCCCCGTCGCCCTCCGCAAGCGCCGAAGGCGCGAGCCGAATCCGACGCGCCGGAACGGCGCAGTGTTTTGAAATAAGAAGTTATATATACGAATGGTAGTAACAGTTAACGCAGGCCACATCCTGTGGACAACTCGGTAAACCGTTAACGAATCAGCCGCTTGCGTCGCGCACAACCTGCCTCACAACCCGTGTATGGCGGCAGGACAGTTCGGGGACAGATTTTTTTCGTCCACGGTTAACCGCGGCTTATCCCCGATTCGCGCGCAGGATATCCAAGAACTTATCCACATCAACTCCGCCACAATCCTTCCAATAGCTGGAAGGTTGCCGCAATCATCGGTTCGTTGCGCCGCCTGGCCAGGCAGAGGAAGGACAACTCGCTTGCCAGACTGACAGCGTCCGCAATCACCAGCCCGTGCGCATGCGCTTCCCGCATCGCGATCGACTCCCGGACCAGCGACAGGCCCACGCCCGATTTCACGAGGTCGAGCATCGACGGCTCCTGGTCGACCAGCGCCACCTTGTTCGGAGTCACCCTGTATTGCGCGAAGGTCTGGCTCAGCAGCCGGTTGTGCGCCGACTCGGGCGGGGTCCAGATCCACGGCAGCTTGGCCAGCTGCACCCAGTCCTTGCCGATGACGCGATGCTTCCAGCCCTGCGGCGCGACGACGCTGTAATTGAACGAGGTGAGCGTGAGATGGTGAAAGTCCTTGCCGGGCGCCCCAAGGAAATAGCCGACGTCGAGCGCGCCGGATTTCACTTGTTGCAACACCCAGCCCGACATGCCGTGATGCAGCTGCGTGGAAATCTGTGGATACGTCTCGACCAGCCGCCGCAGGAAGGGCCCGAGGCGGATAAATTCCGGATCGAGGATGGTGCCGATCGACAAACTGCCCGACACCGTGGAATGCAGGCTGGCCGCGCCCTGTCTAAATTCGGCCAGGCTTTCCAGCACCCGTTCGGCGTAAGGCAGCAGCTTGGCGCCGTCGTCGCTGAGCGTCATGCCGGCCGGCGTGCGTGCGAACAGCTGCAGGCCGAGCGCCGATTGCAGCGCCTTGATCTGCAGGCTCACCGCCGGTTGCGTGAGATGCAGGCGTTCAGCAGCGCGGGTGAGGTTGCCTTCCTGCGCCACGGTGACGAAGGCGCGCAATTGAGCGAGGTCCATGGCGAACTCCTTTGGCGAATTCCTTTCGTTTCATTATAAGCACCGCTTATGAAGCACTTGATAAGAACTCATTGGATTTGCGGAACGCACAGCGATAAGCTGCAAAAAACCGCCCATCTCCCAAAGGATTTCTTATGACGAAGCTGATCCAGCACTACATCAACGGCCGCGTGACCGAATCCGCCAGCGGCCGCGAGCAGGATGTGTTCAACCCGGCCACCGGTGAAGTCAGCGCCCGCGTGGTGCTGGCCAGCGAAGCGGAAGTGAACGCCGCCGTCGCCGCCGCCAAGGCCGCCGCGCCCGCCTGGGCCGACACCGCGCCGCTCAAGCGTGCCCGCGTGCTGTCCAAGTTCAAGGCGCTCATCGAAAAGCACCACGACGACCTCGCCGCCGCCATCACCCGCGAGCACGGCAAGGTGTTCTCCGATGCGAAGGGCGAAGTGGTGCGCGGCCTGGAAGTGGTCGAGTTCGCCACCGGCGCGCCGCAGCTGCTCAAGACGGAATTCACCGACAACATCGGCGGCGGCATCGACAACTGGCAGCTGCGTCAGCCGCTCGGCGTCACCGCCGGCATCACGCCGTTCAACTTTCCGTTCATGGTGCCGATGTGGATGGCGCCGATGGCCATCGCCACCGGCAACACCTTCATCCTCAAACCCTCCGAGCGCGATCCCTCGCCGTCGCTGATGATTGCCGACCTGTTCAAGCAGGCCGGCCTGCCCGACGGCGTGTTCAACGTGGTCCAGGGCGACAAGGTGGCAGTCGACACGCTGCTGCACCATCCCGACGTGCAGGCGGTGTCCTTCGTCGGCTCGACGCCGATCGCGGAGTACATCTACACCGAAGGCACGAAGCGCAAGGGTGCGTATCCGCTGCGCGTGCAGGCGCTGGGCGGTGCGAAGAACCATCTCGTGGTGATGCCCGACGCGAACCTCGACCAGGCGGTCGATGCGCTGATCGGCGCGGCCTACGGCTCGGCCGGCGAGCGCTGCATGGCGATTTCGGTCGCGGTGGCGGTGGGCAGCGTGGCCGACCGGCTGGTCGAAGCGCTGATCCCGCGGGTGCAGGCGCTGAAGGTGAAGAACGGCATGGAGTCCGATGCGGAAATGGGCCCGGTCGTCACCGCGCAGCACAAGGCGAAGATCGAGGGCTACATCGAGCAGGGCGTGCAGAGCGGCGCGAAGCTGCTGGTCGACGGCCGCGGCCTGACCGTGCCGGGCCACGAGAAGGGCTTCTTCATGGGCGGCTCGCTGTTCGACCACGTCACGCCCGAGATGACGATCTACAAGGAAGAAATTTTCGGCCCGGTGCTGTGCGTGGTGCGTGTGCCGGACTTCGCCTCGGCGGTGAAGCTGATTAATGCGCACGAGTTCGGCAACGGCGTCGCGCTGTTCACCTCCGACGGCAATACCGCGCGCGAATTCTCGCGGCGCATCGAAGTCGGCATGGTCGGCATCAACGTGCCGATCCCGGTGCCGATGGCCTGGCATTCCTTCGGCGGCTGGAAGCGTTCGCTGTTCGGCGACACGCATGCCTACGGCGAGGAAGGCGTGCGCTTCTACACCCGCTACAAGTCGGTGATGCAGCGCTGGCCGGATTCGATCGTGAAGGGTGCGGAGTTTACGATGCCGGTGGCAAAGTAAAGGAGTGAGAGCAGGATAGAAGACATTCCCTCCCCTTCAAGGGGAGGCAGCCCTAAGACACCGCCACCTTTCATGGACCTGTCCGACTTCTACAAACACCCCATCATCCAGGCCCCCATGGCCGGCGGCGCGACCACGCCGCAACTGGTGGCGGCGGTGTCGGAAGCGGGCGGGATCGGATCGCTCGCCGCACCCTTGCTGTCCGCGCAGGCGCTGCTCGAGCAGGCGGAAAAAATCCGCGCGCTCACGCTGCGCCCCTTCGCCATCAACCTCTTCGTGCTGCAGCCGCCCCCGCCCACGGACGAGGAAATCCGGCGCGGCATCGAACTGCTGCGTCCGATCTGGGAACCGCTCGGCTGGGGCACCTTGCCGCTGCCGCAGAAATGGTG
>SPQI01000120.1 GCA_004570315.1 Oxalobacteraceae bacterium OM1 | reverse complement strand
GGCGCGGAGCACTGCTCCGCGAAACCCCTGCCTCACCCCCTTGAAGGGGAGGGAACGGTCCAAGGCCTTGGCGGCCTGTAGGGTGCGCTTGCGCACCGATGTGCCGATGACGCTGATGGTGCGCAAGCGCACCCCACGCCTCCGCTTGAAGACGTGGGGATCGTTCAACGTCTTGGCATTGTTGCTCTCTCTTCCCAATCCCCTCTCAATGCCGATCCGCAATCGTATCCAGCACCACGATCAACTCCTCCGGCGCGACTGGCTTGGTCAGGTGCATCTGGAACCCCGCCGTCAACGCACGAATACGATCCTCGCGCTGGGCGAACGCCGTCAACGCGAGCGCCGGCATGCGGCGTAGCGGGGTGTGGCCGTGCGCGTCCTTCCAGGTGCGCAGGCGCCGCAGCACCCCGTAGCCGTCTTCGCCCGGCATGGCGATGTCGCAGACGAGGATGTGCGGATAAGCGTCCGGCTCGGCCTCGCACAACCACGCGATCGCTTCTTCGCCGCCGTTGGCGGTCGTAACCCGTCCGCCGGCATTGGTCAGGAGCGCGGCGAGCGATTCGCGGGCTTCAGCCTGGTCGTCGATCACCAGTACGCGCATGCCTTGCAATGAGGGCAGGGACAGATGGCCGGTGCTTTCCGGTGCGAGCGCATCGCGTACCGCATAGCTCTCGAGCGGAATGTGCAACGGCAGGCGCACGGTGAAGGTGGTGCCTTGATTCTCGCCCGGGCTCTCGGCGGCGACCTTGCCGTTGTGGAGTTCCACCAGGTGCCGCACCAGGAACAGTCCGAGGCCGAGGCCGCTGTGGCCGCGCGTGCTGGAGGTGTCTTCCTGGCTGAAGCGGTTGAATAGATGCGGCAGGAAATCCGGGCGCACACCGATGCCGTCGTCGCGCACCGTGACGATCAACTCACGCTCGGCGTACGCGGCCGTCAACCACACATGGCCGCCTTCCGGCGTGAACTTCACCGCGTTGGACAGCAGGTTCCAGAACACCTGCTGCACGCGGTCGGAGTCGCCGTCGATCTGCTCGGTGGCGATGCGGTAGTTGCAGCTGAGGTGAATGCGCTTCGCGGCAGCCATGCCGCGCACGCTTTCGACGGCCGCCTGCAGCACCGGCAGCAGCGCGACCGGCTGCTTCACGAGGCGCAGTCGTCCGCTCATCATGCGGGTGACGTCGAGCAGGTCTTCGATCAGCCGTACCTGCTGCGCCACGCCGGTCTTGATGCCTTGCAGCGCACGCTGGGCCAGCGGGGCCGAAGCTTCCTGCACGTAGTTTTCCAGGACATGCGACCAGCTCTGGATGCCGTTCAGCGGCGCCCGCAGTTCGTGCGACACCACGGCCAGGAATTCGTCGCGCGCACGGGCAGCGGTCTCGGCCTGGATGCGGGCGCTGCGCTCGCGCGCCAGCAGCTCGTCGCGCTCCTTTTCCATGCGGGCGCGCTGCGTCACGTCATAGGCAATGCCGAGCACCGACTCCACGTTGCCGTAGCGGTCGAACTCCGGCACCACGCGTCCGGAGAAGTAGCGCATCTCGCCGTCGACCACATGGTCGAAGTCCAGCCGGTGCTCGCGGCCGCTGGCAAAGGCCGCGGCGGCGGCATCGTCCCAGGCACGCACCACCGACGGCGGCAAGCCGAGTTCCGCCTTGGTCTTGCCGAGATACGCCGATGCCTCCGGGCCGCCCAGCTTGGCCACTGCCGGGTTGGCGTACAGGTGCCGCATACGGCGGTCGATGCGGGTGATGATGTCGGGCGAGTTCTCCACCAGCGTCTTGAACTCGCGTTCGCGCTGGTGCAGCAGGGCTTCGGCATGGCGCAGCTGGGTGGTGTCGCTGATGGCGACCACCGCGCCCTGAACCATGCCGGCGTCGTCCAGCTCGGGCACGCACATCATGTGCATGAAGCGCTCTTCGCCGTCGCGCAGCGGCAGGCAGACTTCCTGTTCCTGTCCGCTGCCGCCGAGTGCGGCGTCGAGATACTGGCGTACGCCCGCGAAGGCGGTGTGTCCGATCACTTCGGCCAGCGTTTCGCCGGCGGCATGCTCGGGCGCGGTGCCGAAGCGGTCCGCCGCCGCGCGGTTGAGGAAGCGCACGCGATAGTCGGGGGCGACGCGCAGCACGAGCACCGGCAGGACGTCGGTGATCAGGCGCAGTTGCTGTTCGCGTTCGAGCAGGGCGTGCTCGGTGGTCTTGCGCTCGGTGATGTCCATGACCATGGACGAGAAGCCGCGCACTGCGCCTTCGTCGTCCATGTCCGGCGTGTAGACCGCGAAGGCGTGGCGCGTGCCGTGCTCGCAGGAGAGCGTCACTTCGAATGCGGTACGCTCGCCGCGCAGGACGGTCCGGATATGCGGCTTCAGTTCGGCATACACGTCGCCGAGCAGGTCGCCGAGCGCATGGCCGACGATCTCGGCGCGCGGGCGGCCGAACCAGTTTTCGTAGGCAGAGTTGACGAAGCGGTAGCGCTCGTCGCGGTCGATGTAGGCGATCAGCACCGGCACCGCATCGGTGATGTGCGTGAGATAGTCGTCATGGCCTTCGATGGCGGCGGCGACGCGGCGCCGTTCGCTGAGATTGCGCACGACGACCATGCAGGCATTGATCTCCCGCGGGTCCGGGTACGGCGAGAACGCCACTTCGGCATCGAAGAGCATGCCGTGCTCGCCGCGCAGCTGTCCGTGCCAGGTATCGTCGGCCTCGTCGTCTTCCCAAGGCGGAGCCAGCGGCGGACTGCCGGCTTCGGCCTGCAAGGCTTCATCGAAGCGCAGTCCGGTCATCTGCTGCGGGTCCTGGAAGCCGAGCAGCGCGGCGACCGCGCGGTTGGCGCTGACGACGTGCTCCTGCCGCACGAGCAGGATGCCGTCGTTGCATAGCTCGATCAGACGGCGATAGCGGTTCTCGCGGTGATCGCCGGTAGGACGGGTGCCCGGCGTGGACGGGTCGCGTGCTGGATGCAATCTGCTTTCCCTCGGCCGTTTATGTTCGTGTCGCCTTGCCGGCCAGTTCGGTAATTTGCTTCCTGGTACGCTCATCTTTCGACGGTTCGAATCAGGTGCGTTTGCTGCCGAATTGCTTGTTCCCGACAGCGGGGCCGGCAGGGCATGGGATGTCCGGGCTGACGGTCGGGGACATGGCGTTACGAATCTTGATCATGAGTTCTCTCTCGTTCCAGTGCGGCGGACCGCGAAGGCGGGTACACGGCGTGTATCAGCTCGCGTAACGATTACACCGGCTTGCCGTTTTTACATGCATTGCCTGCTTGCAGCGCGGACGGCAATTCGGCCTTGCGTTCATGGGCCGCGTTTGCGGGGCAATCAAGCACGAAGCGTACCGGTCATGCACGGCAATTTTTCTGCGCGAGCGCATGCATTGCGCATGCATTGCGCATGGATTCGTGCGGCTTGCGGCATGCCGTGCGTGTGTAAAGAGGCGGTTGATGGATGTCATCGCAGCCCGTGCGATGCTCCGTATAGTTGTTGCAACGGTGCTCGGCATGCCTCTTGCAGGAGCCCTCCCGTAATGCGTTGAAGCAGGCAACACTACAGGCGTCTCGAGCGCGCAGCGTGCAGCCTGTCCGCGTAGCCCGGCGCGCTTCCGTAC
The DNA here is from genome assembly GCA_004570315.1 of Oxalobacteraceae bacterium OM1. GTDB lineage: Bacteria > Pseudomonadota > Gammaproteobacteria > Burkholderiales > Burkholderiaceae_D > Noviherbaspirillum. The sequence continues at coordinate 1,106 of SPQI01000120.1, read as the reverse complement.
ACGTGCGCCGTACGCCGGACAAGTCAAGGGAGAACGTTGCGCAGTCCTCGCCCGGAGGACGCCGGGCAACGCATGCCGCGTGTTTCGCGCTGGCGATCCCAGCGTGCATATCGACAAGTTTCCCGTCCTACGGATGAATTCTCACCAGACATCCTTGTTCAACCCATACGCCGTCGAGGCAAGGAGATAGCATGGCTTCTGCAATCATCGTTTTTTCTCACCTGCGTTGGGATTTCGTCTATCAGCGGCCGCAGCATCTGCTGTCGCGACTGTCCAAGCATCATCCGATCGTCATCGTCGAGGAACCGCAGCCGACCGATGGCGAGGCATTCATCAAAACCTATTCACCCGCACCGAACATCCTCGTCTGCCAGCCGCAGACGCCGGTGCATGCGCCCGGCTTCCACGACGACCACCTGCCGCACCTGCAGAAACTCCTGCGCCAGCTGGTGCGCGACTACGATGACCACATCGCCTGGTTCTATACGCCGATGGCCCTGCCGCTGCTGCAGGAGCTGCATCCGCGCCTCGTGGTGTACGACTGCATGGATGAACTGGCTGCATTCAAGAACGCGCCGAAGCAACTGCTGCAACGTGAAAGCGCCTTGCTGAAAGTAGCCGACATCGTGTTCACCGGCGGACAAAGCCTGTACCGCTCGAAACGCGACCGCCATCCCAACGTGCACTGCTTTCCGAGCAGCGTGGACGCCGCCCACTTCAAGCAGGCACTGGATCGCACCAACTCGCATCCTGCCCATCGCGAGATTCCCGGGCCGCGCATGGGCTTCTACGGCGTGATCGACGAGCGCTTCGACGTCGACCTGATCGGCAAGGTCGCGGCAGCCCATCCGATGTGGCAGATCGTGCTCGTCGGCCCGGTCGTGAAGATCGATCCGGCGTCGCTGCCGAAGGGGCCGAACATCCACTATCTCGGCCAGCAGCCCTACGAGGCACTGCCCGATTTTTTGGCCGGCTGGGACGTGTGCCTGCTGCCGTTCGCACTGAACGCGTCGACCCGGTACATCAGCCCGACGAAAGTGCTCGAATATATGGCGGCCGAGCTGCCATCGGTCTCGACCCCGATCACCGACGTCAAGGTGCCGTAC
>SPQI01000038.1 GCA_004570315.1 Oxalobacteraceae bacterium OM1 | reverse complement strand
CCCCATGTTCTATGCAATGACCAAGGCGGATGTCGAGCGCGCGGTCGAGGCAGTCAAGGCGGTGCTGGCACAATGAAAGTCGTCCCAATGAAACCGGAGCTGTCGGTCGTCATTCCCGTCTACAACGAAGAAGCCGGGCTGGCCACCTTGTTCGCGCGCCTGTACCCGGCGCTCGACGCGCTGCAGATGCCGTACGAAATCATTTTCGTCAACGACGGCAGCCGCGACAATTCCGCACTCATCCTGTCCGACCAGTTCCGAGCGCGTCCGGACGTGACGCGCGTCGTCCTCTTCAACGGCAACTACGGCCAGCACATGGCCATCCTCGCCGGCTTCCAGGCCACGCGCGGCAACGTCGTCGTCACGCTCGACGCCGACCTCCAGAATCCGCCGGAGGAAATTGGCAATCTGCTGGCGAAGATGAAGGAAGGCTACGACTACGTCGGCTCAATCCGCCGCGAGCGCCAGGACTCCGCCTGGCGCACGTATGCGTCGCGCGCGATGAACCGGCTGCGCGAGAAAATCACCCGCATCAAGATGACCGACCAGGGCAACATGCTGCGCGCCTACGGCCGCAACGTAATCGACCTGGTCAACCGCTGCAATGAGGTGAACACCTTCATTCCGGCATTGGCCTATACCTTTGCCCGGCGGCCGACCGAGATCGTCGTCGAGCACGAGGAGCGCGCCGCCGGCGAATCGAAGTACTCGCTCTACAGCCTGATCCGCTTGAATTTCGATCTCGTCACCGGCTTCTCGCTGGTACCGCTGCAGTTCTTCTCGATGCTGGGCATCGGTCTTTCGTTTGCGTCGGCCGCCCTCTTCGTGGTGCTGCTGGCCCGTCGCTTTCTGTTCGGCGCGGAGGTCCAGGGTGTGTTCACGCTGTTCGCCATCGCCTTCTTCCTGATGGGCGTCATCCTGTTCGGCATCGGCATCGTCGGCGAATATGTGGGCCGCATCTATCAGCAGGTGCGCGGCCGTCCGCGTTACGTCATCCAGGCGCTGCTCGAGGAAAGCACGAACGGCGCAGTTCAGAACGAGCCGACGAAGGTAAAGGTCTGAACATGCGCGCCGTCGTCTTCGCTTATCACAACGTCGGTGTGCGTTGCCTGAAGGTGCTGCTTGCGCGCGGCGTGGACGTTTCGCTGGTCGTCACGCATCAGGACAATCCCAACGAAACCATCTGGTTCGAGTCGGTGGCTGACGTCTGCAAGGAGCATGGGATTCGCGCGATCACGCCGGATGATCCGAAAGCGCCCGAACTGCTCACGGATGTCAAGGCAGCGAAGCCGGACATCATCTTCAGCTTCTACTATCGCCACATGCTGCCGGTGGACGTGCTGTCCGCCGCGCCGCTCGGTGCGTACAACATGCATGGCTCGCTGCTGCCGAAATACCGCGGCCGCGTGCCGGTCAACTGGGCGGTCCTGCATGGCGAGACCGAAACCGGAGCCACATTGCACGAAATGGCCGCCAAGCCGGATGCCGGCGCCATCATTGCGCAGACCGTCGTACCGATCCTGCCGGACGACACGGCCCATGAAGTCTTCGGCAAGCTGACGGTCGCCGCCGAACAGACGCTCTGGAACGTCCTGCCCGACATGATGGCAGGCCGCATTCCGAAACAGCCCAACGATCTTTCCAAGGGCAGCTATTTCGGTGGCCGCAAGCCGGAAGACGGCCGCATCGACTGGTCGCAACCTGCGCAGGCCTACAACCTGCACCGGGCCGTCGCCCCGCCCTATCCCGGCGCGTTTACCGACATCAATGGGCGTAGCTATGTTATCGAACGTGCAAGACTATACAAGGACCCGCTCCCAAGTTTGCCACCGGGCTTAGCCGTGGTAGATAATGGCATCTTTGGCGTTTGCGGCGACGGCGGCGCGCTCGCGATCCACAGCCTGCTGGCCGACGGCCTGCCCATCAGCGCGGCCGAACTGAAAGCCAACCTTTCCGCCAGTGGCGAGTAACGAATTCCTGAAAGAGATCATTTATGAAAAAAGTCCTCATCCTCGGCGTCAACGGCTTCATCGGCCATCACCTTTCCAAGCGCATTCTCGAGACGACCGACTGGCACGTCTACGGCATGGACATGATGACCGACCGCATCACGGACATCCTGGAGAACGAAGCGTACAAGTCGCGCATGCATTTCTTCGAGGGCGACATCACGATCAACAAGGAATGGGTCGAGTACCACGTCAAGAAATGCGACGTGATCCTGCCGCTGGTCGCGATCGCCACGCCGTCCACTTACGTGAAGCAGCCGCTGCGCGTGTTCGAACTGGACTTCGAAGCCAACCTGCCGATCGTGCGCTCCGCCGTGAAATACAAGAAGCACCTCGTCTTCCCGTCGACCTCCGAGGTCTATGGCATGTGCCACGACGAGGAATTCGATCCGGACGAGTCCGAACTGATCTGCGGCCCGATCAACAAGCCGCGCTGGATCTACTCCTGCGCCAAGCAGCTGATGGACCGCGTGATCTGGGGTTACGGCATGGAGGAAGGCCTGAACTTCACGTTGTTCCGCCCCTTTAACTGGATCGGCGCCGGCCTCGACTCCATCCATACGCCAAAGGAAGGCAGCTCGCGCGTCGTGACGCAATTCTTTGGCCACATCGTGCGCGGCGAGAACATCTCGCTCGTCGACGGCGGCCATCAGAAGCGCGCCTTCACCTACATCGATGACGGCATCGACGCGCTCATGCGCATCATCGCCAACGAAGGCGGCGTCGCCAGCGGCAAGATCTACAACATCGGCAACCCGACCAACAACTTCTCGATCCGCGACCTGGCCGACATGATGCTCAAGCTCGCCGCGGAGTACCCGGAGTACGCCGAGTCCGCCAAGCAGGTGAAGCTGGTCGAGACGACCTCCTCTGCCTACTACGGCAAGGGCTACCAGGACGTGCAGAACCGCGTGCCGAAGATCGCCAACACCTGCGACGAGCTGAAGTGGAAGCCCACGACCAGCATGCAGGACACGTTGCGCAACATCTTCGACGCCTACCGCAGCCAGGTCGCCGAGGCCAAGGCCTTGATGGACTGATGCCGCTCCTCACGCTCAAGATCGACGTCGATACCTATCGGGGATCGCGCGAGGGCACACCGAACCTCGCGCGCCTCCTCCGCAAGCACCAGGCCAACGCCACCTTTCTATTCTCCCTCGGTCCGGACCACACCGGCTGGGCGCTGCGCCGCGCGTTCCGCCCCGGCTTCTTCCAGAAGGTATCGCGCACGTCCGTCGTGGAGCACTACGGGATCAAGACGCTGATGTATGGCGTTCTGCTGCCCGCGCCGGATATCGGCAAGACCTGCGCCGCCGAACTGCGCGCCATCGCGCGCGACGGGTTCGAATGCGGCATTCACACCTGGGACCATGTGGTGTGGCAGGACAATGTGCGCAAGCGCGGCGAGGACTGGACGCGCCGGCAGATGCAGCAGGCGCATGCGCGGTTCACCGACATCTTCGCCGAGGCGCCGCTTACCCATGGCGCTGCCGGCTGGCAGATGAACGAATACGCCTTCGCGCAACTTGATGACTACGGCATGCAGTACGCGTCCGACGGCCGTTCCCCGTTGAAGGACGACGGTTCGCTCGCCGATCCGCACGCCGGCCCGCATCGCTTGAGCGCATTCGGCCGCGCTCTGAAGTGCGTACAACTGCCGACTACGCTGCCCACGCTCGACGAACTCCTTGGCCGGACGATCGACGGCCGCGTGATCGACGAAGCCAATGTGCACGAGCTCTTGCTGAAGCTGACTGCCGCGCCGCGCGACCACGTGTTCACCTTGCATGCCGAACTTGAAGGTCAGAAACTCGCCCCCATCTTCGAACGGCTGCTCGCCGGATGGCGAAACCAAGGCTATGAACTGGTGTCGATGGCAAAGTATTACGAGGCAGTGCGCGACACCGACATGCCGACCGGCCCGGTGACATGGGGCCAGCTCCCCGGACGCTCGGGGGATCTCATTGTCGAGCCGAGCAGAGCCGCTTAGAGATTCGACAAGACCCGGCTGCTGCCGTATCCTTGTGCCGCGCAAACATCATCGCCGCCACAAGCGGCCGATTTCAATCCAGGAGACCAACGTGGCCGAGCGCCCATCCGCAGTGAACATGACCGTCCCCGAGTTTTCCGCCCCGATGACCGGCGGCCGGGACTTCAAGCTGTCCGACTACCGCGGCAAGACTGTCGTGTTGTATTTCTACCCGAAGGACAATACGCCTGGCTGCACGACCGAATCGCTCACTTTCCGAGACCTTTATCCGCATTTCCAAGGCGCCAACGCAGAGATCTTCGGTTTGAGCCGCGACAGCATTCGCTCGCACGAGGGCTTCAAGGGCAAGCTGGAACTGCCGTTCGAATTGATCTCCGATCCCGAAGAAACCGTCTGCACCATGTTCGATGTCATGAAAGACAAGGTCATGTATGGCAAAAAGGTGCGGGGTGTCGAGCGCAGCACGTTTGTATTTGACGCTGACGGTCGAATAGTGAAAGAATGGCGTGGCGTGAAAGTTAGCGATCACGTCGATGAAGTGCTGGAATTTGGGAAGAGCCAGCCCTGAAAAACGGACGGCTCCCAGTCGATCAACCTGCTGGATAGAACCATCCATTTTGAGTCGAAGCTTTACCCTGCTGCATCATTCCAATCTGGCTGCGGCCAGGCCGGCCACATTCCGGTCCTGGCCCGCGTTTTCGCCATACTC
>SPQI01000461.1 GCA_004570315.1 Oxalobacteraceae bacterium OM1 | reverse complement strand
GGAAGGGCGCCCTGATCGCGGGGCTGTTCGGCCTGACGTTCCAGCATTATTTCGAGCTGCGCACGCGCGCCTTTTCCCCGGCACTGGTCGAGGCCAGGCTGCAGGCGCTGCAGGCGCGGATCCGCCCGCACTTCCTGTTCAACAGCCTCAACGCCGTCCTGTCCCTCATTCGCAGCGAGCCGCGCCGCGCCGAAAACACGCTCGAAGACTTGGCGGAACTGTTCCGCGTGCTCATGACCGATCCGCGCAACATGGGCACGCTGGACGAAGAAGTGCGGCTGTGCCGCCAGTACCTCTCCATCGAGCAGATCCGTCTCGGCGAGCGTTTGCGGGTGGAGTGGCGGCTGGATCGTCTCGGCGAAGAGGTCTTGCGGCGGGCGCAGGTCCCTGTGCTGCTGCTGCAGCCGCTCATCGAGAATGCCGTGCATTACGGCGTGGAGCCGGCGGCCGGCCCGGTCACGGTTGTCATCGAGGCGAGCCGCTCGTTCGACCGGATCGAAGTCGTCGTGGTCAATCCCTATCACGGCGAGGGCGTGGCGGCGCAGGGCAACCACATGGCGCTCGACAACATCCGCGAACGTCTCGCGCTGCTGTACGACGTCGAAGCGCAGCTTGCCACTTCGATTGCCGACGGGCGCTTTGAAGTCCGCGTGCGCTTTCCCTACGTGAAGCATTCCGCATGACGCCGCGCATCCTCATCGTCGACGACGAAACGCCTGCACGCGAGCGGCTCAAGACGCTGCTGTCCGACATCGCCGCCGACTGTCCGCATCAACTGGCGGGCGAAGCGGTGAACGCGCAGCAGGCGCTCGAACGCATCGCCGCCTTGCAGCCCGACATCCTGCTGCTCGATGTGCAGATGCCCGGCATGACGGGCATCGAGTTGGCCGGCCAGCTTGCGCGCCAACCATCGGCGCCGGCGGTGATTTTTGTGACGGCCTACGACGCCTACGCGCTCATGGCCTTCGAGGTGCATGCGGTCGATTACCTGTTGAAGCCCGTCCGTGCGGCGCGGTTGGCCGAGGCGATTCGGCGTGCCGGCGCTCGTACGAGGACGGGACAGGCAGCGTTGCAAGCCGTGCAAAGCGCGGTGCAACCAGTGCGTCAGCACTTCTCCGTGCAGGAGCGCGGACGGCTGACGCTGGTGCCGGTTACCGACGTGGTGTACTGCAAGGCCGAGCTGAAATACGTCACGCTGCGTACGCTGGCGCAAGACTTCCTCATCGAAGATTCCTTGAGCTCCATCGAGGAAGAACTTGGGAACATCTTCGTTCGCGTGCATCGCAATGCGCTGGTCGCGCGCAACGCGATCGCCGGCGTTGAGCGCGGCGCCATTGCGGTCGATGGGGAAAACGAGGGCGAGAAGGGGCAGGAAACCTGGCAGGTTATCCTGCGCGGCTTGCACGAGCGCCTTCCGATCTCTCGCCGGCAGTGGCCGGTCGTGAAGGCGCTCGTGCGCTGAAGGTCAGCCGGTATTGCGCAGGCCGGCCGCGATGCCGTTGATGGAAAGATGGATGCCGCGCCGCACCCGCTCGTCCAGCTTGCGTCCTTCCGCCGTCGCCGCCCGGTGCCGCTTGATCAATTCCACTTGCAAGTGATTCAGCGGATCCAGATACGGGAAGCGGTTCTTGATGGAACGCGCTAGCAGCGGGTTACCGGCCAGGCGTTCGCGTTCGCCGGTGATCGTTGCGAAGCAAGCCGTCGAACGCTCATGCTCCTCGGCGATGCGCTTGAAGATCGCATTGCGCAGCTTGCGGTCCGCCACCAGCTCGGCATAGCGGGACGCGACGGCGAGGTCGGTCTTCGATAACACCATGTCCATGTTGGACAGCAAGGTGGCGAAGAACGGCCACTCGCGAAACATCGCACGCAGCTGGTTCAGACGCTTCTTTTGCTCACGCGGTTCTTCCTCCAGCCAAGACATCACTGCGCTGCCGAAACCGTACCAGCCCGGGAGCAGCAGGCGGCACTGACCCCAGGAAAATCCCCAGGGAATGGCGCGCAGATCCTCAATGCGCCGCGACGCCTTGCGTGAGGCTGGACGTGAGCCGATGTTCAGCTCCGCGATTTCGGCGATCGGCGTGGCGCTGAAGAAGTAATCGGTGAAGCCGGGCGTCTCGTAAACGAGGTTGCGATAGGCTCGGTACGCGCGGTCCGACAATTCCTCCATGACGGCTTCGTATTCGGCCAGCTTCTTCGCCTCGCGGCCCGCGTTGGGATGCGGCATCAGGCTCGCTTCGAGCGTGGCGGCAACCAGCAACTCCAGGTTGCGGCGACCGATTTCCGGGTTGGAGAACTTCGAGGCAATGATTTCGCCCTGTTCCGTCAGGCGCAGCTGGCCGTTCACGGTGCCGGCCGGCTGGGCCAGGATGGCTTCGTAGCTCGGGCCGCCGCCGCGTCCTACCGTGCCGCCGCGGCCATGGAACAGGCGCAGCTTCACGCCGGCGCCGTCGAACAGGCGCACCAAGCGCTTCTCCGCCTTGTACAACTCCCAGTTCGACGTCAGGAAGCCTCCGTCCTTGTTCGAGTCGGAATAGCCGAGCATCACTTCCTGCAGCTCGCCCTGCGCCGACACCAGCCGGCGCACCTGCGGAATGGAGAGGAAGCGCTCCATGATGTCGGCGGCGCAGCGCAGGTCGGGGATGGTTTCGAACAGCGGAATCACCATCAGCTCGGCCCGCGCCTCGCCAGCGCCGTCGAAACGCAGCAGACCCGACTCCTTTTGCAGCAGCAGGACTTCGAGCAGGTCCGACACGGTTTCGGTGTGGGAAATGATGTAGTTGCGGATGGCGCGGTCGCCGTAGCGCTGGCGGATTTCGCGGGCCGTCGCCACGATCTCCAATTCCGATCGGGTCTCGTCCGAATAGGCCAGATAAGGACTGTGCAGCAGACGCGGCTTTTCCAGTTCGTCGAGCAGCAGGGCGATCTTGTCCTCCTCGCCGAGCGCCGCATAGTTCGGCGTGACGCGAGCGTGGGCGAAGAGTTCGCCCAGCACGCGTTCGTGTACGTCGGAACTCTGGCGCATGTCCAGCGTGGCGAGATGGAAGCCGAAGATTTCGGATGCCCGCTTCAGGCGCGCCAGCCGCGGCGCGATCAGCGCGGCGCCGTGGTGGGTACGCAGCGAGTCCTCGATCACGCCGAGGTCGGCCGCAAATTCATCGGCGCTGCCGTAAGGCGCGGCGACACCGACTTCCTGGCGCAGCACGTGCGCCGCGCCCAGGGTACGCGCCGTTGCCGCGAGGCGGGCATACAGGCCGATCAATGCGCGCCGGTAGGGCTCGTCGGTACGGTGCGACGATTGGTCCGGCGATGCCGCCGCCAGTGCTTCGAGTTCCGGGCTCACGCCGACGAGCAGCGTCGAGATCGACAGTTCGGCACCGAGCGCGTGCACTTCGTCGAGATAGAAGTCGAGGATCGCCGTCGATTGGCGCACCAGCGCATGTCGCATCGTGGACGCATTGACGTTCGGGTTGCCATCGCGGTCGCCGCCGATCCAGCTGCCCATCTGCAGGAAAGGCGTCGCTTGCCCGTTCGCCTGACGCTGTGGAAACTGCGCCGCGATCTCGGCTTCGATGTCGTCGTAGAGCGCCGGCAATTCACGCAGGAAGGTGATGCGGTAATACGACAGCGCGTTGTCGATCTCATCGGCGACGGTCAGCTTGGTATAGCGCAGCATGCGGGTCTGCCACAGCGTGGCGACGTAGGCGTGCAGCAGGCGGGTGTTTTCCGCGAGTTCCCTCGGCGTGAGCGGCGTATCGCGTTCCGCCAGCAGGCGGGCGACTTCACGCTCGGCATCGAGAATGCTCTTGCGCTGCACTTCGGTGGGATGCGCCGTGAGCACCGGCGAGATCAGCGCCTCGCGGAAGAACTGCCGCACCGCGCCGCCGGGCACGCCGGCATCGTCGAGCCGTGCCAACGCATACGGAATGCTGCCTTGCTGCGGCGCCGAGCCGGCCAGCAGGTGCGCGCGGCGGCGCCGATTGTGATGGCGGTCCTCGGCGATGTTGGCCAGATGCGAGAAATACGAGAAGGCGCGCACCACGGAATTGGTCTGGTCGCGCGTCAGCTTCTTGAGCATGCGGTTCAGTTCCGTGCCGGCCTGCGGATCGGATTCGCGGCGGAAGCGCACCGAAGTCTGGCGGATGGTTTCGACCACTTCGTACACCGCGTCGCCTTCCTGTTCGCGCAGCACATTGCCGAGCAGACGGCCGAGCAGGCGGATGTCTTCCTTTAGCGGGGCGTCCTTGTCGGCAGCGGTTTTGGCGGGGCGTGGAGTGGTCGGTTTTGCCATGGTGAATGCGGTTCCGGCTCGGGTTGGGAAGGGAGTGGCGAGAGGGGCGCGTGATAAAATCGGCCTCTTTGAAAGCGGGGTGCAATGCCCTGCAGAACATCGAAAGAGCCCGTCTTGAAAGCAACCTCTCCTTCAAAGTTGATCATTGCCTCGCGTGAAAGCCGTCTGGCAATGTGGCAGGCGGAACACGTCCGCGCGCGCTTGTCGAAATTATATCCGCAGTGCAGCATCGAGATTCTCGGTATGACTACGCAAGGCGACCGCATCCTCGACCGCGCGCTCTCGAAGGTCGGCGGGAAGGGCTTGTTCGTCAAGGAGCTCGAGGTCGCGATGGCCGAAGGGCGGGCCGATCTTGCCGTGCATTCGCTCAAGGACGTGCCGATGGAGCTGCCCGAGGGCTTCGCGCTTGCCGCAGTGCTC
>SPQI01000299.1 GCA_004570315.1 Oxalobacteraceae bacterium OM1 | reverse complement strand
GGGCGTCGGGCGCCGGCCAGCCGGGCGGGGCGGGGATGCGCACGCCGCGGGCCTCGATCGAGGACCAGCCGACCACGATTTCGGACACCTCACTGTCGCCGCCCAAGGCTTGTTCCACCTGTCCCTTCAACACGCGCGTCGCGGCCTGCAATCCGGCAAAGGCTGCGCCACCAAGGATGACAGCGGTAACAGTCAGGACGAGGGCGATACGGCGCAGGCGGGGTTGCATCATGATGTGTTTCGTTGCGGCAAGTCCTGCAGTGTAGAGCTTCCACAACACTGCGCCAAGGACCAAGGCACGCTTGAGCAAAAACAAACGCTGCCGTGCGGAAAGCGGTATTTCTACGAGTGGGAGCAAGGCGCCGGCACGCTGTTACACTGCGGACAAAACAAAAAGACAACAGGAGACAGACGGATTCCGTCGCATCGCAGCCGCCATCCGGTTGTCGTTTCGGGACACGCCCGCCGCCACGAGCGGCCGGCATAGGAGGATCTGATGAGTGAACTCGCGGCGCGCTGGTTTTCCGGCGCGGGCTTCATGCCGCTGGCGGACTGCTACCGCTGGCTGCCGGAACTGCTGTGGACCTATCTGCTGTCCGACAGCGCCATCGGCCTGGCTTTCTATTCCATCCCCATCGCACTGGTCTACTTCATGCGCAAGCGGCGGGACCTGCGCATTCACTGGATCCTGGTCCTGTTCGCCGTCTTCTTCTTCGTCGCCGGCAGCGGCCACCTGCTGTCGGCGTGGACGACCTGGCATCCGGATTTCTGGCTCGAAGCGCCGGTGCAGGCCATCGTCGCGGTGATGGCGGTCGTCACCGCCGCGCTGCTCTGGTCGCTGATGCCCAAGGCGCTCAAGATTCCCAGCCATGAACAGCTGCAGCAGGCGATCCGCCAGCTCGAACATGAAGTGGCCGAGCGCAAGAACGCCGAACTCGCGCTGCGCGAATCGCAGGCGCTGCTGCGCGAGCTGGCCGCCTACCAGGAGCGCATCCGCGAAGACGAACGCAAGCGCATCGCCCGCGAGATCCACGACGAGCTCGGCCAGAACCTGCTGGCGCTGCGCCTCGACGTCTCCGCGCTGCATGCCTACGCCGGCGACCGCTACCCGCGCCTGCGCAAGCGCGCCGGCAACGCGCTGGAATACATCGATACCACGATGAAGTCCATCCGCACGATCATGAACAATCTGCGCCCGTCGGTGCTCGACCTAGGCCTGCATGCGGCCATCGAATGGCAGGTGCGCCAGTTCGAGCGGCGCAGCAGCGTGGCCTGCGAGCTGGTGATGGACGACAACGGCATTCCCATTGACGAGCCGCAGGCCACCGCAGTGTTCCGCATCCTGCAGGAGTCGCTGACCAACGTCGGCCGCCATGCGCGCGCGACCTTCGTGCGCATCGAGCTGCGGGTGGATCATGAAAAACTCACGCTGGCGATCCAGGACAACGGCGTCGGCATGTATCCGGGCGACCGCCGCAAGGTCCATCGCTTCGGCCTGATCGGCATCGAAGAGCGCGTCACCATGCTCGGCGGCAGTCTGAAGATCGACAGCACGCCGGGGCAGGGCACGGTGCTCAATCTGTCCGTGCCGCTGCACAGCACTGCGGCAGAACAAGGTCCGGCGCCGAAGGCCTCGGCGGCTTGAGCTGCGGTTTGCGTTGCGTCACCCTGGCGGGCACATCGCTTGCTACAGTGAACTGATCGCTGTGCAAATGTGCCGCCATGGAACTGCTCGACTGGCTCGCCGCCGCGCTTGGCGTCGGTGAGGACATCAGGGATCTCAATGCGCTGCAGCTGGTGCTGCGCGCCGCGCTCGTCTACGTCTTCGCGCTGCTGCTGGTGAAGGCGGCGAAGAAGCGCTTCATGGGCCAGAACTCGGCCTTCGACTTCGTGGTGGTCGTCATCCTCGGTTCGGTCGTCAGCCGCGCCATCAACGGCACGGCACCCTTCGGCGGCTCGCTCGCCGCGGCCGCGACGCTGATCGTGGCGCATCGTGTCGTCTCGTTCGTCAGCACGCGCTGGGCGCCGTTTGCGCGCTTCGTCGAGGGCGAGCACTACATCCTGTTCGACAACGACCGCATCGATTGGGCGGCGCTGCGGCGACACGAATTCACCAAGCGCGACCTCGAATCGGCGGTGCGCAAGCAGCTCAATTGCGATGACCTGACGCAAGTGAAGCGCATCGTGCTTGAACCTAACGGACAGCTCAGTGTCGTGAAGAAGTAAACCCATCACGACATGACCGACATCTCCGCCGCCGCACCCGCCATCGCCCGCCAGGTCGGCCTGCGCTATGTGAACGACGCACGGCCTGGCATCCGTCGCGAGAAGGCCGGCGACGGTTTCCGCTATCTCGATCCCGACGGCAAGGCGATCCGCGACGACGACACGCTGGCGCGCATCAAGGCGCTCGCCATTCCGCCGGCCTGGACCGACGTGTGGATCTCGCCCTGGCCCAACGGCCATATCCAGGCCACGGGCCGCGATGCGAAGCGGCGCAAGCAGTACCGCTATCACGCGCGCTGGCGCAGCGTGCGCGACGAAGCGAAGTACGAGCGCATGCTCAGCTTCGGGCGCGTGCTGCCGCTGGTCCGGCAGCGCGTCGATGCGGCGCTGCGCCTGCCCGGCCTGCCGCGCGAGAAGGTCCTGGCGACCATCGTCCATCTGCTGCAGGCGACGATGATGCGCATCGGGAACGAGGAATACGCGCGGCAGAACAAATCCTTCGGCCTCACCACGCTGCGCGACCGCCATGTGCGCATCGACGGCAAGCAGGTCGAATTCCGCTTTCGCGGGAAGAGCGGCGTGCAGCATGCGATCCAGGTCGACGACCCGCGCCTGGCGAAAATCATCCGCGCCACGCGCGACCTGCCGGGACAGGAGCTGTTCCAGTACATCGACAACGACGGCGAGCAGCGCACCGTCGATTCCGGCGACGTCAACGACTACCTGCGCGAGATCACCGGCGAGGATTACACCGCGAAGGATTTCCGCACCTGGTCGGGCACCGTGCTGGCCGCGCTCGCCCTGCAGGAGTACGAGAAGTGCGATTCCGAGGCGCAGGGCAAGAAGAACGTGGTGCGCGCCATCGAGCACGTGGCCGAGCGGCTGGGCAATACGCCCAGCGTCTGCCGCAAGTGCTACGTGCATCCGGCGGTGATCGAGTCTTATCTCGACGGCACGATGCTGGAGGCATTGCGCCAGCGCGCGCATGAAGGACTGGTGCAGGAAGTGCATGCGCTGCGGCCCGAAGAAGCCGCGGTGCTCGCGCTGCTGCAGCACCGCCTCGCGACGGCGAAGCCGGCGCCGCCGAAGAAGCGCAGCCCGCGCGCGCGGTCGTCTGCTGCGCAGGCGCGCGCCTGAACGGCGGCGGGGAAGGTGCAATAATTTCCACTTTTCCTGCCACGGGCTTGCCATGATCCTCGAACTCGCCGACCTCCGCATCCAACCCGGCAAACAAGCCGAATTCGACGCCGCCATCCAGCAGGGCGTGCGCGACGTCATCTCCAAAGCCAAGGGCTTCCTTGGCTTCCAGGTGCAGAAGTGCATCGAGACGCCGGAGCGCTACGTGCTCATGATCCGCTGGGAGACGCTGGAAAACCATACCGTCGACTTCCGCCAGTCCGAGGCCTTCGCCACCTGGCGCGGCATCGTCGGTCCCTTCTTCGCACAGCCCCCGCAGGTCGAACATTTCCAGCTGCTCGCCGACGCCTGAAACGCGGAATAACGGCCGCATTGCGGCGCAACACTGAGGCTTGGCGCGGGGAACGGCAGTGATATGATCTTGAATCCCAGCAACGTTCCGGATCCCGCTCCATGCCACTCGACGTCATTTCCCTGTCGCTTGCCGCACTGCTCGCCGTCGTGCTCATCGGCGTTGCCGTCTATGCAATGCGGGCGAAATCGAAGGCGCGCCGGCAGCAGCGCCAGCTCGCCGCCATCCGCGCCGTGCTGCTCGACTACTTCAAGCGCAGCGGCGTCGAAGTCGCCGTCTCCTGCTTCCGCCTGCCCGACAGCAGCAGCTTCACTGCCGTCGTCGAATCGGAGCCGATGAAGCGCTTCCGCCTCTCGCACATCATCGAGATGACGCTGCGCGAGCATGTGCGCAAGGCCTGCGGCCTGGAGCTCGACAAGGTCTACTGGCGCTTCCCGGTGAAGCAGGCCGCGCAGGCCGCCGGCGCAACTGCCGATGCCAAGCCGGACGAGCATTCCGACGAGTACATCAACGAAGGCCTCGAGCACTACCGTCACATTCCCAAGCCCGAAGTCGAAGAGCTCGACTGGGAACAGTTCGAGCGCGCCGCCATCGCCAGCCTGCCGAAGAAGGACGAGGCACAGTAATTCCCGCCGGGCGCGCTCCACGCGCCCATCGCGTTCCCGCGTTTTCCCCGCTTTCTCTCCAGCTTTCCTCCGCTTTCTTCGCCGCATCACCGACGCGGCCGAGGAACTCCGTGTCGTGCTTGCCTGACTAACTGGTTCCATTGAATTTTTGCCAAGCGTCGCGGCGCTGGCGGTTCACACACACGGAGGCAGCATGCAAGATCCATCACTCAGTCCGGGCGGAACCGGGGTCACGCGACCCGGCGTGCCGCAGTTCAACGAAGGGAGCGATTTGCGCTCCGACCAGATCGGCACCGCGGCGTACAGCGACCGCCGCTACGAACTCACGTCCCGCAGCGGCAGCACCGACCAGATCGCCAAGGCGCTCGGCTGGTTCAGCATCGGACTGGGC
>SPQI01000191.1 GCA_004570315.1 Oxalobacteraceae bacterium OM1 | reverse complement strand
CACAGATCGGTCGTGACTTCCTTGCGGCGCTCGGCGCCGGCAGTCTTGTCGAGCTGCGTCGAGGTGAACAGCAGTTGCGTGCCGGCGTGGTTCCATTCCTCAATGCCGTGCTTCTCGTTGGGGTCGGTCAGCAAGGTGGATTGGCGCGTGTTCAGGTCCAGGCGATAGAGTTGCGCGGCCTCGCTGCCGCCTTCATCCTTGGCGTAGACGATGTAGTCGCCGTTCTTCGGTTCGAAGCGCGCGTCGCGCACCGGGTCCGGGAAATCGGTCAACGGCTCGAGCTCGCCCATCGGCTTGCGCAGCAGGTGGAGCTGCACCGTGGTGCCGCTGGTGCGCGTCGACACCAGCATCTCGCGGTGCTTCGGATGCCAGTCGACCAGCTTGCGAGGACGGAAATCGTTATAGCGCCCGACGCGTTGCGCGAGGTCTTCGGTGATCGGCGGAATGCCTTCGACGGTCAGGTGTGAATTCGGCTCGATGATCTTGGCGCCGTTGGCCTGGGCATAGGCGCCGACGCTCATGACGGCCAGCACGGCCGCCGTAAGGCCGGTGGCGAGTTGTCTCGTGAACATATGTCTCCTTGGTTTGACGGCTTCTTGTCGGAAGCGCATGCATTGTATCGGATGGTCAAACGTCAAAACATGCGTAGAAACGAAAACGCCGGCACAGGGCCGGCGTAGATCGGGCATGCGAGCGAGCCGCGGATTCAGCTGCGCTTCTTCTTCGCGGTCTTCCCGGTGGAAGCTGCCACCTTGGCCTTCGGCGCAGCCACTGCCTTGCGGACCGGCGGAGCCTTGTGCGCGACCGTGCGCGTGACGGTCCTGCCTCTGGCGGCCGGGTGGTACGGCACGTTCAGCGCGAGCGTCTGACCTGCTGCAACCTTGTCCTGCTTGAGATTGTTCCAGGACTTGATCTGTGCGACCGTCACGCGGTTACGCTGCGCGATCGAGGCGAGGCTGTCGTGCTTGCCGACCTTCACGAAGATCTTGCGGCTGTCAGGCACGTCCGGCTCGACGGCCACGGTGGCGGTGTCGACCAGTTCCGGCGCGATGTCCTTCTCGGCCGCCTCGGCAGGTTTCGGTACGAGCACGGTGGAACCGGCCTTCAAGCGCATGTTCGGCGGGATGTTGTTCGCCTCACGAATGACCTGCGGCGTGGTGCCGAACTTGGTCGCGATGGTTTCGATGCGCTCGCGGGCCGCGGTCACCTTGTGCGCGGTCCAGGAGGAAAGCGCACGGCCCCACTTGGAGAGGTTGGACTTGAACTTCTCCGCATTACTCTGCGGGAGCAGGATCTGCGTATCGGCGCCGCCTGCAATCACCGGCTTGTTGAACTGGGGGTTGAGCGCCTTGAACTCGTCGACGGACAGTTCGGCCAGTTGCGCGGCGACCTTGATGTCGATGTCGCGCGTCTTGCCAATGGTGACGAAGTAGGGCTGGTTGTCGACCTTGGGCAGGGTGATGCCGTACTGCGCCGGATTGGCAATCAGGTTCTTCACCGCCTGCAGCTTCGGCACGTAGTTGCGCGTCTCGACCGGCATGTGCGGCGAGAGGCTGTTGAAGTCGGTCGGCAGGCCGGCGGCGCGATTGCGGTTGACGGCCCGCTGCACCGAACCTTCGCCCCAGTTGTAGGCGGCGAGGGCGAGCTGCCAGTCGCCGAACATGCCATAGAGTTTCTGCAGGTAATTCAGCGCGGCGTCGGTCGAGGCCAGCACGTCACGGCGCTCGTCGACGAAGCTGCTCTGCTTCAGATTGAAATCGCGGCCGGTCGCAGCCATGAACTGCCACATGCCGGCAGCCTTCGCGGTGGAGACGGCTTCCGGGTTGAAGGCGGACTCGATGAAGGGCAGCAGCGCCAGTTCGGTCGGCATGCCGCGCTTCTCCAGTTCCTGCACCACGTGGAAGAGATAGCGCGAGCCGCGCGTGGTGGTGCGCTGGATGTAATCGGGACGCGAGACGTACCACTGCAGCTGGTTGTTTACCAGCGGGTTATCCAGGTCCGGAATCGCGAAGCCCTTGCGGATCCGCCCCCACAGATCGACTTCCTCCATCGACAGCACCTGAAGGACCGGGTCGTTGGGGTCGTAGGGTTTCTCGAGCGTGGAAACCTGGGACCAGTTGTAAAGCGGAAGGGAAAGATCGTTTGCCTGGGTGGCGAGCGGGGCGCCGAGGAGAAGAAGCGCTGCGAATGGAGATATTGTTATCTTCAGCGGATGCATGGGGCCTCACTGCTTAAAGGTTTACCGCCGCATTCGGCTGGCTAAGATCGACGGAGTGTACGTAAGGGTGTTTTCCTGCGTCAAGAATTATTACGCTCCATAACAATTGTTGAAACGACAATCAATCGCGCTGCTGACAGGCGAGCCTTAACGGTAGGAATTTTTCCAATGCCGTAAGGCAGTGAAGACCGCAATTGGTTCCCTTGAGGAAAGATGTCCGCGCTGCATGAGCAAGTCGGCAATGGCCGGCTCTTTACTGCGGAGGAAGGGATTCGTCTTCTTCTCGACGCCGATGGTGGACGGCACGGTCGGCACATTGTGATCGCGCTTGGCTTGCTCCGCTTCGATTCTGGTCAAAAGAACATCGTTTTGCGGATCGACCTCGCGCGCGAAGCGGAGGTTGGATAACGTGTATTCATGGGCGCAGAAGACTTGCGTCTCGTCCGGCAGTGCGGCCAGCTTGGAGAGCGAGGCGAGCATCTGCTCCGGCGTACCTTCGAACAGGCGGCCGCAGCCGCCGGCGAACAGCGTGTCGCCGCAGAACACCCAGCGCTGCGTGGCGGCGTAATAGGCGATATGGCCGCGGGTGTGGCCTGGAACGTCGATGACGTCGAGTTCGAGGCCGAGTTGCGGCACGGTGATGCGGTCGCCCTCGCCGAGCGCTTGTGTCACTTGTGGAATGCCCTCGTGGCGCGGGCCGAAGACCGGAACGGTGTAGCGCTGCAACAGATCCGGCACGCCGCCGACATGGTCGGCATGATGATGAGTGAGTAGAATAGCGGCAAGCGAAAGCTGATGCGCTTCCAGCGCGGCCACGATCGGCGACGCGTCGCCCGGGTCCACGACAGCGGCATGCCTGCCGTCATGGATGAGCCACAGATAGTTATCTTGAAACGCCGGAACGGCCAAGACAGTCAGCATACGATGCAGCCTTCGTCACCAGAAAGAGCCATTATAGCCATCGGCCCATGGCTCGATACGCCGGCCGGCGCGTATGTGCGCGCCTGGCAGCAGGCGCAACTGGACGCGTTGACGGCCGACATCTTCGGCTTCAACGCGATGCAGATCGGGTTGCCGCAGATCGATGCGTTGCAAGCCAATCGCATGCCCCACCGCTGGCTCACCGATACGCACGTTCCCCATGCCGACGATGAAAGGGCGCGCAAGCGCATCGTCGTCGTGCATGACTTCGCTGAACTGCCGTTTGCGTCGCAAAGCCTCGATCTCATCGTGCTGCCGCACGTGCTGGAGTTCGCTTCCGAGCCGCACCAGGTGCTGCGCGAAGTCGAGCGCGTGCTGATTCCCGAAGGACATGTCATCATCTGCGGCTTCAATCCCGCCAGCCTGTGGGGACTGCGGCAGATCACCGGCAAGGTCACGCGCAAGCATTTCCTGCCGCTCGAAGGAGAATTCATCAGCGTGCCGCGCTTGAAGGACTGGCTCAAGCTGCTGAACATGGAAGTCAATCAAGGCCATTTCGGCTGCTACGCGCCGCCGTGCCTGACGGACAAATGGCTCAACCGCTTCGGCTTCATGGAGAAGGTCGGCGACCGCTGGTGGCCGTACCTGGGCGCGGTCTACATCGTGCACGCCATCAAGCGCATCCGGGGCATGCGCCTCATCGGACCGGTGTGGTCCAAGCAAAAGGCCAAGGCCGCCAAGGGCGTGCCGGCCACCAACCGCATACACAAGAAATAGATGGATAAAGTCGAGATTTTTACCGACGGCGCCTGCAAGGGAAATCCCGGGCCCGGCGGATGGGGCGCCTTGCTGGTCGCCGGTTCGCATCAGAAGGAAATGTTTGGCGGCGAAGCCAACACGACCAACAACCGCATGGAACTCAAGGCCGTGATCGAGGCGCTCAACGCGCTCAACCGGCCGTGCGAAGTCATCGTGCACACCGACAGCCAGTACGTGCAGAAGGGGATCAGCGAATGGATCCACGGCTGGAAGGCGCGCGGCTGGAAGACGGCGGCGAAGGAGCCGGTGAAGAACGCCGACCTGTGGCAGGCGCTCGACACGGCGCAAGCCCGCCACACCATCGATTGGCGCTGGGTGAAGGGGCATGCCGGGCACCCTGGCAACGAGCGCGCCGACGCGCTGGCCAACAAGGGCGTTTCGGCGGCGTCCACGCTGTCGTCCGCCGCCTGACCATGCTACATTCGCCGCTGATTACTTGAAGCCCGCATTACCATGAGACAGATCGTCCTCGATACCGAAACCACCGGCCTGAACCCGCGCTCCGGCGACCGCATCATCGAGATCGGTTGCGTCGAGATCGTCAACCGTCAGCTCACCGGCAATAACTATCACCGCTACATCAACCCGGAACGGGACTCGGAAGAGGGCGCGCTCGCGGTGCACGGCCTGACCACCGAATTCCTGAGCGACAAGCCGAAGTTCGCCGAGATCGCCGACGAATTGCGTGACTTCGTGCGCGGCGCCGAAGTCATCATCCACAACGCCCCGTTCGACCTCGCCTTCCTCGACGCAGAGTTCGACCGCCTCGGCCTGCCGTGCTTCAAGGACCATGTTGGGGG
>SPQI01000305.1 GCA_004570315.1 Oxalobacteraceae bacterium OM1 | reverse complement strand
CGTTGCCGATGTGCGGATACGTGAGCGTGACGATCTGGCGGCTGTAGCTGGGGTCAGTCACGATCTCCTGATAGCCCGTCATGGCCGTGTTGAACACGACCTCGCCGACTGCATAACCGTCCTCGCCGATGGAGACGCCATGAAACAGCGTGCCGTCTGCAAGAGCCAGCACGGCGTTGGCCTCAGCCCTGAAAGGGGGCGAATGATGGATGGGGGAATGCTTCAACTGAACTCCTCTGAAGTCGAAAGGGCGAATGCCCGCCGGTGAAAGGCAAAGGCCTGCGTAGCCGCATGCCGATGCGGTTGTTAAAAATGCAATAGCTGGTGTAAAAAAATGGCGGGAAGACGCGAATGGAGTCGCGCGCTCCCGCTGTGCGGACTAGCGCCGTACGTGAACCGGGCGCTAATGGGAAATGGATTGCAGGCGCCGCCCGCCGGTGACCCGGGTAGGTTGCTTGACCGCAGCAGCCGGGCGCAGGACAGGAATGGAGACAGCGGGGGCAGACTGCATGACTAGGGCATCGTGGAGCCGGAAGATGCTGATGGCCTGCGCGAGATGCTGGGCCTGCGTTTCCATGGCGGCCGCGGCGGCTGCCGCTTGCTCGACCAGCGCGGCGTTCTGCTGTGTCATCTGGTCCATCTGGGTGACGGCCTGGCCGATCTGTTCGATGCCGGTGCTCTGCTCTTCGCTGGCCGAGGCAATTTCCGCCATGATGTCAGTGACGCGCTTCACGCTCGCAACGATTTCTTGCATCGTCGCGCCGGCTTCATCGACCAAGCGTGTCCCGGTTTCGACCTTCTCCACCGAATCGCCGATGAGTGTCTTGATTTCCTTCGCCGCACTGGCGGAACGCTGGGCCAGGCTCCGGACTTCGGACGCCACAACGGCAAACCCGCGTCCCTGGTCGCCGGCGCGGGCCGCTTCGACGGCCGCATTCAGTGCGAGGATGTTGGTCTGGAAGGCGATGCTGTCGATCACGCCGATGATGTCGACGATCTTGCGAGCCGACTCATTGATCGAACCCATTGTGCTCACGACTTCCGAGACAACCGCGCCGCCGCGTACAGCGACTTCGGATGCCGACTGCGCGAGCTGATTCGCATGGCGCGCGTTCTCGCCGTTCTGCTGCACCGTACCGGTCAGCTGCTCCATCGACGACGCCGTTTCCGCCAGCGAGCTGGCCTGCTGCTCAGTACGCGACGAGAGGTCCATGTTGCCGCTGGCGATTTCATTTGAAGCCGTACCGATGAGTTGCGTGGCACTGCGCACGTCGCTCACGATATTCGTGAGGCCCGAGTTCATGGTTTTGAGCGCCTCCAGCAACTGACCGATCTCGTTGGTGGACGACGCACTGATGTCGCAGGTGAGATCGCCCTCTGCCACACGCCGCGCAACTTCCACAGCGCGTGTCAACGGAATCGTGATGCTGCGGACGAGCAGGAGGCCGACGACAAGTGCAAGCAGCAGGCTGCCGACGATGACGGCAGCGGTTACGCCCTTGATGCGCGCGATGTCATCCGCCACGGTCGCCGAACGCTCCTTCTCCCGTGCGGCCAAGGCGTCTTCCAGTGCCGTCAGCGCGGTATCGGCCTTCCGGTAGGTGGGATTGATGTCCTTGATGAGGATGCTTTCGGCGTTGTCCCAGCGTTCCTCGCTGATGGCCTTGATCGTTTCGCCGATGCGTTCGATGCCGAGTCCGCCGCTCTGGGCGTACCAGGCCTCTGCAAGTCGACGCTCTTCCGGCATATCGACTGAAGCGAGATACGCATTCTACTCGCGGACGATATCGGCCGAGGTGTCCGCGATCGTCTTCTGGTGCACGGCCAGCTGGTGGTCATGCAGTTTGTGCCACTCCATTGCGGGGTTGTGCTGCAGCGCCTGGAGAACCTGGCTGCGATTGATCTCCATGCGGAAGCGGATCGCCTGAACCGTGCCGGTGTGCTTGATGTCGCGCTCCGCGACCTTGCGCAGCCGCTCGGACGTTCCCGCAATCCCCTGCAGGCCGATCACGCCGGTCATGACGAGCAGCGCGGACAGGGCGGCGAGCGCCGCGATGATCCTGGTCTTGATCCTGACGTTCCTGAGCATAATGCCTCCTCGTTTCGCTTCGCTCTCAATGTCGGCACGTGATGCGGGACACGGACCGGGACCGCTTGCATGCTTTCACCGCTGTGGTGCGATGCGCATGAAGGCGTACCCATTTTTCGGCACCGCCCGGTGCAAGAACAGCTGCTACAACTAACAGTGACAGGAGGGGGGCAGGAGAGGAGGCCGAGAGCCATGGCCTTGACGGCGGCATGCGTCTTGTTCGACGCACCAAGTTTTTGCACAACGTTGTTGATGTGGAAGATGACGGTGCGTTCGGAAACCGTGAGAATCTGCGCAACTTCGTTAGCGGTCTTGCCTTCCGCCGTCCAGCGCAGCACTTCCTTTTCGCGAGCGGTGAGGCTGCTGCGCGTCTCCGGTGCAAGTCTTGGCACAAGAAGCCGGCTCATCGCCGCGTGCACTCCGTGCGTGAGCCATACCATGGCGGGCTGATGCTGGTCGAGCTCGGTCGAGGAGAGTGCTTCGGCACTGCGCGCGAAGGTAAGCAGGCCGACGGCGCCGTTCGCATCCCGCGCGGACTGCGCCCAGCCGTGATGCAGTCCGTGCTTGCGTGCCTCTTCCCAGAACTCCGGTGTCGAAGCAAACAGGTCGTTGGACCAGATCACCGGCAGATTGGACTTGAGCGCATGCTGCACCGTAGGATCGACCTGCACGTAGTTCCGCGCCACATAATCAGCCTGCCACTTCGGCGAGTAATTGTTGAGCATCGTTACGCCGGGGCGCGACACAGGCACCGGAACCTGGATGCCGTACGCGCAGTATTCGAAGCCGATCTGCCCCGCAAAACGTGCCACCCGGTCGAAAATCTCCTGCTCTGATTTCGCCTCCAATAATGCTTCCAGGCTCTCGCCGCGCCACCACCACATTCCGCTCATCCCGTACGACGTGTTATTGCATGAATGATAACTGCGAACCGCGGCTCCAGCCATGACAGATGTGGCAGGAAGCGGGCGCTACGTGAGCCAATGTCAGTTGGAGGCCGCTTGTACGGCGGGTGTCGTGACGTGCAGCTCCGGAAGACGGCTTGCCGGGCGGCCAACGCCTGCCGGCTCCGGTGCGCGTGGCACACCGAGCGCTGTGCGGGTCGTCGCATCGAGTTCGATCCAGCAGGCGAAGACCGGTTTCCCGTCCACCAGACGCGGCGGGCCCGCGCGGTGCGCGTGAACCCCCATGCGATGCAGCAGGCGTTCGACGCCGAGAGGCGAGACCGAAATCAGGCGACGGGCGCCGAGATGCAGGGCGCTCTCCACCACGGCGGCCAGCAACAGGCGGGTATTGGCAGCCGGGTCGACATCGCAAGCCGGGTCGGCCGGCGTAGCCGAAAAGCGCGACAACTCCCAGACGTCCGGTCCGTTCGGAAGCGGCGCGCCACCCATCAGGTCGGGGAACACTTCGCTGAGCAGGTAAGGACGCGTCGTAGGCAGCAGGCAGGCACAGCCGCAGATCGCGCCATGCGCATCGCGGGAGAGAACGTAAAAGGTATCGGGATCGTCGAATTGGTCGCGCTCGAGACCGTCATCCACCGGGAGTTTCCAGCCTAGCCTGCGGATGAAGATGTCGTGGCGATAACGTGCAAGGGCGTGTTCGAGCTCCGGTGCGGTGCGGTGGAGTGTGCCGTGGAGTGTCTGCATGGTCGGGCCCCTTGGAGATTGCTCGATCGCATTACAGCCCTCCGAAAGCGCTTTGGATACTGCTAGAACTAACAGGCCGGTGCGCCGCGGATTGCCATGGCAACATCCGAACGCCAGGGCAGGCCGTGCAACCATGCGTGAAGCAATTCGGACGTGCGCTTCGGCCCCAGGTCATAGCCTTGCGCGTCAATCAGCATCACGTTGCTGCGCACGCCGTCCGGCGCCAGCAGCACTGCCCGCGAACGGCTGGCAACGTACCAGCCCCACGCGAGCGATACCGCAGGCGTGGAAACGCTGGCCCACTCCGTGAATCCTGCCAGCCGCGCAGGCATGCCCAGGGCAAGCAACTCGGCGCACAGACCGGCATCGTGATAGGACAGCAAATGTTCGAAGTCGAGCGGCTGAAGGTCCGCCAGCCGCATGCGCAGATAACCGTCCGGCGTGGCGGCATACAGGCCAGGCTCGGCCTGGGCGACGAAGAGCGGGCTTTCCACGATCGGTGCCGATCCGGAGTGAAGATAATGGGGAAGAGAGGTGGCACGCCGTGCGGACACGGCGTCCGATTCATTGTAGGCAGGCTGCCTGCAACGCGCTCCTGTCAGATTTGCTCGGACTACATCTGCTTGAACAGATGCACGAAGCTGCGGCTGACTTCCAGCTTTTCGTTGGAGCCCTTGACCCTCACGAGCTGGCGGCCCCGCAGGTCGCGGGTGACGCCATCGATTGCATTGACGTTCACCAGCGTCGCACGATGGATCTGCCAGAACAGCGCTGGATCGAGTTCTTCGTGCAGCTCGCGCACCGGCTTGCGGATGAGTGCCTCAAGCCGCGGAGTTTGCACGCGCGTGTATTTCTCGTCCGAGATGAAAAACAGCACTTCCTCCACCGGTATCAGGCGGATGTCTTGCCCGATCGATGCTTGAATCCATTTGAGATAAGTGCGCTTCGTCGGGATGCCGATCTGCTGGGCCAGCTGCGCCAGCATCGCGCTCATATCGTTAGGCGGCGCGGACAGCCGCTGCTTGATGCGTTCGACCGTCAATTTGAG
>SPQI01000502.1 GCA_004570315.1 Oxalobacteraceae bacterium OM1 | reverse complement strand
CGCTGGAACCGCGCGCGGCGGCGCCGGCCCGCCGCCTGCGCACCATCCGCACGCTCGCCGAAGCGGGCATTCCGGTGGGCGTGAGCGTGGCGCCGGTGATTCCCTTCGTCACCGAACCCGACCTCGAGCGGGTGCTGGCGGCGGCAGCCGAGGCTGGTGCGAGCGGCGCCAGCTACATCGTGCTGCGCCTGCCGTGGGAAGTGAGCCCGCTGTTCCAGCAATGGCTGCAGGCGCATTTTCTGGATCGCGCGCAGCGCGTGATGAACCGCATCCGCGACATGCGCGGCGGCAAGGATTACGAAGCGGAGTTCGGCACCCGCATGCGGGGCGAAGGGATATGGGCGGACCTCATCCGCCAGCGTTTCGAGAAGGCGGTGCGGCGGCTGGGGCTGGGCGAACGCGCCCGCAGCTTCGGTGCGATGGACACCGCCCGCTTTCGCTCGCCGATGCCGCCGAAGCCGCCGACGCAGACCTCGGGCCGGCAGTTCGACCTGTTTTGACCTGGCTCAGGCGGTGCGCCGGTAGCCCGCCGCGACGGCTGGCGTCGCGTCCTCGCTTTGCCAGCGCTGCACCAGCGCGGCGAGCGGCGCTTCCACCCAGCGCTGGAAGAGCGTGGCCGCACCGATGCTGGCGATCCAGGCGAGCGCCACGCCCAGCGTCTGCCGCAGCGGCTCGGCTTCCACGTAGCGCGTGAAGAACGCGTTCACCACCAGGCACACCGGGAAGTGCACCAGCAGCATCGCATAGGCGATACGTCCGAAGAAAGCGGGCCAGCGCGCCTGCGCGAGCACCGGGCGGCCCCGGCGCGACAGGACGAGGACGACGAGCGCTGCCGCCGCCGAGACGGCGAGCCGCTCGCGATAGTCCAGTGCCAGCGCGGTGCCGCAGAGCACCGCAATCAGCAGCCCTGCACCGACTGCCGCGGCCCGGCTGCGGCCCGGTACGGTCGCCCACCATGCAAGCGCGCCGAAACCATAGCTGCCGAAGAAGTAGAGCCCCCACACGTCCCATTCCGAGTGGCGGTTCACGTAGTACACCGACACGGCACAGGCGACTGCCACACCGAACGCGAACAGCGCGCTGCGCATCGGCGCGCCGGCGCGGTGCACGGCCCACACGAGGATGGCCATGCACACGAACAGCTGGAAATCGATGGCGATGTACCACATGCCCGCCGACAGCGACTCGATGCCGAGCACGTCCTGCAGCAGCAGCGCATGCGCGAACAGCTGGCGCGGCGTCGGTGAGGCCGGGATCGAGTCGTGCTGCATCCAGAGGCGCGCCAGCGCCGCGGCACCGACTGCGAGCACGAGTGCGGCGAGATAAGGCGGCACCAGCTTGAGAAAGCGGCGCGGAATCGCCGTCAGCGCTGCGCCTCCCGCCTTGGCGAGCGAACGCGCGGCAAGGAAACCGCCAATGGCGAAGAAGACCTGCACCGCCAGCCGGCCATGCTGCGCCAGCCAGTGCGTCAGGCCGGGCAGCAGGATCGCAGTGTGGTCCGTCATCGGGCCGTAGAAGGCCAGATGATGCAGCACGATGAGATTCGCGGCGAAGGCCTTGAAGAGATCGAGATGGTTCATCCGCCCCGGCTGCGCAACGCGCGCCGCACCGGACGGGGAATGGATGTTCTGCATGGAATGCGTTTCGGCGGCAGGACCGGGATCTCCGGTCGCGGCGTCATGAACGGAACGGCAAGTAACGGGACGGCGAATTATGCCGCGCTTCGGCCGAGCTTGCATTGAGGCTTGCCAAGGCGGCAGCGTGCCGCATTGGAGGTGCCGACCGGACATGTCACGCGTCGATACATCGTGGAATGTATTTGCGACCTCTCAATGGAGACGGCATGGCCGCAGGCAATCATGAGTCCTTCACAAAAAAAAGCCGGCGTGCACGGCAACTGGAGAACTCAATGATCAAGTTCATCGTGGTGGGCAAGAGCAAGAACGTGGTGGTGGCCGTGTTGCAGGCCATCCGGAGCTTCAGCAGGGAGAAGGCGGTAGTGATCGGGGATGAGGAGACCACGATGCTGCGCTGGTCCGCGCTGTGCAAGCAACAGGTGACGCTGTCCTTCGACGGCAAGAGCGACGAAGCCTTCGTCGCAGCCGTCAACAACGTGCTGGCGCAAGCGCCGGAGGCCATCCTGATTCCGGCGGACTGCGAAGGCATCCGCATGGTGAACCGCATGCGCGAACACCTCAAGATCGACATCACGCCGATCCCGGACCTGCAGACGCTCAACATGTTCGACGACAAGTCCCAGTTCGACCAGTTCTGCCGCCGCCACGCCCTGCCTGTCCCGCTCACCCGCCGCTTCCAGGACAAGCACGAACTCGACTACGACGCCCTCGCCGCCGAATTCGGCGTGCCCTTCGTGCTCAAGCCGATCAATCAGGCGGGCTCGCTGGGCGTGGTGATCATCCGCAGCCGCGCGCAGTACGAAGAAACGGTCGTCGGCGAAGGCAAGTATCCCTACTCGCCGATTCTCGCACAGCAATACATCGACGGCGCCGACATCGACATCAGCCTGCTCGCCATCCGCGGCCGGCTGTCGGCCTTCGCAATCCAGCAGGTGGACGGCGCATCGATCCAGTTCCTGGCCAATCCGCAGCTCGAACGCATTGCAGCCAAGCTCTGCGAAGTGAGCGGCTTCCATGGCGTGATGCACATCGACGCGCGGCGCGAGCGCGGCACCGGCCGCATGTTCCTGATCGAATCGAACCCGCGCTTCTGGGCCACGCTGACGGCGTCGGTGTGGTGCGGCATCAACTTCGTCGCGGAAAGCATCCGGGAGACGCCGCGGCCCAATGGACCGCTGCGGCTGGTCTCCGGCAGCGCATCGACACGTCATCCGCTGATGCGGCCGGCGGCCTGGGGCGGGCTGGTGAAGGACGGCAGCGAACAAGGGCGGCTGCTGCGGGCGATCGCCTTCGATCTGCCGGGCATCGGCCATCTGCTGAAGGAATTGCCGCAGCGCGCGCTCAAGCGCCGCCGCCCCGGCGTGCCCAACGGCGCCGTGCCGGCCGTGCGCAAGGCGAAGTAAGTGGAAAAGGAAGGCCCCGCTGCACGCGTGCAGCGAGGCCGCGCCGATCAGTTGCCGACGCGCTCGAACTTCGAGGGGCGGCCGGTGACGCGCATGAAGGCGCGCACCACGAGGCGGTAGATGAAGCGGACGAACAGCAGCGTAAGAATCGCTTCGACGAAGGTGACGATGAACGCAAAGGCGAAGTTCCAGCGCTCGCTGCGGCGATGGAACTTGGCGAACATGCGGTCGCGCGCGATCTCGATGCCGTCGTAGAAGGTCGGGATGACCAGCAGCGTCAGCAACGTCGAGGTGATCGTGCCGCCGATGATGGCCACCGCCATCGGACGGTAGAACTCGCCGCCCTCGCCCACGCCGATGGCCACCGGCATCATGCCGGCGATCAGCGCGAAGGTGGTCATCAGGATCGGGCGCAGGCGCTTGCGGCCGGCGTGCATGAGCGCCTCCTCGCGGTCCATGCCCTCGGCTTCTTCCTTGCGCGCCGCATCCAGCAGCAGGATGGCGTTCTTCGCCACCAGGCCCATCAGCATGATGACGCCGATGAAGCTCATCAGGTTCAGCGTGCCGCGGGTCAGCAGCAGCGCGATCACCACCCCGATCAGCGACAGCGGCAGCGACAGCATCACGGGCAGCGGCGCGGTGAAGGAACCGAACTGCATCACCAGCACGAGGTACATCATGCCCACGCCCATGATGAGCGCGGTGAGCATGGCGCCGAACACTTCCTTCTGGTCGCGCGCCGCGCCGCCCAGCTGCAGGCCGTAGCCCTGCGGGAAGTCGATCGACTTGGCGAGCTTGAGCGCATCGGCCGTAACCTCGCCGGGCGAACGGCCCTGGGCGTTGGCCGAGACGGCGACCATGCGCTTGGCGTCGGTGTGCTGGATCTGCGCCGGGCCCTTGCCCATCGTCACCGTGGCGATCTGGTCGAGCGGCACCATCTGGCTGGTGCCGGAGACGGCGATCGGCAGGCGCTCGATGTTCTCGGCGCCGACGCGGTCGTCCGGATGCAGACGCACCGCCACGTCGCGCGATTCGCCGGTCGGGTCGACCCAGTCGCCGACCTCGACGCCGGCGAAGGCCACGCGCAGCGCCTGGGCCGCGTCGTTGGCCGAGATGCCGAGCGCATTGGCGAGGCCGCGGTTGAGATCGATCTTCATCTCGTCCTTCGGCTCCTGCTCGGAGAGGCCGACGTCCACCGCGCCGGGCACGGTCTTCAACTTCTCCATGAAGTCGCTGGTGATTTCCATCAGCTTGCGCGCGTCCGGGCCGGAGAACTGAATCTGCACCGGCTTGCGCACGCCGTTGGAGATATCGTCCAGCACCACGTATTCGGCGCCGATGAGCTGCGCCATCAGCTTGCGCAGGTCCTTGGCGATCTCGACGGCAGAACGCTTGCGCTTGGTGCTCTTGTCGATGTCGACATAGATGCGGCCGCCGCCCGGGTTCACGTAGCTGTTGGTCGCCTTGGTTTCCGGAATCGTGCGCGCCAGTTCGGCGGCCTTTTCCACTTTCAGGCGGGCATAGTCGAGGCTGGCCGAGGACGGCGTGCGTACGTCGATGGCGATCGTGCCCCAGTCGGAATTCGGCAGGAAGCTGGAGCCGCCGAACAGGCTGTGCAGCGTCAGCGCGCCGACCAGGCTGAGCACCGCGATCAGGCCCATCCACTTGCGGTGGTGCAGCGCCCAGGAAATGACGTTGCCGTAGCGGTCGGCCTGATGGTCGAACCAGGTGTTGAACTTGGCCAGCTGCAGGCTGATGCCTTCCTTCGGCGC
>SPQI01000091.1 GCA_004570315.1 Oxalobacteraceae bacterium OM1 | reverse complement strand
GGCACCCACCGGGCCGAGGAAGGGCGTGGCCGCCACGCCCACTGCTGCACCGGCCGCCGCGCCGACCGCGGTGCCCGGGCCGGTTTCCTTCGCGCCCTGCGAGAGGTTGTTGTCGCCGCCGATCGGATAGGCGTCGTGCTGTCCCGCCGGATTCACGAAGAAGGTGCTGATGCGATCGCGCGCGAAACCGGCGCGCGCCAGCTCTTCGATCATCTCCGCAGCGTCTTCCTGCAGCTGGAAATGGCCGGCGATGATGGTGGTCGTCATTCAGGTCTCCTGTAGTTCGCGTGGGATATGAGTCAGAACGCAACACGCCGCATTAGTTCTTGCCGAAAGCGCATGTAATTTTTGCCTCGCTGGGGTAAAAACGCGCCGCTGGAAATTGCGCTGTGCACGCGTCGCGCATGGCGTTGCCGCCACGGCGCAATCCTTGCTTACGGGCCCAGCACTTCGAACATCACGAGCCGATGCCATGGACCAGCCCAACGACGCCGATCTCGCCCGCCTGCTCGATGCGCACGTGCGCGACGCTGCGGGACAGGAGGCCGTCGTCACCGCAATCGAACCGAGGGAAGACGGTCCGCAGGCATGGGTGCAGCTGGCCGACGGCATGCGTGTGCTGGTGCCGGTGCAGCTGTTCGCCGCCGAGGAGAAAGGTGCTGGTTATCGCCTGCCGTTCCGCTTCGACGGCGAGGGCGGGCGCGTCGTCATTCCGGTATTCGCGGAAGACGTTCACGTCGACAAGCGCACCATCGACACCGGCGGCCTGCGCATCAGCAAGCACGTCACCGAGGAAGAGCGCGTTATCGACGAGGCGCTGTTTCGCGACGCACTCGACGTGCAGCGCGTGCGCGTGGACCGCATCGTCTCAGAAGACGATGCGCCGCGTGCGCGGCAGGAGGGCGATACCTACATCGTTCCCGTGCTGGAAGAAGTGCTCGTGGTGCAGAAGCAATTGCTGTTGAAGGAAGAGGTGAGGATCACGCGCCGGCGCGAGGAGGTGCATGCGCCGCAGCGGGTGAGCTTGCGTTCGGAACATGTTTCCGTCGAACGCGCCGACGACAAGCCTGCGCCGCAGTCATCACGGTAGTGGCACGGCTTATGCGTCTGCCTTGCTTCTCTCTTGGAAACCGAGCCGGCCCGTCCGGACCCCTTACACCTAGAAGGAGTGAATGATCATGGATAACACCGTAGTTGCCGTATTCGACACCTATGCCCATGCTGAGAACGCACGGACCGACCTGTTGAGCGCAGGATTTTCCGATAGCGATGTGCAACTGAGCCCGGACGACGCCAGCCACGGCGCGACCACCGGTCCCAGCGAAGGCGGTTCCACCATCGGCAATTTCTTCCGTTCGCTGTTCGGCATGGATGAACACACCGAGCACCGCGACGTGTATTCGGAAGCCGTGCGGCGCGGCCATTGCGTGCTGACCGTCGACGCCGACAGCGACCAGCAGCGCGAACGCGCCATCGAAGTGCTCAACCGCCACAGCCCGGTCGACATCGACGAGCGTGCCACCCACTGGCGCAGCCAGGGCTGGACCGGCTACGACGAGAACGCGCCGCGCTATACCGACACGGAGATCCAGAAGGACCGCGACCTCTACACGCAAGGCCGTGACATGAGCCTGAACGAGAATGCCGGCATGAACATCGACAGCGGCGTCGATGAAACCAGCCGCCATGGCATCGGCACCGACCAGACCGACCAGCGCATCATGGCCTCCGGCGCCGACCTCACCGGCGGCGATACGGGCATGGCCGGCACGACTGGTACGACCCGCGGCGACCTGGCCGACACCGGCATGTCCCGTACGGACATGGCAGGCAGGGACACCACCCGTACCGACACCACGGCGATGGGCGCGATGGGCACCACGGGTACCGATCGGACCCGCATGGAAGGCGAACAGCGCATTCCTGTCGTCGAGGAAGACCTGCGCGTCGGCAAGCGTGAAGTGCAGCGCGGCGGCGTGCGCGTGTTCCAGCGCATGCGCGAGAAGCCGGTACACGAGCAGGTCAACCTGCGTGACGAGCATGTGAAGGTGGAACGCCGTCCGGTCGATAAGCCGGCCAGCGAAGCCGATCTTGCGGCCTTCAAGGAAGGCTCGGTCGAGCTGCGCGAGACAGCCGAGGAGCCGGTCGTCTCGAAGACCGCCCGCGTGGTGGAAGAAGTGGTGGTCGGCAAGGAAGTCACGCAGCGCACCGAGGACATCAACGACACGGTACGCCGTACCGACGTGGAAGTGGAGCAGCTGGGCGCCGACACCACGCGCAGCGGCCGCACCGACTTCGCCGACACCACGGCGACGACGGACGATTCCGACTTCCGCAATCACTGGCAGACCCAGTACGGCTCGCAGGGCGGCCGCTATGAGGACTACGACGCCGCCTACCGCTATGGCAACACGCTGGCCGGCAGCGACCGCATGAAGAACTATCGCTGGCAGGACGTCGAACCCGACGTGCGCAGCGACTGGGAATCGTCGCACCCGGAAAGCGCCTGGGACAAGGTGAAGGATGCGGTGCGCTACGGCGCCGAGCGCGTCAAAGGCCATACCGACCGGCACTGATCCGCGTTTGAAGTGAAGCCGTGACAGCGGCCCGTCTCCCGCGAGGGAGCGGGCCGTTTTTTCAATCGAGGCGGCCGGCCTCGGCCATCTGGCGGATCACGCGGACGGTGTCGATGTCGGCCTCTTCGTAGGCCGAGCGGCGGAATTCGTTGTACATCTCGTCCACGCCGGCTTCCGGGCCGGCGTCGTCGTATTCGAAGCGCAGGTACAGGATGCCGGGCTCGGGTTCCTCGATGGTCATCGTCAGGCTGGATTCCGGGATGTCCTTCTGCGGCGGCACGCGGTAGATCACGCGCGAGAGCGGAATGAGCTCCACTTCATCCTGCACGACCACGTCGCCGTACTGCGAGACGCGCGACATCGCGGTGTCGGTGCGGTTGCTGATCACGCAGCGGTCGAGCCAGGGGATGAACTCGGCGGGGCTTTCCGCGCGCAGCACGAGGCCGTTCCAGAGTTGCTCGCGCGACAGGACATCGATGAGCGGATTGAGCGGGTCGTTGATTTCGACCAGGTGGGCGAATTTCATGATGCTGCACCGGGAAAGGAAGCGGGTAGTGTAGCGGGACTCGAGGCGGGCTGCTGAGAAGCGGGGCTTGCCGGAGGGAAGGGGCGTTGCGTGCCGTCTGCGCGCGCCGGCCATGGTCACGTTGACGGCTGGCGGGCTCCGTTCCTCAATCCACTTCTTGCCTGACCCCGTCATCCCGGCGCACGCCGGGATCCAGCGTCGTTCGTTGCGCGACGAAAGTCGCTAGGTTCCGGCGTTCGCCGGAACGACGGGGAACCTGCCGGTCAATTCATGCGACTGCGCCCGCAGGCGAACTGCCTCAATCCCTCAGAAAAACTCCGCCCACTCCTCGACCCACTTCGGCACCGCCTCCTTCTCCATCGGCCGGGCGATGTAATACCCCTGCGCATACGTGCAGCCGAGGTCGCGCAGCAAGTCCCAATCCTCGCGCGACTCCACGCCCACCGCCACCGAATTGCGCTTGAGCTTGCGCGCGAGGTCGAGGCAGGAGCTCAGTGCGATGTGCATCGCATCGTTGCGCGAAGCCCCGGCGACGAAGGAGCGATCGATCTTGAGATCGAGAAAGGGAATGCGCAGCAGCTGCTGCACGTTGGAGTGCGCCGTGCCGTAATCGTCCACCGAGAGGCCGAAGCCCTTCATGCGCAGGCGTGCGAGGTTTTCCAGGCAGACCGGCACGTCGGTCATGGCCATCAGCTCCGTGATCTCGAAGGTGATGTGCTCCGGAGCGAGATGATGCTGCGTCAGGAAGGCGAGGATCTTGTCGGCCAGGCCGGGTTCGGAGAGTGCTGTGACCGAGAGGTTGATCGAAACGGAAATCTCCAGGCCGAGGTCATGCCAGGCGCGGCAGGCGGCGACCGAGCTTTCGATCACATGCCAGGTCAGCGTCTCCATGTGGCCGCTGGCCTCCAGCACCGGAATGAAAGAGGGCGGCGTGACGAGTCCGAATTGCGGATGGCGCCAGCGCACGAAGGCTTCCACCGCCTTCACCTTGCCGGTGGCCAGCTCCACCTTGGGCTGGAAATGCGGTTCGAATTCGCCGCGCTCCAGCCCGTCGCGGATCTCCTGCAGGGAGAACACCGGCGGCGTCTGCTGCGCGCGCGGCTGCGGGGGCGTGTAGCGCTCCAGCAGGTCTTCCAGGATCTCGGGCGTGGCCGGCTTCTCGAAGCTGCCGAGCAAATTGATGCCATAGGCCTTGGACATGGTCTCCACCGAATACAGCAGCGCCGAGCCGAGCGCGCTGGTCAGCACGATGGCGCCCCGGTGTTCGGCATTGGCGAGATGGCGGACCAGCTCGATGCCGTCCATGTCGGGCATGTTGAGATCGATGAAGCAGATGTCGATGCGGTGGGGATTCTGCTGCAGCAGTTGCAGGGCGGCGCGCCCGTTGTCGGCTTCCATGATGTGCCGGGCGCCGAGGCGGGTCAGCATGACGTTGAGCCAGCGGCGCTGGAACTCGTCGTCTTCGGCGATCAGGAAACGCAGGTCGGCGAGCGGCACGGGGAGATCTGTCATGGCTGCGGGAGTATGAATTTACCCTTCGGCAATTATGCATGACAGTGTAAAGGGCGCGAAGCAGTTTTACGCGACGCACGACGGCGTTGCTGTTCGGAATTGTTGCAAATTGATTCCATCAGGAACTCGTGTCGTCGGCCCGGAGTCTGGATGGGAACGACTGGAGGCCGATGGAGCCGCCGGCGTCCCATCAGAGGAGGAA
>SPQI01000240.1 GCA_004570315.1 Oxalobacteraceae bacterium OM1 | reverse complement strand
GTGTCAGTGCGCGCGCCCGCGGCCTCCTGCCGTGCGGCGCGCTGCTGCTGGTTCTGTTGGGGGGATGCGCCACGCAGACCCGCAGCCTGCTGCAGCAGCCGCCCGCCGGGCTGCGGCCGCATGCCGAGCTGACAGCCACGCCGTTCTATCCGCAGGAACGCTACCAGTGCGGACCGGCCTCGCTGGCGATGGCACTCTCCGCCGCTGGCGTCGCACGCACGCCGGACGAACTCGTTTCGCAGGTCTACATTCCGCAACGCGAAGGCAGCCTGCAGCCGGAAATGCTGGCCGCTGCGCGCCGCAACGGCACGGTAGCGGTCACGATCCCGCCGCGCCTCGACGCCTTGCTGCAGGAGCTGGCCGCCGGCAATCCCGTGATCGTGCTGCAGAACCTGAGCCTTCCGATCGCGCCGCTGTGGCATTACGCCGTCGCTATTG
Source organism: Oxalobacteraceae bacterium OM1 (assembly GCA_004570315.1). Taxonomy (GTDB): domain Bacteria; phylum Pseudomonadota; class Gammaproteobacteria; order Burkholderiales; family Burkholderiaceae_D; genus Noviherbaspirillum. The sequence goes on along the minus strand of SPQI01000240.1, from coordinate 4,399 downwards.
GCTACGACGTCAACCGGGCCGAACTCGTGCTGCGCTCCGGCACGACCGAGCGTGAAGTGATGCCGCTCTCGACCTTCGAGCACACCTGGGATCGCGGCGGCGACTGGGGCATGCTGGCCTTGCCGCCGGGACGGCTGCCGGCGACGGTGGGACAAGAGGCGTTTGTCGATGCCCTTGTTGCGTTCGAAAAGACCGCCAAGCCCGCCGCCGCGCAGTCCGCCTATGCGGCCGCGCTCCAGCGCTGGCCGGACGATCTGACCTTGCAGCTCGGCACGGGCAATACAGCTTACGCGGCAGGCGACAAGAGCGCCGCCGCGCAGGCTTACCGGCGCGCCGCCGAGACGCATCCCGACAGTGCCCCGGCGTTCAACAACCTCGCCACGGTGCTGGCCGAACTCGGCCGCTACGACGAGGCGCGCAATGCGGCGCAGCGCGCTGTTGCGCTTGGCGGCACCTGGAGCGCGGCGTCGCGCGCGACCCTGCAGTCCATCGAGGCGACGCGGAAGTCAGGGCGCTAATCGGGCTAGTCCGACGAGGGCGGCAGCGTCTTCTCGCCCGGATCCTTGCCGTCGGGCGAATGGTGCTCGATCACCGCGTTGATCTCCGCCCCGAACAGCATCACCGCCGCTGTCAGGAAGAAGTAGAGCAGCAGCACCACGATGGTCCCGATGCTGCCGTAGGTCTTGTTGTAGTTGGCGAAGGTGCGCACGTAGTAGTCGAAGCCCACCGAGGCGAGCAGCCACACCACCACCGACAGCATCGCGCCCGGCGTGATAAAGCGGAACTCCTGCTCCACGTCGGGCGCGACGTAGTAGACCGTCGCCGCGGCGAAGGTGAGCAGCAGGACCATCACGGGCCAGCGCAACCACTTCCAGAGCTCCACCAGATACTGTTCGATGCCGACATGGTTGGCGATCCACTGCACCACCTGCGGCCCCAGCACGAACATCGCCGCCGCGGCCAGCAGCACGATCGCGAGGCCGACGGTAAACACGATCGACAGCGGATACAGCTTCCACCACGGCCGGCCTTCCTTCACGCCGTAGGCGCGGTTGAGCGCGTTCATCATCGCCCGCACGCCGGCCGACGCCGACCAGATCGCCACGATCACGCCGACCGAAAGCAGGCCGCCTTGCGGCTCTTCCAGTTGCGTGATCACCTGGTTCACCTGGCTCATCGCCTGGTCGGGCAGGAACAGGGCCGCCTGCGTGCGCAGCCAGTTGAAGAACTGCGGCACGTGCAGGAAGCCGACCAGCGCAACGAGGAAGATGATGAACGGGAAGATCGAAAACAGGACCTGATAGGACAAGGCTGCCGCATAGGTGCTCATGTCGTCCGCGGCAAACTCTTGGACCGAGGCCTTCAATATCGCCCAAGGCGAGAGGCCGCGCAGGCCGGGAATGCGGCGTTCGCGCAGTTTCTTGCGCACGGCGGCCCCGGTCCCGGTCGGCGGGACCTCGGGGCGGCCAAGCGAGTGCGGACCGCTTGCGCTGCGCATGCCTTACATCCGGCGTTCGAATGCGCGCTTGGCGAAGTACGTGCCGGCCAGGACGACGCCCGCCGCCGCCAGCATGGAGCTGGTCGGGAAGCCGCGCATGGTGTTCATCGCGATCTCGCCGGCGCGTGGCGCGGCCAGCTGCAGGCGGCGCTTGGTCATCTGCGCGCCCAGTTCGCCGAGCCGGTCGGACAGCAGGCGCTCGGCATCCGGCAGCAGCGTGGTCTCTTCATCGGCCACGTGGTGCAGCACATCGCGCATCAACTCCATGAAGGTCTGGTCGTAGGCGGTGTCGGTCGGCTCCATCGAGCGCAGCTTCGCGATCAGGCGGCGCATCTCGTCATGCTCCGGCACGCTCTTCTGCACGATCTTCGTATCCGCGGCAAACTCCCGCATGGCCGGATAAAAGATTTCCTCTTCGAGCTGGGCATGGATCTCCAGGGCCAGGCAGGCCGTGTTCACCAGCGCCTGCTTGGTCTGCGGGCTGCTGTCGATCTCGTACTGATGAAAGGTCGCCAGCACATGGGTGTGGTCCATGCGGATCATGTTGGTGATGCTCGGAGAAATCGCTTCGGTGAAAGATTTCATGTCGTCATCCTTCGCATTGGTGGGTAATCCCATTACGAAGCAATCCATATGCCATTGCCGGCGTGGCGCATTGCCGACGGTACGAACCCGGCGCGGCGCGGCATGTCTGAAGGACGACGGGATATTTTCGGGAGAACGGAGATGAATGCCCAGGAAAGCCGCATGCTGCAAGATTTTCTCGAACAGCTGGTGCAGGTGCGCGGAATTACAAAGGATCCGGAAGCCGAGGCGATGATCAGCCGTGCCGTCGCGCGGCAGCCCGACGCTGCCTATCTGCTGGTGCAGCGCGCGCTGCTGCAGCAGCAGGCAATGGAAGCGGCGCAGGCGCAGATTGCCTCGCTGCAAAGCCGGCTGGCCGCCGGCGGGCAGGAACGTGCCGGCAGTTTTCTCGATGCCGCGGGGGCCTGGGGCAACAGTGCCCGCGTGCCGGCGCGCGAGCCGGGATACGGACAGGCGGCGGGACAGGCGGCTGCACCGCCCGTGTACGGCAATGCACCCGGGTATGCCGCACCGCGGCCGTCATTCATGCAAAGCATGGGAGGCGGCGGCAGCTTCCTAGGCAGCATGGCCGCAACCGCGGCGGGCGTGGTCGGCGGCGCCTTCCTGTTCCAGGGCATCGAGAACCTGCTGCACCACGGGCAGGGCGGCGCCGGCCAGCACGGCTTCGGCAGCTTCGACGACCCGGCGGCCAACTACCAGCCTGCGGCCGACCTTGCGCAGACGGATTCCAACCTTGCTGCCGATGCCGGCGTCGATGACATCGGTATCGACGATGGCAGCTTCGACGGCGGTGCGGATGGCGGCGATGGCAGTGACAGCGACGCTTATTAACTCAAGCCGACCACCGGGATGACGGCGCCGTGCACGGCGGCCGCATCGTCGGACGCAAGGAAGCGGATCACGGCTGCCAGCTGTGCCGGGCTGACCCAGCGCTTGGGATCGGCGTCCGGCATGGCGGCGCGATTGGCCGGCGTGTCGATGATGCTCGGCGCGACGGCATTGACGTTGATGCCCTGCTCGCGCAGCTCCAGCGCCATGGTTTCGGTCAGACGCGCAACGCCGCTCTTGGCCAGCACATAGGCGCCCATCGTCGCCTTGCCCGAGGTCGCCGACGCCGCTGCCACGTTCACCACCTTGCCGCGGCCCGCAGCCAGCATGCCCGGCACGACGGCACGGCTGGCGTTGATCAGCGTCGAGACATTCATCTCGGCCATCTGCTGCCACGTCTGCGGCGGCGTCTCGTGTACCGGCGTGCCCATCGTGAAGCCGCCCGCGATATTGCACAGCACGCTCGCCGGACCGATGCGCTCGAAGACGGGCTTGAGCGCTTGCAGTGTCGCTTCGGCATCGGTGAGGTTCACAGCGACCGCAGTTTGGTTCGCATCCGAAGCGGGCAAGGGCGCGCCGGGCACGTCCACGAGCACGAGGTGCGTGCCCTGGCCGCCGAAGGCGTGTGCGACCACGCGGCCCAGGCCGCCGGCGGCGCCGGTGATGACAACGATGCGCGAGTTCGTATTCATGTGATGCCCCCAGCTTGGCTGTTGTTCGAGCTGCGCATTGTACTCGCGCGCGCCATGCACGGCCTGACGCAAAACAGGGCAAGGTAGAATCCGCGGAATCATTCACAACAACAAATTCCGCAGGGAGACACCATGCTATTTCACCGCTTCGTCTTGCCGCGCCGTGCACTTCGGCTCGCCGCATTTCTGTGCGCGATCGCCGCACCGGTCGCGCCTGCTTTCGCCAACGACGCGCCGTCTCCGCCGCTCGCCGGCATGGACCTCAAGGCCCGGCCCGGCGACGATTTCTATCGCTATGTCAACGGCGGCTGGATGGACAGTACCCAGATCCCCGCGGACCGCAGCCACTGGGGCGTCGGCAGCGAGACCGCCGAGCGCGTCGACCGCCAGGTGGCCGAGCTGATCCGTCAGGCTGCCGAGAGCCCGGCCGACGGTGACATCAAGCGAGTCGGCGACTTCTACCAGGCCTATCTTGATGAAGCCGTCATCGAGGCCAAGGGACTGGCGCCGGTGCGCGACACCTTCGTACAGATCGATGCCATCCGCGATCGCCGCACGCTGTCGCGCGTCCTCGGCAGCCGCCTGCGCGCCGACGTCGATCCGCTCAACAATTCCGTCTTCCATACGCCGAATCCGATCGGCCTCTGGGTGGCGCAGGGCCTGCACGATCCGTCGCGCTATACCGCCTACCTGCTGCAGGGCGGCCTCGGCATGCCGGAGCGCGAGTACTACCTCGGCGAGAGTCCGAGGATGCAGGAGGTGCGCGCGAAGTATCGGCAGTATGTGGCCACGCTGC
>SPQI01000249.1 GCA_004570315.1 Oxalobacteraceae bacterium OM1 | reverse complement strand
GATTTGGATGAAAAGACCTCCAACTACTGGGTCAGTATTGCGTGGAAATGAACAGCGTGAATGTGATGCCGGAGGTGTACGAGAAGCTGGTGGAGTGCTGCGGGCGCGATCGCTTGGTCATCGTGCGTTGAGCTACGCCAGGACGGCACCTGCCCCCGCGTCACGCTTCACATCGGCTCATTCACCATTGCTGCAATGTGAGACGCGGGACCTTCCGGCAAAGTAGCGGCCACGTTCATGACGTCGCAAGCCGCTGCATCGCGAATCGCGGCCGGCACACGCTTCAATGCTTCAGCTGCCGTCTGCAATCCGAAATAGCGCGACCGTGCCTCGTCCAGGCGTCCGATCTGCACGAGCGCCGCATCGAACACCATGGAGCGTTGTTCGCTGCCGACCTCGGCGGGCAAGATCTCGAACAGTCGTTGCGCTAGCACGAGACGCTGCGCATCCGGAAGCATCTCGCTGGCATCCGCAAGCGCGATCAGGTCGCGCACGTCCTTGGTGCCGGCAATCGGACCTGGCGCAACGTCGACAATCAGCTGGTACAGCTCATCGCGGTACGCGAGCGGCAGGCGATTGAGGCCGCGGCATACCTTCGCCAGATCGCCGGCGGTCGATGCGTGCGCGATCCGGGTTCGAACGCCTTTGATCTGACGAGCGCGCAGGCCCTCGATCGGGAGCTCGCAGCAGAGGTGTTGCAGCTTGCGCAGCATGGCTGCGCCATGGCTATGTGGATAGGGCGAATCGGCGCGCGCCCGATGGTCCACGCCTGACACGGGAGGTGCGCTGGAGCATGAAGCGCTTGAACCTGTCATGGCGATCAGGTCGGGGGAGATAGAAGGTAAGTCGTCCATGTGGGTGTTGGGGCGGCCCTGCGAAGTGTGCCGTGTAGGAAGCAGCTTGGAAAAGCCAGTCGACGTGACGCCGACTGGCTGCCTTGTGTTATGCGATGCGGCGCGCCGTCGGACTGTCTTCAACGAGGCGCTGACTGACCAGGGAAAGAAGCTCGCAAGCCAGCTCAACCTGCTTGTCCGTCAAGCCGAGCTTGTCGAAGACGCCCGGTTTGATGGGAAGGTTGACGTCGGCGCCGCTGACGCCCGCAGTCTTGCTGCCGGCCGTCGTGTTGTTCACCAAGCTGCCGCGACTGCGTGAGGTGGGATCCCATTTTTCGCTGGAGACCTTTGCCACGACGGGAAGCGTTCCGATCTTTTCCGTCTCCACGTCGTGCAACGTGGCCAGACGGACTTCGTACTTGTGGCCGTCCAACGCCGGCGAAATAGAACTGGACACCGACCGATTGGCCGGCACCTGCGACTTTCGTCACCACATCGATACCAGCGTCGAGCATGGATATGATCTTTTCGCAGACCGCTGTCTTTCCCTCTTCCGCGGTGACGCGGTAGAACGGCATGGGTTCGGCAAGCCCGATTTCAGCAAAGTGCCCAGGCTTTTCCCTGACGACTGCGTTGACCGCCTCCAGCGCCAGCGATTTGTCGACGCCTTGCGGATACGCTTCGTTCACGGCCAGGAATTTCGAGCGGTCAAGCGAACCGTGTTTCTGCTCGATGTTGTACACGCCGCGATCGTTGACAATTGCCGTTACGGGATAGCCGTCCAGATGCGGGACGCCCTTGAACACCTCCACGCGCTCCACGAAATCGGAACTGTAGGCGAGCATCGCGACGTCTTTTTGAGGCTCCCAGTTCGTAAGCTCCAAAGCTTCCTTCATCATCTGTACCGCGCTCTCTTTGTCTAATGTACCGTCCCGTTGCCGAAGCGTGATTTGCCGAAAGAGCTTTGCTTGCTGTTGCGAGATGTCATTTCGCATTGACTTGAAATCGTCCAGCGACATTACCTCGGCGCCCCGCAACCGATCCGCCGCGGCCTGCACCCATGGAAACTTCTCGTGGATCATCTTGCTGTTCGTGTTCCCTTCGACATCCCGTCCCGAGTTGAGAAATACCACCACTGCCTTGCGATCATGCTGCTGCGCGAACTTCACCGCGTCGACCGCCACGCATTCCATCGCCTGATTGAGCTTGGTCTGCAACTCCTTGGGCGTATTCGTCGTCCCACCCCAGCCGATGCCGTTCAACTCGTGCACAAACAAGCCGATGCTTCCGTCCGCCTTGCGATAGAACTGCGCATCCACCGGACGTGCAACCAGTGCACTCTTGCGCGCGCCTTCCGGAAAATTCACCTGCGACTTTTCGAAGAATTTCCATTGGTATGGGAAGTCCTGCTGAACCGACAGCTTGACGCGCGAATCCACTTTGCCGATCTGCGTACGCTGGCTGACGAGCGTATCGAGGCTGATGCGGCCGTCCGGCAGGGTTTGCACGCCTTGGTCGATCATGACCTTGCCGGCAGGTGCGTTCGGCGCGGTGCGGAAAGAGCGGTACGGAGTCGAAGTGACTGCGGCCAGCGATGTCGATGCGTGTTGCACAGTCGCCGTGTTCGCCGGGCGGTTGTTCGTCGTCGTAGTGTTCGCCGCCTGAATCACATGATCGCTGGTTGCCGTATCGGGGCGAAGCGAGGTATTGCTTGTCATGGGTTTGCCTTTTCGAGTTGATATGGGAAGCGGGAGGTCATCGAGTCGGCGGCCGCTTCGCTTTGAAGCCGGCCGCTTGTGCGGAACGTCCTGGCATGCAGGAGTATTGGCTTCGTGTACCGGCAGACTGGAATGGCGTCCGGTACACGAACAGGGAGGCGGCGCATCGACAACGCCCACTTGTGGCGGTGCGCTGCGCTATACGGATAGGCTTAGGGATGAAAGCCTGCGTCACCTCGAATGGGACGGGCGGTAACGCAAGTGCGTACCGCCGCATTCCGCAGGCTATGTGGGAGGAATCGGAATTCCGGTTCCCCCGTCAATTCATGCAGCTTGGCACGGCAAGTGCGCCCTTATGGCGATTTCGGCCGATCCGGCGGCAACGGCAACCCCCGGCTCTTGTACTTCTCGCGCAGCTTCTGGAATTCCTGCTCCAGCTGCAGCACATCCTCATCGGACAGCGCCTCGAGATTCACTAGCCCTGTGCGCGCGCCTTCCACCGCGCGGATCAGCTCGTCGAGCTTGAGCTGCATCGCGCGGCCGTCGCGGTTTTGCGAGTTCTGGATGACGAACACCATCAGGAAGGTGATCAGCGAGGTGGCAGTGTTGATCACCAGCTGCCACGTGTCGGAGTAGTGGAAGTACGGTCCGGTCAGTCCCCAGACCACGAGGCTCATGAAGGCGATGAAGAAGGCCCAGGGCGAGCCGACGATGACGGATACGTACTGGGCGAACTTGCGGAAGGCTTCGTTCATGGCGGTCTCCTGCATGCAGACCGCTTCATTATCGAAAGGAAAGCGCAGGCTCGCCATGCGGCAAGCCAATGGAACCGTTCGGGTGTTGCTTGTTGCTCTGATCAGGCACCGACGGCGCCGGCGGCAATATTGATGGAAAGACCGAGGATGGCCGCGTTGAAGACGAAGCTCAGCACCGATTGCGCGAGCACGGTCTTGCGCATCTCGCGGCTCATGATGCTGACGTCGGATGTCTGCGCGGCAACGGCGATGGTGAAGGCGAGATAGAGGAAATCCCAGTAGTCGGGATTGTCCTCGCCTTCGGGAAAGCGCAGCGCCCGCTGCGACGGCGGGGAATGGTAGAAGGCCTGCGCGTAGTGGAAGGTGAACATGACGGCGACCAGGCACCAGGAGCCGGTCAGCGTGAGCGCGGTGAACAGGTAATGGCCGAAGCGCACTTCCGGCGTTGCGCCCTTGGTCGTGGCCAGCTCGAAAACGATGGCGGCGATGCTCACCACCGCGCCGATCGACATCACGGCCAGCACGGCGACGGTGCCTTCGTCCTCGCGTTCGGCGAGCGCCGCGACCTGCTCGGGGCTGGAGCGGGTCATCATCCACGCCATGAGGAAGAGATAGGACCAAACGCCGGCGTTCCAGCCGGTCATGACGCGGGTGATGCCGGCCCACTTGTCGGGTGCCAGCAGGCCGATGGCCACGCCCAGCGCGAGTGCGACGATCAGGCGAGGACGATTACGGCTGAAGCGGCGCAGGGCTTGCATGGGACGGCGGGCGGCGCCGGTGCTTCAGCGGAAGGCTTCGGCGAGCGACATCACGCGCGGGGCAGCCTTGATGTTGAAACCGCCGAGCACCGATTCGATGGCCTGCAGGTTCGCGGCGCGTTCGGCGTCGGTCCAGCCGTCGAAGATGTCGGTGCCCTTCTTCTCGAACTGCAGGTCGACGATCTTGGTGCCGTTGCTGTGGGTATAGGGCTTGGCGTGGGTCTGGCGGAAGCCGATGCCTTCCATGGCGGTGATGAACGGTGCGGGCATGTCGGCGGCATCGACGGCGGCATACAGCGCGTAGGTCTTGCCTGGCGGCTTGGCGGCGATGTCCACCGCATACACACCCGGCGCAAGCGGTGCCGACGTGGTCTTCAGAAATAGCATGTGCTCCCCTCTTCGTTTTTGGCTGGCCGCGCGGCCGCTTGGTGTCTGTGGAATATGCCACAAATGCGTAAGGCGTAGAACAGTTGTCGTTTTTGAAAACCGCGTCCCGACGGCTCGATCGCGTGGGCATTTTTTCAACGTCGCCGTAGTTCTTACCGCATGCCGGCACCGCTCTGCCGCGCCTTGCGCTTGCGCGCACTGCTGGCACGCTCGCTGCATCGATTGCCGATCGACGGCCGCTCGTCCGCGGCCATGCTTCGGAGACTGACATGCAAGCAGGCAATCTCATTGCGACGCCGCGCCGGCTCGGCGTGGTCATGCTCACGCTGGCGCTCGCCGCGTGCGGCGGTGGCGGCGGCGATGCCGGCGTCACGGCATCGACCGCACC
>SPQI01000370.1 GCA_004570315.1 Oxalobacteraceae bacterium OM1 | reverse complement strand
AACAGAGATTGAACTGAAGAGTTTGATCCTGGCTCAGATTGAACGCTGGCGGCATGCCTTACACATGCAAGTCGAACGGCAGCGCGGGAGCAATCCTGGCGGCGAGTGGCGAACGGGTGAGTAATGTATCGGAACGTGCCTTAGAGTGGGGGATAACTAGTCGAAAGACTAGCTAATACCGCATACGACCTACGGGTGAAAGTGGGGGATCGCAAGACCTCATGCTCTTAGAGCGGCCGATATCTGATTAGCTAGTTGGCGGGGTAAGAGCCCACCAAGGCGACGATCAGTAGCTGGTCTGAGAGGACGACCAGCCACACTGGGACTGAGACACGGCCCAGACTCCTACGGGAGGCAGCAGTGGGGAATTTTGGACAATGGGGGCAACCCTGATCCAGCAATGCCGCGTGTGTGAAGAAGGCCTTCGGGTTGTAAAGCACTTTTGTTCGGAAAGAAATCGCCCGGGTTAATACCCTGGGTGGATGACGGTACCGGAAGAATAAGCACCGGCTAACTACGTGCCAGCAGCCGCGGTAATACGTAGGGTGCAAGCGTTAATCGGAATTACTGGGCGTAAAGCGTGCGCAGGCGGTTGTGCAAGACAGATGTGAAAGCCCCGGGCTTAACCTGGGAATGGCATTTGTGACTGCACGGCTAGAGTGTGTCAGAGGGGGGTAGAATTCCACGTGTAGCAGTGAAATGCGTAGATATGTGGAGGAATACCGATGGCGAAGGCAGCCCCCTGGGATAACACTGACGCTCATGCACGAAAGCGTGGGGAGCAAACAGGATTAGATACCCTGGTAGTCCACGCCCTAAACGATGTCAACTAGTTGTCGGGGATTAATTTCCTTGGTAACGCAGCTAACGCGTGAAGTTGACCGCCTGGGGAGTACGGTCGCAAGATTAAAACTCAAAGGAATTGACGGGGACCCGCACAAGCGGTGGATGATGTGGATTAATTCGATGCAACGCGAAAAACCTTACCTACCCTTGACATGGTCGGAACCCTGGAGAGATCTGGGGGTGCTCGAAAGAGAACCGGCGCACAGGTGCTGCATGGCTGTCGTCAGCTCGTGTCGTGAGATGTTGGGTTAAGTCCCGCAACGAGCGCAACCCTTGTCATTAGTTGCTACGAAAGGGCACTCTAATGAGACTGCCGGTGACAAACCGGAGGAAGGTGGGGATGACGTCAAGTCCTCATGGCCCTTATGGGTAGGGCTTCACACGTCATACAATGGTACATACAGAGGGCTGCCAACCCGCGAGGGGGAGCTAATCCCAGAAAGTGTATCGTAGTCCGGATTGCAGTCTGCAACTCGACTGCATGAAGTTGGAATCGCTAGTAATCGCGGATCAGCATGTCGCGGTGAATACGTTCCCGGGTCTTGTACACACCGCCCGTCACACCATGGGAGCGGGTTTTACCAGAAGTAGGTAGCCTAACCGCAAGGAGGGCGCTTACCACGGTAGGATTCGTGACTGGGGTGAAGTCGTAACAAGGTAGCCGTATCGGAAGGTGCGGCTGGATCACCTCCTTTCTAGAGTTCGCACGAAAGTCCAGCGCTCACACTTATCGGTGTGTTAGTAAAAAACAGTGATCGGTCGGCAGTCGGCGAGGTTAGAACTGCCGGCATGGATAGACTGGGAACTGATCCGAATGGGTCTGTAGCTCAGGTGGTTAGAGCACACGCTTGATAAGCGTGGGGTCGTAGGTTCAAGTCCTACCAGACCCACCATCGAACCTTGGGGGTTTAGCTCAGCTGGGAGAGCACCTGCTTTGCAAGCAGGGGGTCGTCGGTTCGATCCCGTCAACCTCCACCAAGACATCAAACCTAAGTCATCGCTTAGTGCGACGTGATTTAGGTTTGATCGTTTCGCGATCAATTGGCTGTTTTGTTCTTTAACAATCTGGAAGAAGTAGTAAAGAATTTATCAGTTGGAGCTGGTGCGTTGTGATGACGCGTTGGCGAAGACTGGTGGGTTGTGATTGTATCAATCATATGTATGAAAGAGTTCTCGGCGGTGGCGACACTGCGCGAGTAGTCTGGAATACGGCACGCAAACTCAAGCTCTATAACCGTTCCTGGCAACAGGGGCTAACGTTATAGGGACAAGCGAATAAGTGCACATGGTGGATGCCTTGGCGATATCAGGCGATGAAGGACGTTGTAGCTTGCGATAAGCTGCGGGGAGTGAGCAAACACACATTGATCCGCAGATTTCCGAATGGGGAAACCCGGCCTTATAGGTCATCGCATACTGAATACATAGGTATGCGAAGCGAACGCGGCGAACTGAAACATCTAAGTAGCTGCAGGAAAAGAAATCAACCGAGATTCCCAAAGTAGTGGCGAGCGAAATGGGACCAGCCTGCAAGATTTAGCAGTTGTGATAGCAAAACGCTCTGGAAAGTGCGGCCATAGCGGGTGATAGCCCCGTATGCGAAATCACGATTGTGGAACTAGGCTTGCGACAAGTAGGGCGGGACACGTGAAATCCTGTCTGAAGATGGGGGGACCATCCTCCAAGGCTAAATACTCGATATCGACCGATAGTGAACCAGTACCGTGAGGGAAAGGCGAAAAGAACCCCGGAAGGGGAGTGAAATAGATCCTGAAACCGTGTGCATACAAACAGTCGGAGCCTCGCAAGGGGTGACGGCGTACCTTTTGTATAATGGGTCAGCGACTTACATTCAGTGGCAAGCTTAACCGTGTAGGGAAGGCGTAGCGAAAGCGAGTCCGAACAGGGCGTTCAGTCGCTGGGTGTAGACCCGAAACCAGATGATCTACCCATGGCCAGGATGAAGGTGCCGTAACAGGTACTGGAGGTCCGAACCCACTAGTGTTGAAAAACTAGGGGATGAGCTGTGGGTAGGGGTGAAAGGCTAAACAAATCTGGAAATAGCTGGTTCTCTCCGAAAACTATTTAGGTAGTGCCTCAAGTATCACCACCGGGGGTAGAGCACTGTCATGGCTAGGGGGTCATCGCGACTTACCAAACCATTGCAAACTCCGAATACCGGTGAGTGCGAGCTTGGGAGACAGACGTCGGGTGCTAACGTCCGGCGTCAAGAGGGAAACAACCCAGACCGCCAGCTAAGGTCCCCAAGATTGGCTAAGTGGAAAACGAAGTGGGAAGGCTAAAACAGTCAGGAGGTTGGCTTAGAAGCAGCCATCCTTTAAAGAAAGCGTAATAGCTCACTGATCGAGTCGTCCTGCGCGGAAGATGTAACGGGGCTAAGCCAGTCACCGAAGCTGCGGATCTGCAGTAATGCAGATGGTAGGAGAGCGTTCTGTAAGCCTGCGAAGGTGTCTCGTAAGGGATGCTGGAGGTATCAGAAGTGCGAATGCTGACATGAGTAGCGATAAACAGGGTGAAAAGCCCTGTCGCCGTAAGCCCAAGGTTTCCTGTTCAACGTTCATCGGAGCAGGGTGAGTCGGCCCCTAAGGCGAGGCAGAGATGCGTAGCTGATGGGAAGCAGGTTAATATTCCTGCACCGTCGTTAGATGCGATGGGGGGACGGATCGCGGAAGGTTGTCCGGGTGTTGGATGTCCCGGTTTGTGCATCGAAGAAGGCGCTTAGGCAAATCCGGGCGCGTAATTCAAGGGTGTGCGACGAGTGGCCTTGTGCCGCGAAGCAATCGGAAGTGGTTCCAAGAAAAGCCTCTAAGCTTCAGTCTAACGAGACCGTACCGCAAACCGACACAGGTGGGCGAGATGAGTATTCTAAGGCGCTTGAGAGAACTCGGGAGAAGGAACTCGGCAAATTGGTACCGTAACTTCGGGATAAGGTACGCCCTGGTAGTTTGACTGGCCTGCGCCAGAAGGACGACGGGGTTGCAATAAACTGGTGGCTGCGACTGTTTAATAAAAACACAGCACTCTGCAAACACGAAAGTGGACGTATAGGGTGTGACGCCTGCCCGGTGCTGGAAGATTAAATGATGGGGTGCAAGCTCTTGATTGAAGTCCCAGTAAACGGCGGCCGTAACTATAACGGTCCTAAGGTAGCGAAATTCCTTGTCGGGTAAGTTCCGACCTGCACGAATGGCGTAACGATGGCCACACTGTCTCCTCCCGAGACTCAGCGAAGTTGAAGTGTTTGTGATGATGCAATCTACCCGCGGCTAGACGGAAAGACCCCATGAACCTTTACTGTAGCTTTGCATTGGACTGTGAACCAATCTGTGTAGGATAGGTGGGAGGCTATGAAAGCGTGACGCCAGTTGCGCCGGAGCCATCCTTGAAATACCACCCTGGTTTGTTTGCGGTTCTAACCTTGGCCCGTTATCCGGGTCGGGGACAGTGCATGGTAGGCAGTTTGACTGGGGCGGTCTCCTCCCAAAGTGTAACGGAGGAGTTCGAAGGTACGCTAGGTACGGTCGGACATCGTGCTAATAGTGCAATGGCATAAGCGTGCTTAACTGCGAGACTGACAAGTCGAGCAGGTACGAAAGTAGGACATAGTGATCCGGTGGTTCTGTATGGAAGGGCCATCGCTCAACGGATAAAAGGTACTCTGGGGATAACAGGCTGATTCCTCCCAAGAGTTCATATCGACGGGGGAGTTTGGCACCTCGATGTCGGCTCATCACATCCTGGGGCTGTAGCCGGTCCCAAGGGTATGGCTGTTCGCCATTTAAAGTGGTACGTGAGCTGGGTTTAAAACGTCGTGAGACAGTTTGGTCCCTATCTGCCGTGGGCGTTGGAAGTTTGAGGGGGGCTGCTCCTAGTACGAGAGGACCGGAGTGGACGAACCTCTGGTGTACCGGTTGTCACGCCAGTGGCATTGCCGGGTAGCTAAGTTCGGAAGAGATAACCGCTGAAAGCATCTAAGCGGGAAACT
>SPQI01000238.1 GCA_004570315.1 Oxalobacteraceae bacterium OM1 | reverse complement strand
TCGTCGGACTGCGCGCCGAACCAGTGGGTCTGGCCGGTGTCGGCCTGGACCGCGCGCGGGTCCACGTCGATCAGCAGGCGCACACCGCGCCGCGCGCAGGCCTCGGCCAGCTCGGCCGCGAGGTGCATCGAGGCCGCCGGCACGAGCACATGATCGAAGCCGAGTTCGACGCAGCGGGAGAGATAACGATCGAAGCGTCCGGCATCCTGAACCGGCGCGGTGATGGAATAGATTCTTGGGTGAAATGGCAATTGACGCATCGGCACTCGCGATCCCTGTTGTGCGGCCGTGCAGACGCATGACGCATCGACGGTCCTTGTCTGGGATAGAACACACAAGCGCGCAATTTGTTCTCGTTCTGGCATTCATGAACCGCAACTTCTTGCCAAAGCTTGCCATTTCAAGCAGGGAATCCGTCGCGTGCGGCGCACAAACGTCCCGAAAGTTTCCGCTTCGCCATTGCGCAATTCCAGTGGGCAACTTAACGTCGTGGTCATCGCTGCATGCCGTTGCGGCACGCTTGCGCAGGCAGCAACGCACGGCAGCTAGCAGCAGCGTTTCATCACCGTTGCAGAGTTGCCCATGCTTATCTATCAGGTCTATCCGCGCAGCTTTTTCGATTCCAACAACGACGGCATCGGCGACCTCGCCGGCATCGAACGCAAGCTTTCCTACATCAAGGACCTCGGCGTCGACGCCATCTGGATCAGCCCCTTCTTCAAGTCGCCGATGAAGGATTTCGGCTACGACGTCTCGGACTACCGCGCCGTCGATCCCATCTTCGGCACCATGGATGACTTCCGGAGTCTGATGCGCGCCTGCAAGCAGGCCGGACTCGGCGTGATCGTCGACATGGTGATCTCGCACACCTCGGAAGAGCATCCCTGGTTCAAGGCCAGCCGCGCCCGCGAAGGCAGCAAGGCATCGTGGTATCTCTGGGCCGATCCGAAGCCGGACGGCAGCCCGCCGAACAATTGGGTCTCCGTCTTCGGCGGCCCGGCCTGGCGCTGGGATGCGGAACGCCGGCAGTACTACTTCCACTCTTTCCTCTCCAGCCAGCCGGACCTGAACATGCATCACCCGGAAGTGCAGGAAACGGTGCTGCGCGAGATGGATTACTGGCTGGACATGGGCGTGTCGGGCTTCCGCTTCGATGCGTGCAATCACATCTTTCAGGACCTGCAGCTGCGCAACAATCCGCCGCGCGAAGACACGAGCGCCGCGCTGCATCCCTACGGCTTCCAGCTGCATGTGTACGACCAGGCGCGGCCCGAGATGCTGCCCTTCCTCGAGCGCATCCGGAAGCTGCTCGACAGCTATGGCGCCTTCAGCCTCGCCGAAGTCGGCGGCCACGATGCGCTGAAGCTCATGGGCCAGTACACCCGCGGCGGCCGCCTGCATTCGGCCTACAGCTTCGCATTGATGCAGCCCGACAGCAGTGCGAAATACGTGCGCGGCGTCATCAACACGCTGGAGGAGTCCATTCTCGCGCCGGGCACGCCCTGCTATGCGCTGAGCAACCACGACAAGCCGCGCGTGGCCACCCGCTGGCAGAACGGCCGCGACCGCGACGAAGCGGTGAAGATGCATCTCGCGCTGCTGTTCTCGATGCGCGGCGACGTCTGCCTCTACCAGGGCGAAGAGCTTGGCCTGCCGCAGGCCGACGTGCCTTTCGAACGCCTGCAAGACCCGTTCGGGATTTCCTTCTGGCCCAAATTCAAGGGCCGCGACGGCTGCCGCACGCCAATGCCGTGGACGCCCGCCTTGCATGGCGGTTTCAGCGAAGCCGAGCCGTGGCTGCCGGTGGACGAGACGCAGGTGGCGTGCAATGTCGCGGATCAGGAAGAGAACGCTGATTCCAATCTGCGCTTCGCGCGCCGCATGATTGCGCTGCGCAAGGCGTGTCCGGAACTTGCGCACGGCAGCATTGAACTGATGGATGCGCCGGAGAACGTGCTGGCGTTCCGCCGCAAGCACGAAGGTGGTTCGGTGCTCTGCCTGTTCAATATGGGAACGGTGCCGGTGACGGTGACGGTGACGGGCATGACGTTCGGCGACGCGCTGCTGGCACGCAATGCCGCCATGGATGCACGCCCGCTTCGCCTGGATGTGACCGGCTTCTGCATCGTGCGGGAATAGCGCCATGAGGCACGTGGATGGCGCAAAACGGCAATGCTGCCTTGCGGATATCATTGCATGATCGCCATTCACCGGACCTCGCATGAACCGCCTTCCCGCCGCTTCCCTGCGCCGCTTCGTCGCCACCCTCGCCATTGCCGCACCGGTCCTCGCCGCAGCGGCGCCTGACGCTACCGTCTTCTCCGAAGTGCAGCATCAGCGCCAGCCGCTGCTCGATACGCTCAAGGACCTCGTCTCCATCGAATCCGGCAGTCGCGACCGCGAGGGACTCGACCGCATCTCGCAGCTGATCCATGACCGCCTGCAGGCGCTCGGCGGCCAGGTCGAATACATCGAACCCGGCGACGGCGTCTACCGCATGCAGGACACGCCGCAGCAGATCGGCCGCATGGTGCGCGCCACCTTCCGCGGCACCGGCACAAAGAAGATCCTGCTGATCGCCCACATGGACACCGTCTATCTCAAGGGCATGCTCGCCAAGCAGCCGTTCCGCATCGACGGCAACCGCGCCTATGGCTTGGGCATCGGCGACGACAAGGCCGGCGTCGCCGTCATTCTGCATACGCTCGCCACGCTCAAGGCGCTCAACTTCAAGGACTACGGCACGCTTACGGTGCTGATCAACGGCGACGAGGAAATCAGTTCGCCGGCGGCACGCGCGATGTTCACCAAACTCGGCGCCGAACACGACCTGACCATGTCGCACGAAGGTTCGCCGGCCGCGCACGACCAGCTCTCGCTCGCCACGGCCGGCATCGCCGCGGTCGAGCTGAAGGTGACCGGCAAGGCCTCGCACGCCGGCTCAGCACCAGAGCGCGGCCGCAATGCCATCTACGAGTTGGCGCATCAGGTCCTGCAGACCAAGGACTTCTCCGATCCGGCGCGCGGCGTGAAGATGAACTGGACCACCATCACTGGCGGCAGCAACCGCAACGTCATCCCGGCCGACGCCTCGGCCACCGCCGACGTGCGCGTGGTGCGCGTCGCCGATTACGATGCGCTGGAAACGCGCCTGCGCGAGACGATCAAGAAGCAGCTGATTCCCGATACGCGTCTGCAACTGACTTTCGAACGCCGCCGTCCGCCGCTGGAAATGACGCCCGCCGCGCAGCAGATCGGCAAGCAGGCGCAGGCGATCTACGCGGAGCTTGGCAAGACGCTGGACGTGAACGAGACCGTGCAGGGTGGTGGCACCGATGCGGCGTTTGCCGGGCTGGGCAACAAGAATGCGGTGATCGAGCGATTTGGCTTGCTGTCGTTTGGCGCGCATTCGAATGACGACGAGTACATCCTCATCGACTCGATCGAGCCGCGCTTGTATCTGGCGACGCGGTTGATCATGGATGTGTCGCGTGGGGTGGGGGCGGCGCGCTAAGCGGACGTTGGCGAGGCATCGCTGGATTCCCGCCTTCGCGGGAATGACAGGTAGATAGAGCGCCGTCGGACAATCTGTTTACCCTGTCGTTCCCGCGAAGGCGGGAACCCAGAGATGCGTTGACTCGATCAGCGCAACCCGATTCACGCCGCGCAGCACCTTCAGCAATTGGAGTGTGCGACATGCACGTGTCATGCCCCGGCAGCAGTTCTGATGCGCGCCGCATATTCCGGCGCCATGTCCTCAGCGCTGCGCAATGCCGCGCGGCGGATTTCAGCCAAGTCCCAACCGTTTGATTTCTCCAGCAATTTCATCCAAAGCCTGCTTTGCTCATCATGCGGCAAGCGTACAGCCGCTTTGGTAAACGGGAACAGCTTGTCGTAGTTGGTGCGCTCGCCCTCCGCCAACGTACCGCGCACGATGCAGCGGTCGATAAGATCGCAGGCGACCTTTAGAGCATGCTCAGGCGGCAAGGTCATTGCGTGATCTATTCCGTCCTGTAGAAATTGCATCCTCAAAGTCTGCCTCAGGAAAATCGGTGCGCGGGTCAGGTCGGAGGACCGATGCCCATATTCAAGAAATGCCTTCATCACGCGAGCGTGCAGCACCGGGGGCAACGCCGCGGATCGCTTGAGGACGGAACACGCCACGTCCCGGTCATACCATCTCATGGCACGCAATTTACCGATCAGCGCCACGGCACCCAAGGAGGGTTGCAGCTTCCGCCGATGCTCGGCCAGCGGCTTTGCTGGCGCGAATCCTGGAAGCAGGGCTTCCATTACAGGCATATCGTTCTTGAGATGGTCCAGGATCCGGCTCTGGACGGGGAACGGGAGGCGATCCAGGCTTGGGTGTTTCTCGGTGAGAATGGGCGACGTCGATTTCTCGGACTGGCTTACGACCGGATCGGTCTTGAGAGCCATCTTGCTCATCAACTCTGTGACGTCGTTCAGCGACGGATAAGTGTCCTTGACAGGTGCGAATTGATCCATTGAATAGGGAAAGTAGCAGGACGGGAGGACGGCCCGAAGGGGCCACGAGATCGGCGGGTGCACGGCAGGTCGGTCACCCGCCGCGCCATGAGTGGCTTCAGCCGTGCGACGGTTCCCTGCTTGATTGCGATGGTGGTGAAACCGATTTTTGCCGGTGCGCTCGGCGGGAGGTGGCGAAGCATCTCTGGGTTCCCGCCTTCGCGGGAACGACAGGGAGCTTAAAGAATCGTAGGGTGCGCTTGCGCACCATCACCGTCGTCGGGGCACCGGCGCGCAAGCGCACCCTACGATCATGCGAAGGCGGGAACAGCGGAGAGAGGGCAAACGCCAAGACCTTAAAACAGTTCCCTCCCCTTCAAGGGGAGGGTTAGGGTGGGGATGGGGTTAGCAGTTTCCCC
>SPQI01000047.1 GCA_004570315.1 Oxalobacteraceae bacterium OM1 | reverse complement strand
GGCCGCCCCCGGCAAAGGTTCTAACGAAGAACCGTCAGCGCTGCATTACCGAAGAACGCACGGAAACAAGACACTGGATTCCGACTTTCGCCGCAATGACGGCGTTAGTGGCAAACGCAATACGCAGTGCGCAGACCGACACTCAGCAAGCACACTGAGCCCCCTCACTTCGGCACCACCACCACATGCGCCCGCATCCTCCCCTCAACCACCCCACTCCCAAACCTCGCTCCCAACGCCCGCGCCGCATCCTCCGTCGCCGCCTCCAGCCCACCGGCATCCCGCTCCTCAATCTCATTCCGCAACGGCGTCCCCTGACACAACCCCACCGCCGCCGCGCGCGCCGACTCTGCCCGGCTCCGCGCCTCCAGCGTATCGATCCGCGGAATCCCGAACCCTGCCAGCTCAAGATCGCGCACGATCGCATCCCGATCGTGATACCCATGCGGAATGCGCGCAAAGAAGCGCGGCGGATCCTCCGGATACCGCTGCGCCATCGCCGCCGTCACGGCACAGGCGAAGTCATTGACCTCGATCGCATCCCACACATTGAACAGCAGCATGCCGCCCGGCCGCAGTACCCGCCGCATTTCCTCGAAGGCGCGCACCTTGTCGGGCAAGAACATGACGCCGAACTGGCACACCACCGCATCGAAGCTTTCGTCGCCGTAGGGAATGTGCATCGCATCGGCCTGCCGCCATTCGACCGGGCGCGCGGTGCCCCGCGCCGCCGCCTCTTCCAGCATGCCGGGATTGAGATCGGTGGCGACGATGTCCACGCTGGCCGGCAAGCGGCGGGCCAGCTCCCGCGTCACCACGCCCGTTCCGGCGGCCAGCTCGATCACGCGCGCCAAGGCATGGCCGGCAAGCCGTTCGGCAAGGTCCTGCGCGTAGGGCTGGAACAGCAAGGGCACGAGGCAGCTCTCGTAGAGCTTCGCGATGGATCCGGTGAATGCCTTGTCGCCGGCGTGCAGCGTCATGTCGCCTCCTTTCGGCGCGGAAGCGTCAAGCCTGCGGCGGCGCGGCGCGCAGGTCTTCGTCGGTCGCCAGGTATTCCTGCTCGGCGGCGACCTGCGCCGCGCGCGGCAGGCTGGCATGCCGGCGCGCCCGCTCGAGCAGCACCGCGACGTTCTCCAGCTTGTGCTGCACGGTGTGCGCCAGCGCCGCTTCCGTCAGCGGCTCCGGCAGCATGAAGTCGCAGGCCCGCGCCTCTTCCAGCAACGGATCGTCTTCCGCGATGGGCCGATCGCCGCCATCGCGGCGGGTCAATGCATCGCGCAGATGCTGCAAGCGGGACGCCAGGTCTTCGAGTTGGGCAGGCTGCATGCGGTCTCCTCCTTACACGATGCGGTTGAACCACAGCAGCGAGAGCATGGCCGACAGCACGGCGAGAATCGCTGCGCCGGCCGCGAACAGCGCCGTGGTTTCGGTTTCCTTCTTCTCCAGTCCGATCCGCGAATTCAAGCTCTTGTAGACGCGCGAAAGATCGTCGGCCGTGCCGGCATAGAAATATTCCGCCCGGGTGGTCGCTGCGATGTCCTTCAGCGCATCTTCGTCGAGCCGCGCATGCATCGCCCAGCCGTCGCCGGTGATGATTTCGCCCGCCACCGTGCCGATGCCGATGGTGTAGACCCGTACGCCGCGCTCGGCCGCCATCTCGGACGCCGCCACCGGATTGGGGCCGGTGGTGGTCTGGCCGTCGGTCAGCAGGATGATGGCCGCGGTCGTGTACGAGCCCGGCGGCACCGGCTTGAAGTTGGCGTCCGCGCCCTTCTTCTTGTCCTTGTCGATATCGTTGTTGAGCGCGCGCGCCACGCGGTTCTCGCGCGTGTCGGTCTGCCGCGGGTCGGCGGAATTCAGGTTGAACTCGATCTCGGGAAAGATGGCTTTCAGCGATACCAGGATGCCGCTGCCCACCGCCGTGCCGTACTGCAGCTGCAAGCGGTCGAGCGCCTCCAGCAGGTCTTCGCGATTGGTGGTCGGCGGCTGGATCAGGCTGGCGGTGCCGGCGAAGGAGACCAGCCCCACGCGGGTATCGCGCGGCTGCTGTTCGACGAAGGTCTTCACCGCGTTGACGGCGGCGATGAAGCGGTTCGGCTTGACGTCGTTGGCGCGCATGCTGCCCGAGACGTCGACCGCGAGGATCATGGTCTTGTGGTCGGACGGCAGCAGGACCACCGCCACCGGCCGTGCCACCGCCAGCAGCATCAGCGCCAGCGCCAGCAGGAACAGTGCCGGCGGCAAGTGCCGCTTGAAGCGCTGGCCGGGCGTGATGGCCGCTTTCACGGTCGACAGGCCCGCATACTGCACCGCCAGCTTCTTGCGCCGGCGCAGTACCAGCACATAGGCCGCCACCAGCAGCGGCAGGAGCAGCAGCAGCCAAAGCATCTGGGGCCAGAGGAAGCTCATGCGATCCTCCCGGGAATGGCGCCGCCGCCGGTGGTAAGGCGAGCGGCATTCTTGCGCAGGTCGGAAAACCGCAGCAAGGCATCGACGATGTCGTCTTCGGTGGAGAGCTCCAGCACGTCGACGCCGGCATACGCCAGGTTCTCGTGCAGCGCTTCCTCGCGCGCGGTGACTTCGGCGACGAAGCGGCTGCGGAAGCTGCGGTCATGCGTGTCCACCAGCAATTGTTCGCCGGTCTCGCTGTCCTGGATGGTGAGCAGGCCGAGGTCGGGCAATTCCATTTCCAGCGGATCGTAGAGCCGGATGGCGATCACGTCATGGCGTTGCGTCAATGCGGCCAGCGGGCGTTCCCAGCCGGGCTGGGTGATGAAGTCGGAGATCAGGAAAATCAGCGAGCGCCGCTGCGTCACGCGTGTGGCGGTCTCCAGCAGGTCCTGCAGGCGGGTGCCGGCCAGCGATGCCGGCAGCGTGCGCCGCCGGCGCATGCGATGCAGCAACTGCAGAATCTGCCGGCGTCCTGCGGCGGCAGGAATCATCGTGTCCTCGCCGGTGCCGTAGAACACCGCGCCGAAACGGTTGCCGTGGCGATTCAGCACGCTGGCGAGGATGGCGGTGAGTTCGATGGCCTGGGTGCGCTTGCTGACCTGTTGCGAGCCGAAATCTTCCGACGGACTCAGGTCGAGCAGGAACCAGGCGGTCAGCTCGCGCTCCTCGTAGAACTCCTTCACGTAGGGCGTCTGCAGCCGCGCGGTGACGTTCCAGTCGATGTGGCGCACGTCGTCGTGATACTGGTATTCGCGCAGGTCGGCGAGGTCCACGCCGAGGCCGCGGAACAGCGTGTGGTAATCGCCGTGCAGCAGGCCGTCGAGGCGGCGCAGCACGGTCATTTCGAGGCGGCGGAGCGTGGCCTCAGGCGTTGGCGTCGACACGGACATGGTTTTCAAGCACCGTTTCCGGCGGCGGGAAGTGTTTGAGGATGCGCAGGATGAGCTGGTCGGCGGTGACCGCGTCGGCGAGCGCTTCGTAGGAGAGCGAGAGGCGGTGCCGCAACACATCGGGCGCGAGGTCGACCACGTCTTCCGGCCGCACGTGGAGCCGGCCGCGCAGCAGCGCCAGCGCCCGCGCGCCCTCGATGAGGTGGATGGACGCCCGCGGGCTGGCGCCCCAGGTCAGGTACTTCGCGAGATCCGGCATCTGGTGGGCAGCGGGATTGCGCGTCACCGCCACCAGGCGCACCGCATAGCGCACCAGCGAGGGATCGACGTAGCAGTCCTGGCAATGCCGCTGGAGTTCGGCGAGGTCATCGGTGCTGGTGACAGGACTCACGTCCACGTCCGCTCCGGTGACGCGGTTGACGATGACGAATTCCTCTTCCTCGCTCGGATAGCCGACCAGCACCTTCATCATGAAGCGGTCGATCTGCGCTTCCGGCAACGGATAGGTGCCCTCGGTCTCGATCGGATTCTGTGTGGCCATCACGAGGAAGGGCCGCGGCATGCGATGCGTGACGCCGGCGATCGTCACCTGCGCCTCCTGCATCACTTCCAGCAGCGCGCTCTGCACCTTGGCCGGTGCGCGGTTGATCTCGTCGGCCAGCAGCAGGTTGGAAAACACCGGCCCCAGCGTGGTGCTGAACTCGCCGGTCTTCTGGTTGTAGATGCGGGTGCCGATCAGGTCGGCCGGCACCAGGTCGGGGGTGAACTGGATGCGATGAAAGCTGCCGCGTATCGTGCGCGCCAGCGTCTTGACGGTGAGGGTTTTCGCAAGACCCGGTACGCCTTCCACCAGCAGGTGACCGCCGGCGAGGATGGCCACCAGCACGCGTTCGAGGAAGTGGTCCTGGCCGACCACCACGCGCTTCACTTCGTAAAGAATGCGCTCCATGCGGCCCGCGATGTCGTCGCGGCCGCCCGCGCCCGTATTCCTGTCGTCCATGCTGCCTCCCTGTGGATGTGGTGTGTCGGAACGGCGTTTAGAACGGCGATTCGCCCGCCGCCGAGGCCGCCGATTCGATGGGCACGGCAAAGCCGATGCCGATGAAGGTGCCCTGTTCGTGCGGGCTGAGGATGGCGGTCACGATGCCGACCACCTCGCCGTCCATGGTGATGAGCGGCCCGCCGGAGTTGCCCGGATTGGCGGCCGCGTCGAACTGGATGAGGTCTTCCAGCACCTCGCTGTCGTCTTGCGCGTGGTAGACCCGCTTCAGCCCCGAGACGATGCCCGACGAGGCCGACGGGCCGATGTTGAACGGAAAGCCGACCGCCACCACCTTGTCGCCGACGTTCAATCCTTGCGTCGAGCGCAACACGGCCGGTTTGAGGTCATCGGGAATCGTGGTCGCCTTGATGACGGCGAGGTCGTTCTCCGGCTGCTTCTTCAACACGACGGCATTCGACTCGGTGCCGTCGAAGAAACGCACTTTCAGCGTCGTGCCCGGCCCTTCGATGACGTGCAGATTGGTGAGGATGGTGCCGTTGTCGATGATCACCACACCGGTGCCCACGCCGC
>SPQI01000059.1 GCA_004570315.1 Oxalobacteraceae bacterium OM1 | reverse complement strand
GCATACGGCAAGCCCGGCTTCGCGCGTCTGCAGGAGCTGTTTCCGGCGGAACGCCAGCTGCTGCAGACGCTGCCTGAACTCGACCACTACGGCGCCCGCCCGGAGGCGCACTACGCCGGCCCGGCCTACACGCTGGACCATGGGCAGGCAGTGGCATGGCCGGACGCGCCAGGCAAGCGCATCCTCGCCTACCTGCACCCGTCGGCGGCGTTGCCGCATCTGCTCGACATCCTGTCGCGCCTCGGCAACGCCAGCGTGATCTGCGCCGTGCCCGGCATCGATCCCGCACTGGCCCGGCAATTCGCCGCAAGCAGCTTGCACATCGCCAACGCGCCGGTGCGCCTCGATGCCCTGCTGCCGGACTGCGCGCTCGTCGTGAGCGCCGGGAGTCACGGCCTCACCGCTGCAGCGCTGCTGCACGGCATTCCGCAACTCCTGCTGCCGGCGCACGTCGAGCAGCTGATGCTTGCCACGGGCATCGCGCAACAGGGCTTCGGCATCACGCTGCTGCCGGAACAGGTCGAACCGCGCTTTGCCGACGCGGTGCTGCATGTCCTCAATACGCCCGATGCCGGCACCGCGGCACGCGCCTTCGCCGCGGGTCATGCCGGCGCCTCCAGCGCAGCAAGCATCGCCCAGACCGTTGCCTTCCTCGAATCCGCCCGCCGCTGACGCCGTTCGCGCAGCAACGCTGCGCAAGATTGATTTGCACCAAACGCTTCACCGGAGCGCCGCCTAACTTGGGAATTGACTCCCTGCGGCTCCGCGCCGCGTCTCACCATGGATTTTTCTCTGGCATCGACGGTTCACCGTCCTTCGCCGCCCGGCTCGCGGCACCGCATGCACGGTGCCGGGCCATCTTCCTGCCTTGGAGACGCACCATGAAGACACCCCTCGCACTCGCCGTGGCGGCGTTGCTCGCCGCATGTGGCGGCGGCAATCCCGACCAGTCTGCCGGCGACAGTCACAGCATGCAGCTGGCGCAGTCGGCCGTCATGCGGCAGACGGCATCGACGCCATCCGCCACCGCGCTCAACGACTTCATCGCCAGCGCCTGGCGCGACGGCGAAAGCGAGATCCGGCTGGCGCAGCTGGCCGTGCAGCGGGCCACATCGAACGAAGTGCAGGGATTCGCGCAGCGCATGATCACGGACCACACACTGGTCGACCAGCGCCTGCAGCAACTCGCGCAACAGCTCGGCGTGACGCTGCCGGCCGATGCCGCCGCCAGCGCCGACGCGACCTTCGCGCAGCTGTCGAGCTTGTCCGGCAACGAGTTCGATCGCGCCTACATGGCGGACAACGTCACGACACACGACCGCGACGTCGCCGCCTTCCGCACGCAGGCCTTGCAGATTCAGGAGGCGCTCGTCGCGCAGCAAGGTCAGCAAGGCACTGCGCAAACGTCGCAACCATCCTCGCAGGCGCTGACCGCAGCGGCTGCGCTGGTGGACGCCGTGCTGCCGCTGCTGCAGCTGCATCTCACCGCCGCCGGGGAAATCCAGAACCTGCTCGATCCGAACGCCTTCCTGGCCAACGCCTATCAGGACGGTCTCGCGGAAATCGCGCTGGCACAGCTCGCGCAGCAGAATGCAACGTCGACCGACGTGCGCTCTTTCGCGCAACGCATGATCGACGACCACACCCGCGTGAACAACCAGCTGCGCGCACTCGCCGAGGCCAAGGCTGCCACCCTGCCGACCGCGCCGTCCGCCGCGCAGCAGGCCGCACGCGACGATCTCGCCCGCTTCACCGGCACCGACTTCGACCGCGCCTATATGGACATGAACGTCGTGGCCCACGCGAAAGACATCTTCGCCGCCCGGCGTCAGTCGCAGAACGGCACCGATACGGCCGTGCGTGCCGCGGCCCTGGCCGCCTTGCCGACATTCATCGAGCACTTCTTCCAGGCGCTCACGACCGATCGCAGTCTCACGCCGAGTTTCCTCTACAGCGCCGCGCAGGACGGCAAGGCGGAAATCGCGTTCAGCACGCTCGCGCTGGTGAAGTCGCAGAACGCTTCGGTGCAATCCTTTGCGCAACGCATGATCACGGACCACGGCGCCGCGAACCTCCAGGCCGCCCAGCTCGCGCAGCAGGCGGGCAAGGCGCTGCCGACCGAATTGTCGCCGCAGCAGCAGGCCGTGTACATCGAGCTCTACGCCGCATCGGCGTCGTCTTTCGACGGCCGCTACATGAGCTACAACGTGCAGGCGCATCGCCAGGATGTGCTCGACGCGACGACGCAGTCGCAGCAGAGCGCCGACGCGCCGAGCCGCACGCTCGCCACGGCTTTGTTGCCGGTGTTGCAGCAGCATCTCGCGCTCGCCGAGCAGGTACAGATGACCGTGCAGCAGGCGTCCTCACAGAGCGGCAGTGCGACAGGTACGAGTAACGGCAACACCGGCACCGGTGCGAGCGGTACGACTGCGCCGAGTGGCGCAGGCAGCGCGTCCGTCATGCCCGCCCCGGTGACCTCCATGCCATGACCGCCATTCTGCGTCCGCCTTGTGCGGGCGCAGAACGCCCGATGCACGCGGCGGGTAGTCTGTCCCGGATGACTTTCCGGAACCTGCTCATGTCGAACCGCCTGGCCGCCTTCCTGCCCATCTTCACCCTGCGGCTGCGCAAGACGTGTGCTGGTCAACCAGAGGGCAACGAAGCCTGACGCACGGCGATCATTGCCCGCATGCACCGCCTCGCGCTTCGCCTTTTCAGCCCGCTTCTCGGCACGCTTCTCGGTCTGCTTCTGCAGGGCTGCGCCCACGCGCCGCGTGCGACGCCGCCCGTACCGGCGCACCGCTTCACCTTCAGCGACGGCGGCCATGCGCTCTACTTCGTGCTCGACCGTCCTGCCGCCGCACCGGCCGCACGCACCGTCTTGCCGGATACCTTCGTGTTCGTCGTCGCCGGCTCCGACTGCATCGGCATGGCGCGTTCTCTGCCGCAGTATTTCGATGGCCTGCAGGCCGAGAGCGCGCCGCTGCGCGTGTTTCTGCTGCAGAAGCGCTTCATTGGCCTGCAGAGCAGCGAGCCCTGCGGCGAGGACTTCGTGCGCGCCGACCATCCGGCGCAGTGGATACGCGACCAGACCGAATTCATGACGGCCGAACTGGCCGCCGCCCTGGCGAACGGCCAGCGTCCGCGGCGCGTGCTGGTGGCCGGCATCTCCGAAGGCGCCGAGATCGCGCCCGTGCTCGCCCGCCGCTTCGCCGCGGTGACCCATGTGGCGCTGCTGGCCAACGGCGGCATGGATCCCTTCATCGCTTACCGGCTGCAGATGGAGCGCCACGGCTGGGACTATGCCGTCGCCGACGTCGCGGCGCGCTGCACCAGCCCTGCCAGCGACGCCGAGCACGCCGCCGGCCGCACCTGCCGCTACTGGCGCGAACTGCGCGCCCTGCCGCATACCGCCAACTTGCTCGCCCTGCAGCGCCCCGTCTTCATGGCGATGGGCGAAGCGGACGACATGGTGCCGGTCGAGTCCGCCCGCTTCATCCGCGACGCCTTCGCCGCCGGCGGCAAATCCAACCTCGAACTCCTCACCCTCCCGGGCGCCGACCACGCGTTCGTGCGCTTTGGGCGGAGCGAACTGCCGTCCGTCTGGGCAGCCGTATCGGAGTGGATGCAACGATAGCGCCACGGCGACAGGCTTCCTGCACGCCACCTAGCACAACGCCCATGCAGATCGCTCGGCATGGGCGTTGTGCTGGGTACGGGTAACGCTTACTGTTCGAGCGCCGGCAACCGCACCGTGTACTGGCCGGTCTTCTCGTCCGGCACCACGATGAGCATCTGCCGCTTCTGCGCATCTTCCATCAGCTCGCGGAAGGAACGATAACCGTAGGCCGATTCGTTGAAGCCCGGACGGCGCCGCTTCATCGTCTGCTTCACCATTGAGCCCCAGATTTTCTCGTCGCCGCCGCGTTCGTCGGCCAGCGCCTCCACGGTCTCCACCGCAAAATCCAGCACTTCGGTGCGGCGGTCGACCGGCGCTTCCTCGACACGCTCCTCCACGCGTTCTTCCCCGCGCTCATCCTTACCATTGCCCTTCGCCTTGGCCGGCTTCTTCGCCGCGGGCTTCTTCTCGGCGGACTTCTCGGCAGACCTGCGCTTGGATTTCTGGTCGCGCACCAGATCGTCGTAGAAAATGAACTCATCGCAATTCGCCGCCAGCAGATCGGAGGTCGAATCGCGCACGCCGATGCCGATTACGTATTTGTTGTTCTCGCGCAGCTTGGAAACCAGCGGCGAGAAATCGGAGTCGCCGCTGATGATGACGAAGGCATCGACATGCGACTTGGTATAGCAGAGGTCGAGCGCATCGACGACCATGCGGATGTCGGCCGAGTTCTTGCCGGATTGCCGCACATGCGGAATCTCGATCAGCTCGAACGAGGCTTCGTGCATCGGCCCCTTGAAGTCCTTGTAACGCTCCCAGTCGCAATACGCCTTCTTGACCACGATGCTGCCCTTGAGCAGCAGGCGCTCGAGCACGCGGCGGATGTCGAAGCTGGCGTACTTCGCATCGCGCACGCCGAGCGCGATGTTCTCGAAGTCGCAGAAGAGGGCCATGCTGGTGATTTCGGGTTGAGTGGGCATGAGATGTCAGGATGAAAGGGCGGGCGGCTGCCCGAACAGCCGCCATTGTAAAGCCCTTGGGCGCCCGGCCTGCCGCTCTGCCTTACCGGCGCCGCGCCCGCCGGCGCACGCTGCGCACCACGAACCAGGCCGCCACGGCGAGCAGGATCAGCCAGCCGATGCCGATGCCGCCCCGCTCGTTCTGTTGTGCAGCCGGCGCCGTGTTCTGGTTCTGGTCCCAGTCGCCTGAGGCCGAGGATGAGTCGCCGCGCGTGCCGCTGTCGCCCTGCGTCTGGTTGCTCGTGTTCGGATCGGGCGCGCGATGCCCCATCAGCGACCCGAGCCCGAGGCCGACCAG
>SPQI01000212.1 GCA_004570315.1 Oxalobacteraceae bacterium OM1 | reverse complement strand
TCAGCGCCAGGATGTTCGTCTGGAACGCAATGCCGTCGATCACGCCGATGATGTCCACGATCTTGCTCGAGCTCTCCTTGATCGAGCCCATCGTCTCGACCACCTGCCCCACCACCTGTCCGCCGCGCATCGCAACGTCCGACGCCGACACCACCAGCTGATTCGCCTGCCGCGCATTCTCTGCGTTCTGCCGCACCGTGGAGGTCAACTCCTCCATCGACGACGCGGTCTCTTCCAGCGAACTGGCTTGCGATTCGGTACGGGCCGACAGATCCGCGTTGCCCGACGCAATCTCGCGCGAAGCCACGCTGATCGATTCGGTACCGTTGCGCACCTGGCCCACCGTCGTCACGAGGCTGCCCGTCATATCCTTCAATGCCTGCAGCAGTTGACCGGTCTCGTCGGTCGAGCGCACCGCAATCTGCTGCGTCAGGTCGCCCGCCGCCACGCTGCGCGCCACGCGTACGGCTTCCTCGAGCGGCCGCGAAATCGCGCGCACCAGCCACATGCCAACCACGCCGGCCAGGATGATGCCGATCACGATCGCCGCAATCGACAGGTTGCGCACCGTCGCATAGACGCTCTGGCTGTGCTGGAACTCGCGCTCGGCAATCTCGAACTGCGCCTTGATCAGCGCGTCGATGCTGCCCTGCACCGGCACATACAACTGACTCATCGGCCCTTGCATGATCTCCATCGCCTGTTGCACGTTAGCGGCGCGCAGGGCCGCAACAGTCGGGGCGAGCCCTTCATCGACGAACTTCTTCCAGCCTTGCTGGAACTTGTCCGCCAGCGCCTTTTCGTCCGTCGTCATCGGGTGCGCCATCACGCCCGACCACAGCTGGTTGATCTCCTGCGTCCGCTTGTCGACTTCATCCATGCGCTTGGTGACGACCGCAGGATCACCGTTCATCGATTCCGCTACTGCCATGCGGTTGCTGTCGATTGCCCGCACCACGCGGTCCAGTTGCCCGGTGGGCACCAGCCGCTCGTCATAGATCTTCTTCAGCGAGTCGTTGGCCGAGCCGAGGCTGCTCAAACCCACCAGCCCAACGGCCACGAGCAGCAACGACAAAAAACCGATCACAAACAGCAAGCGCGTCTTGATTGTCACGTTGTTCAGCATGTCTCCTCCTTTGTCGGACCGCCGTGCATCGCCAGCGGCCTCTCTCTCACAATGTCCTGTTCCGGACCTCGCCCGACCGTCTTCGCGGCCTTGGCCAGTGCGCCCCCGATTTAGGCGGCGATCTTCTCGATCAAACCCATCTCGGCGCTCGACATCAGCTGATCGATGTCTACCAGGATGAGCATGCGCTGGTCGATGGTGCCCAGGCCGATCAGGTAGTCCGTGTTGAGCGCCGTGCCCATTTCGGGAGCCGGCTTGATCTGCTCCGGATTGAGCGTGATCACGTCCGACACGCTATCGACCACCATGCCGACGATGCGGCCGCCAATGTTCAAAATAATCACGACGGTGAACTGGTCGTAGGTCGGCTCGCCGAGCTGGAACTTGATGCGCATGTCCACGATCGGCACGATGATGCCGCGCAGATTCACCACGCCCTTGATGAATTCGGGCGCGTTGGCGATGCGGGTCACGGCTTCGTAACCGCGGATCTCCTGCACCTTGAGGATGTCGATGCCGTACTCCTCCTTGCCCAGCGTGAACGCGAGGAATTCGCGGCCAGCGATGTCGTGGTCGGTTTTCTCCGGGTGGCCGGAAGCGCTTTGGACTGATTGCATCATGGTGGTTGTCCTCTTCTGAAAAGGGTCGATACTCTGAAAACTCAGGAAAAAATGGATTCGTCGCTCAGCTGCCGGCTCGAACGGAGCAAGGCGGCCACGTCGATGATGAGCGAGACGCCGCCGTCACCGAGGATGGTGGCGCCGGAAATGCCTGCAACTTTGCGGTAGTTCGATTCGAGGTTCTTCACCACGACCTGCTGCTGCCCCACGAGATCGTCGACGAACAGCGCGGCTTTCTTGCCTTCCGATTCGAGGATCACGACGATACCCTGCGAGGGATCGGTAAAGCGCGGCTCGATGCCGAACATCTGGTACAGCGGAATGAGCGGCAGGTAGTCGCCGCGCACCTTCACCACGCGGCCCTGTCCACTGATCTCCTTCACATCGGCCGGCTCGGGTTGCAGCGACTCGACCACATAGCCCAGCGGCAGGATGTAGACCTCTTCGCCGACCTTGATCGACATGCCGTCGAGAATGGCCAGCGTCAGCGGCAGTGAAATGGCGATCGTCGTGCCGAAGCCTTTGGCGGAGCGGATATCGACCACGCCGCCCATGGCTGTGATGTTGCGCTTGACCACGTCCATGCCGACGCCGCGGCCCGACACGTCGGTGATGGTGTCGGCGGTGGAGAAGCCAGGCGCAAAGATAAGTTGCCAGACGTCCTGGTCGGGCATCGTGTCCGAAACCGGAAGGCCGCGTTCCTTCGCCTTCGCGAGAATCTTCTCGCGGTTCAAGCCCCCACCGTCGTCGGAGACTTCGATGACGATGTTGCCGCCCTGATGGCCTGCCGACAGTGAAAGCCGGCCCGTCTCGCTCTTGCCCGCGGCCTTGCGCACCTCCGGCATTTCGATGCCGTGGTCGATGCTGTTCCGCACGAGGTGCGTCAGCGGATCCACGATGCGTTCGATCAAGCCCTTGTCCAGTTCGGTCGCAGCGCCATGCGTAACGAATTCGATGCGCTTGCCGAGCTTGGTGGCGAGATCGCGCACCATGCGCGGGAAGCGCGAGAACACGTAGTCCATCGGCATCATGCGGATCGACATCACCGCTTCCTGCAGGTCGCGCGTATTGCGGGTGAGCTGGTTGACGCTGCTCAGCAGCCTTTCGTGCAGCATCGGATCAAGCGAGCTGGTGCGCTGCTCGATCATGGCCTGCGTAATGACGAGTTCGCCGACGAGGTTGATCAGTTGGTCGACCTTTTCGATGCCGACGCGAATCGACGACGACTCGGCGCTGGCCGCCTTCTCCTGTTCTCGACGGGCTGCCGACTTCTTTTCCATCGCGGCGACGCCCGTGACTTGCGGTTCAGCCGGCACACTCGGCGCGGCCGACGCGGCCGCAGGCAAGGTCGGTGCAGCCGCTCCGGCCGCTTCCCTCGCCTCGCGTGCAACCGGAGGCTCGAACGGCTCGAAGAAGCCGTAACCCTGTTTCTCCTCCTGCTCGGCCTTCGCCTTTGCCGCCTCGGCAGCCGCCTCTTCCGCGGTCGGCTCCAGCGGGTCGAAAAAGCCGTATCCCTGTGCCTCTTCCTGTTCTGCCTTCAATTGCGCAGCCGTCTTCGCCGGCACCGGCGCGGCTGCTTCAGTGATCTTCAGGTCGTTCGGGTCGAGGATGAACGAGCAGATCGCGACGATGTCGTCGGCGGTTTCGTTGGTCGCCAGCGTGAACACGGTGCGCTTGTCGGCGAGCGTCGCGCTGCTGATCTGGCCGAGCAATCCCAGTTCAGCCGACAAGGCCTGCACGTCCTTCTCGGCCACCTCAGGCAGCTCGATCCGGTAATGCCGTGCGAAGCCGTCGGCGGACACCGGTTCGGCGGCCGGCGCCGACGCGATATCCAGCGCCACAGCGGGCGCCACATGCGGCACTTCGCCTTGCGACAGCTCCTGCAACATCATGCGCACGTCGGCGACCGCTTCCTGGTCCACCGGCGTCTGCACTCGATGGCCATCAAGCTGCATCTTTAAAATGTCCTTTGCCACGAGAAAGGCATCGACATGCTCCGCCGTGAGCGCCATTTCGCCCTTGCGGATCTTGTCGAGCAGCGATTCGAGGACGTGCGTGACTTCCGTCAGGTCGGTCAGGCCGAAGGTGCCGGCACCGCCCTTGATGGAGTGCGCCGCGCGAAAGATCGCGTTCAGATCTTCTTCGTCCGGCTGCGACACGTCGATCGCCAGGAGCAGCTTTTCCATTTCTGCGAGGAGCTCTTCGGTTTCGTCGAAGAACACCTGGAAGAACTGGCTCATGTCAATGGTCATTGTGAGACTCCCTACCCTTGCAATTCGAGTGGATGACGCGCGATGTCAGCCGATGACTTTCTTGACGACTTCGGTCAAGCGCTGCGGGTCGAAGGGCTTCACCAGCCAGCCGTTGGCGCCGGCGGCACGGCCCTTGGACTTCATTTCGTCGCTCGACTCGGTCGTGAGCATCAGGATCGGCACGCGCTGGTAGGTCGGCAGGCCGCGCAGCGAACGGATCAGCGTCAAGCCGTCCATGCGCGGCATGTTCTGGTCGGTCAGTACGAGATCGAACACCTGGGTGCGCGCCTTGTCGAGGCCATCCTGCCCGTCGACCGCTTCCGTCACCTGGTAGCCGGCCGCGCGCAGGCTGAACACCACCATCTGCCGCAGGGAGCCCGAGTCGTCCACTGCCAGAATCGTCTTTGCCATCTCTTTCACTCCTGCTGTTTTCGTTGTGGACCGCTGGTCCGCTGAAATATCGTTATCGTGTTCAGAACAGCTCGATGTCGCCGCTCTCCATGTGCGTCTGGCACACGGCCTTCCACAAGGCGCTCTCCAGCTTGACGCTGTCCTCCTCGAGCACTTTGGCCATTCCCTGCAGGATGCCGACCAGAGCCTCGGCATTCCCCTCTCCCTCCATCGTGACGCTGCCGTCCCCGACACCGCCCAGCACCTCGCGCAATCCGGTCACCCTGCGCATGGTGCGCCCGATGAGCTGACCGGTCATGTCCTGGAACTGCAGGCCGGTGACTGCGGCATTCACGTGCTGCCCGATTTCGGCATGCTTCTTCTTGAGTTGCTCCGCGATGTCGGAAGTAAGCGACGCGCCCGCAAGGAGGCGTTCGATCGCCTCGTGCTGCGCATTGACGGCGGCATGAATGGCCATGAAGCTCGCGCCGAGCTTTTCGATGGCTTCTCCCAGCAGGAGGCTGGTTTGCGCCAGGTCGGTCTCGATTTCGC
>SPQI01000158.1 GCA_004570315.1 Oxalobacteraceae bacterium OM1 | reverse complement strand
GGCGCGAGCTCGGTCCCGACGGCCAGCTCGCCCTGGTGCAGGAACGGGCGCATGCGGCGGCGCAGGAGACGTTGCGGCAGCAGGTCGAGTCCTTCGCCGCCCGCATCGCCGCGGAAGCCGACGATGCCAATCTCGATCCGCTGCCTTTCCTCGGCACGCTGGCCGACGCGCCGGCCATGCTCCCTGCGCCGCAAGTGTTCGAGCGCATCGAACAGCGTCTCGCGCACGCGATCGAGCGCCAGCAGGAAGAGCGCCATGCGGCGCTGACGCGCGACAGCATCAACCTCGCGGAATATCCGGCATCCTTCGAGATCGCGCGCCGTCTGCCGCGCCGCTTCATCGCGCTGCTCGGCCCCACCAATTCGGGCAAGACGCACCAGGCCATGGAGGCGCTCGCCAAGGCCGACACCGGCATCTACCTCGCGCCGCTGCGCCTGCTCGCGCTGGAAAACTACGAGCGCCTGCTGGCCGCGCGGCCGCAGGGCAAGGAACTGCGGGTGAACCTGATTACCGGCGAAGAGCGGCGCATCGTCGAGGGCGCCACGCACGTCGCCAGCACGGTGGAGATGCTCGATCCGCGCACCCGTGTCGACGTCGCGGTGATCGACGAAATCCAGATGCTGGCCGACCGCGATCGCGGCGCTGCATGGACGGCGGCGGTCTGCGGCGCGCCGGCGACGACGGTGTATCTAGTCGGCGCGCTCGAAGCGCGCAAGGCTGTCGAGGCGCTGGCCGAGCGGCTTGAATGTCCGCTCGAAGTCCACCTGCTCAAGCGCAAGGGCCCGCTGTCGGTCGAGGGGCAGCCGGTGCGCAAGCTGCGCAACCTGCGGCGCGGCGACGCGGTGATCGCCTTCTCGCGGCGCGACGTGCTGATGTGGCGCGACATGATCGCAGAGCAGGGCCACTCCGTCGCCACCATCTACGGCAACCTTTCGCCCGAAGTGCGGCAGGCGCAGGCCGCGCGCTTCCGCGAGGGCGAGGCCGACATTGTTGTCGGCACCGATGCGATCGCCATGGGCCTGAACCTGCCGATCGAACGCGTGGTGATGACGACCAGCGTGAAGTACAACGGCGTGGAGGAAGAGGAAGTGCCGGTCGCGCTGGCCAAGCAGATCGCCGGACGCGCGGGACGCTTCGGCGTGCACGAGGAAGGCTTCGTTGCCGGCTACGACGACGACACACACCACGTGATGCGCGCGCTGATGAAGGAGAAGGTGCCGCCGATCCCCGCGGCCGGCTTCGCGGTCGCGCCGTCGATCGAATACCTGCACCGCATCTCGGCCATCACCGGCGAGCAGTCGCTGACGCGCCTGTTCAAGCGCTTCGTGCACAACATCGATGTGCCGGACGGCTTCTTCTACCCGCGCATCACCGAAGAGCAGAACGAGCGCGCGCTGTGGCTGGATACGCTCCCGCTGTCGGTGGCCGACAAGTTCACCCTCTCGCTCGTGCCGATTTCGTCGCGCGTGCCGCTGCTCCATCAGGTGTGGGAAGGCTGGGCGCGCAGCCTGGCGCGCGAGAAGGTCTGCCGCCTGCAGCCGGAAGACGACGAACTGTTCCGCATGAATTTGCAGGAAGTCGAAGACACCTGCCGCAAGTATTCCGCCTATGCCTGGCTGAGCTTCCGCATTCCGGAGTTCTTCCCGGACGGCGAGCTCGCGCACGAGCTCGCGCGCCGGGCGTCGGATCGGGTCGACGGGCTGCTGCAGCAGCAGAACATGGCGATGCGGCGGCGGCGCGGACGCCGTCACGGCTGAACGACAAGCAGGGGAGCGAGATGCTGATCAATTGCGCGGTCTACCAGGACGGACACCGGCTCGCCGACATTCCGGTCGAAGACATCAGCGAATACATGGGCCGGCCCGACTGTTTCGTCTGGGTGGCGCTGAAAGACGCCGACGCCGCGGAGCTGGCCGTCATGCAGGAAGAGTTCGGCCTGCACGAACTGGCGGTGGAGGATGCGCGCAACGGCCACCAGCGGCCCAAGCTGGAGGAGTATGGCGAATCGCTGTTCGCGGTGGTGCACATGGTGACGGTCCGCGAGGGCGAACTGATCGTTGGTGAACTCGACATCTTCGTGTCGACCAACTATGTGCTCTCGGTGCGCAATCGCAGCGAGCAGAACCTGCTCGGCGTGCGCGCGCGTTGCGAGCACGAGCCGCACCTGCTGCAGATCGGACCGGCCTTCGTGTTCTACGCGCTGGTCGATGCGGTGGTCGACCGCTACCTCCCGGTGGTCGAGATGCTGGAGTCCGAACTGGAAAACATCGAAGAACAGATCTTCACCAAGGGGCTTGCCCTGGTCAACATCGAACGTCTTTATGCGCTCAAGCGCAAGGTCCTCGTGCTCAAGCACGCGGTCGCGCCAATGATCGAGGCGGTCACGCGGCTGCACGGTCCGCGCGTGCCGCGCATCTGCGACGGCGCGCAGGAGTATTTCCGTGACGTGTCCGACCATCTGTATCGCGTCAACACGTCGATCGACGCCATCCGCGACACCATCGGCACCGCCATCCAGGTGAGCCTGTCGATGGTGACCATCGAGGAGAGCGAGGTGAACAAGCGGCTCGCTGCGTGGGCCGCCATCTTCGCGGTCGCCACGGTGTTTGCCGGCATCTGGGGCATGAACTTCAAGGGCATGCCGGAGCTGGACTGGCGCTATGGCTATCCGACGGCGCTGGCCATCATCGCAACCACCTGCGGCTATCTGTGGCATCGCTTCCGCAAGGCGGGGTGGTTGTAGCGCTGCAGGCGATTTGGCTCGATGGGCGCATTGCGAATCGTCCGAAAGGCTTTGCAATTCGTCTGCCTATCGTCGCGGCAGCCGCATTGCTGCATAGACTGCACGTTCCGTTCACAAAGCTTTTACATTTCACGTCGATGCATGCGTCGAGGTCGTGTCGCGTCCTCGTTGCGGTGTCGGCTGCGAAAGGAATTGCATGTCCGCTTTCTCCAGTCTCAGCACGCGCGCCAAGCTCAACCTCGGTTTCGGCATCGTCGGCATCCTCATCGTTGCGCTCGCGCTGATCGCCTGGCGCGGGCTCGCGCAGGTGGACGGCACGCTCGCCGCGCAGAACGCGGTGCGCACGGAAAAACTGGAGCGGCTCTATACGATCCGCGAAGCGCTCGGCCAGACCGGCCTGGCGGCGCGCAACGCCTATATCTTCACCAACGATGCCGACGCCCGCAAGGAGCTCGATCTGATCGACCAGCAGAAGGGCATCTACCTTGCCGCGCTGGAAGCGGCGTCGCCGCAGTTCGCCGGCAATCCGGATTTCGAGAAGACCCGCAGCGACCTGCTGCGCATGGCCGAAGAACTCAAGCGGCCGCGCCAGTATCGCGAGGGCGGCAAGATGGAAGAGTTCGGCCGCTTCCTCGTCAATGAATGCAGCCCGCTGCGCCGCCAGATCGTGCTGGAGATCGACAAGGTGCTGAAGGCCGTGCAGCGCGATTCCGACGCGGCGACCCGGGACGCTGGCGCGATGGTGGCCTCCGTCAAGGCCAGCATCGCAGCGGTGTCGCTGTTCGCGATTGCCCTGAGCATGCTGATCGGCTGGCTGATCACGCGCAACCTGCTGCGCCAGCTGGGCGGCGAGCCGGCCGAGGTATGCCGCATCGCCTCCGGCATCGCACACGGCGACCTCACGGTGGAAGTCCACGTGCGCCCCGGCGACAGCGGCAGCGTGATGCACGCGATGCACGACATGCGGGCCAGCCTGCTGCGCATCGTGTCGCAGGTGCGCGGCGGCACCGACACCATCGCCACCGCCTCGAGCGAAATTTCGGCCGGCAACATGGACTTGTCTTCGCGCACCGAACAGCAGGCGTCCTCGCTGGGCGAAACGGCCTCGTCGATCCAGCAACTGACCGCCACGGTGCGTCAGAATGCCGACAGCGCGCGCCAGGCGAATGCGCTCGCGACATCGGCATCGGGCGTGGCCAGCAAGGGCGGCGAGGTGGTGGCCGGCGTGGTGCAGACCATGCAAGCGATCAACGCATCGGCGCGCCAGATCGCAGACATCATCGGCGTGATCGACGGCATTGCGTTTCAGACGAACATCCTCGCGTTGAATGCGGCGGTGGAAGCGGCGCGCGCGGGCGAGCAGGGGCGCGGCTTCGCGGTGGTGGCGAGCGAGGTGCGCAATCTGGCCCAGCGTTCGGCGAGCGCAGCGAAGGAGATCGCTGCGTTGATCGGCGAGTCGGTGCAGCAGGTGGATACCGGTTCAAGGCTGGTCGAGCAGGCGGGCGCCACCATGCAGGATATCGTCGACAGCGTACGCCGCGTGAGCGACATCATCGGCGAGATCGCAGCGGCGAGCGAAGAGCAGCACGCCGGCATCGAACAGGTGAACCAGGCGATCGGGCAAATGGATACGGTGACGCAGCAGAACGCCGCGCTCGTTGAGCAAGCGGCCGCGTCGGCGGCAGCGCTGCGGGAGCAGGCCGAGACGCTGTCGCGCGCGGTGCGCGTGTTCCGCCTCGATGTGCAGCAGGCTGCGCCGGAAGGCCGGCGCGCGCTGATGTTGCCTCAGCGGCTGTAGTCGCCGGCGGTGCCGGGATCGTTGGGATTGCCGGGCGGCGCCTTGCCTTGTTCCGGTGGTGGCGCGACGCGGTGGGGTTCCTGTGGGGGCTGCTTGCCGGGGGAGGAAGGTTGCTGGGCGGGTTTCGTGGGGTCCATGGTGGTTTCCTGGGGTGAAAGGCGATCAGATTCGGATTGGGCGGTGGAGTTCGGGGCCTTGACGCACGGAGTCGACGCATCTCTGGGTTCCCGCCTGCGCGGGAACGACAGGACGATTAAGGATCGACCACTTGCGCACTCGTTGCCTGTCATTCCCGCGCAGGCGGGAATCCAGCAGAAGCGAAGAGAGCAACACCGCCAAGACCCTGAACGGATTCCCTCCCCTTCAAGGGGGTGAGGCAGGGGTTTCGCGGAGCACTGCTCCGCGC
>SPQI01000318.1 GCA_004570315.1 Oxalobacteraceae bacterium OM1 | reverse complement strand
GGCGACGCGCAGCACCGCCGGCGAGCATCTCGCGCGCCGTCTCGCAGGCGCGCAGTTCGAGATGCCCGCCGCCGATGGTCTCGAACTGCGCCGCCGCCGTCACCAGCATCTTCGCGCCCGGTTCGCGCGGCCCGGAGCCTTCCACGCGCGCGACCGTCACCAGCACGCCGGCGGCGCGTTGGTGGAGGAGCGACTCGAGCGCGTGAATCCAGGTCGTCATGGCTTACTCGCGAATTGCATCGACAGCGTTGAGGATCGCTTCGGCGGTCGCCGGCGCATCCAGCGGCGGATTCCGCTTGTAGTCTGCCACGCTGGCCACCGCATCGCGAATCGCGAAGAACACCGAGAACGGCAGCAGCAGCGGCGGCTCGCCGACGGCCTTGGAGCGATGGATGCTGTCGGCCGCATTGCGGTTCTTGAACAGCCGCACGTGGAAGTCGGCCGGGCAATCGGAGATCGCGGGGATCTTGTAGGTGGACGGCGCATGCGTCATCAGTTTGCCGTCCTTGTTCCACCAGAGTTCCTCGGTGGTGAGCCAGCCCATGCCCTGGATGAAGCCGCCCTCGACCTGGCCAATGTCGATGGCCGGGTTGAGGGAATTGCCGGCGTCGTAGAGGGCGTCGGCGCGCAGCAGCTTCCACTCGCCGGTGAGCGTGTCGACGATCACTTCCGACACCGCCGCACCGTAGGCGTAGTAGTGGAAGGGATGGCCGGTCATGGTCTTCGCATCCCAGTGCAGGCCGGGCGTGGCGTAGTAGCCGTCCGACCAGAGCTGCACGCGGGAGAGATAGGCTTCCTGCACCACGTCCTCGAACATCAGGCTTTGTCCGCCGGCATGCACCATGCCGCCGGCGAAGCGGACCTCGGCCGCATCGGCACCAGTCTTCTTCGCTACCAGATGCGCCATCCGCTCGCGGATCTGGCGCGCGGCGTCCTGCGCCGCCTTGCCGTTGAGGTCGGCACCGGTGGAGGCCGCGGTGGCCGAGGTGTTGGCGACCTTGCTGGTGTCGGTGGCGGAGACGCGCACCTTGCCGAGGTCGATGCCGAGTTCATGCGCCACCACCTGCGCCACCTTGGTGTTCACGCCCTGGCCCATCTCTGTGCCGCCGTGGTTCACCAGCACCGAGCCGTCGACGTAGACGTGCACCAGCGCGCCGGCCTGGTTGAGATGGCTGACGTTGAAGGCGATGCCGAACTTCACCGGCGTGACCGCGATGCCTTTCTTCAGCACCGGGCTCTGCGCGTTGAATTCGCGCGTTGCAGTGCGCCGCGCGCGGTACTCGCTCGACGCTTCGAGTTCCGCGAAGATGTCGTGGATGACGTTGTCCGCCACCTTCTGGCCGTAGGGCGTGACGTTGCGGCCTTCCTCGTCGTTGCGGCCGTAGAAGTTGGCGCGGCGCACGTCGAGCGGATCGCGGCCGAGCTCGCGCGCGATGTTGTCGAGGATGGTCTCGATCGCAATCGCACCCTGCGGTCCGCCGAAGCCGCGGAAGGCGGTGTTGGACTGCGTGTTGGTCTTGCCGCACATGGCGCGGATGTCGACGTCCGACAGGTAATACGCATTGTCGAAGTGGCAGACCGCGCGCGTGGCGACCGGGCCGGAGAGGTCGGCCGAATAGCCGGCGCGCGACACCATCTCGACGCGCGCGGCGGTGATGCGGCCGCTGGCGTCGTAGCCGGCGGCGTATTCGTAATGGAAGTCGTGGCGCTTGCCGGTGACCAGCATGTCGTCGTCGCGGTCGGCACGCAGCTTCACCGGACGCTTCAGGCGCGCAGCACATACGGATGCCGCAGCCGCCCACAGCGCCGACTGCGATTCCTTGCCGCCGAAGCCGCCGCCCATGCGCCGGCATTCCACTGTCACGTGATGCGAATGCAGGCCGAGCGCATGCGCCACGACGTGCTGCATCTCGGACGGATGCTGCGTTGAGCAAAACACCTGCATGCCGTTGCCTTCCTTCGGCACCGCATAGGAAATCTGTCCTTCGAGGTAGAACTGTTCCTGGCCGCCGACGTACAGCTCGCCCTCGATGCGATGCGCCGAGTGCGCGAACGCGCGCTCGAAGTCGCCGCGCTTGAGCTGCATCGGCGGCAGCACGAAGGATTGCGCGCGCTTGGCTTCCTGCGGTGTGAGGATGGCAGGCAGTTCCTCGTACTGCACCTTGGCCAAACGTGCAGCGCGGCGCGCGTTGTCATGCGTATCGGCCACCACCACGAACATCGGCTGGCCGACGTACTGCACGAGGCCGTCGGCGAGGATGGGATCGTCGTGAATGATCGGGCCGCAGTCGTTCACGCCGGGAATGTCCTGCGCGGTGTAGACGGCTACCACGCCGGGTGCGCTCTTCACTGCAGCGAAGTCGATCGACAAAACGCGCGCATGCGCCTTCTGCGAGAGCCCGAGCGCGGCGTGCAGCGTGCCTTGCAATTCGGGAATGTCGTCAGTGTAGGTCGCCTCGCCGAGCACGTGCAGCTCCGCCGATTCATGCGGGCGGGGCTGTCCGACTTCGGCCCAGGTGTCGAGAAAGGTTTCGGTCTTGTTGTTCATGGTCGCCTCAGTGGTCGACTTACGCTGCGGCAAAGGCATTGACCGCCGTGGCGGGCAGCGGGGCATCGGGCCGCGTCTCGTACCAGAAGCGGCGCAACAGGTTCTGCGCCGCCTTCATGCGGTAGGCGCTGCTGGCGCGCATGTCGGTCAGCGGCGTGTAGTCCTTGGCCAGCGCTGCCATGGCGTTTTGCAGCGTCGCTTCGCTCCAGGCTTGGCCCACCAGCGCAGCCTCCGTTTGCGGTGCGCGGCGCGACGTGGCCGCCATGCCGCCGAAGGCGATGCGGGCCTCGCGGATCGTGTCGCCGTCGAGCGTGATTGCGAAGGCGGCGCAGACGGCGGAGATGTCCTGGTCGAAGCGCTTGGCCAGCTTGTAGGTGCGGAATTGCAGGCCGGCCGCGCGCGCCGGAATGCGCACCGCTTCGACGAACTCGCCGCTGCGCAAATCCTTCTTCTGGTAGTCGAGATAGAACTCTTCTAGCGGCATCTCGCGCGTGCCGGCCGCACTGCGCAGGACGATGCGCGCGCCGAGCGCGATGAGCCAGGGCGCGGAGTCGCCGATGGGCGAGCCGTTGGCAACGTTGCCCACCAGCGTGCCGGCGTTGCGGATCGGCAGCGAGGCAAAGCGCTGGCGCAGTTCGCTCAGTTCGAGGAATCGTTCGCAGGCGGCGGAATACGCATCTTCGAGCGGGACAGCCGCGCCGATCTCGAGCATGCCGTCACGTTCTTCGATGCGGCGCAACTCCTGCACCTGGTTCAGATAGATGACGTCACCGAGGTCGCGCATCTGCTTCGTGACCCAGAGCCCGACGTCGGTCGAGCCGGACAGCAGCGTGGCCTGCGGATGTGCAGC
The DNA here is from genome assembly GCA_004570315.1 of Oxalobacteraceae bacterium OM1. GTDB lineage: Bacteria > Pseudomonadota > Gammaproteobacteria > Burkholderiales > Burkholderiaceae_D > Noviherbaspirillum. Next base: position 1,576 of record SPQI01000318.1, on the reverse strand, counting down.
ACGCACGTCGACGAGCTGCGCCAGCGTCAGCGGAATGAAGAAGCTGCGGCCGGCATGCGTGTAGGTCAGCATCTCGCCGCGTTGCAATTGGCTGAGCGTGTCGGCCAGCGCCGCACGGTCGAACTGCACCGGCGGCAACTCGGTCATGCGTTGCGCGGCATCGATGATGGGGCGGTAGCCGGTGCAGCGGCACAGGTTGCCGGAGAGGGCGTCGTCGATGGTCTTGCGTTCCGGCTTGCAACCGTCCTGCTTCAGGTATAGGCCCCAGAGCGACATCACGAAGCCCGGCGTGCAGAAGCCGCATTGCGAGCCGTGGCATTCCACCATCGCCTGCTGCACCGGGTGCAGTTCGCCGTTGGGCTGCTTCAGGTCTTCGACGGTGAACAGAGCCTTGCCGTCGAGCGTGGGCAGGAACTGAATGCAGGAATTGACCGCCTTGAGTTCGACCGCGCCGTCGCGCAGTTCGCCGACCACCACGGTGCAGGCGCCGCAGTCGCCCTCGGCGCAGCCTTCCTTGGTGCCGGTGCAGTGCAAGTCTTCCCGCACATGCTGCAGGATGGTACGCGTGGCCGGGGCGTCGGCGACGGTGCGGACTGCGCCGCGATAATAAAAGCGTATGGGTTGGGACATGCCTTCTCCGCAATGAGGCGCGCAAGGGTAGCACCCGCTTTCGGACGGGCCATATGCCGCGCCGGATGTCGGGTATGCGCGGGCGCACATGGCTCTTCCATGCTGCGCCGGACTGGTCAATCATGCAAGAAGGCCGCCGCCGCGGCGCCTCGCAGTGCCGATAGCGCCTATATAGCGGCCCATATAAGCGGGCTGTGATACGCAGGCTATGCGCCGGTCGATATCGCTTTCGCAAGGTCGCCGCTATGATGGCCCTTCCTCGCATTGGAGAAACATCATGGGCAAACTCAGCACGCACGTCCTCGACATAACGCAAGGCAAGCCGGCGGCCGGCGTAGCGGTCGAGCTGTATGCGGTCGAGGCGACGCAGCGCACGCTGCTGTGCGAGGCCCGCACCAATGCCGACGGCCGCTGCGATGCGCCGCTGCTGCAGGGCGAGTCCCTGCGCGTCGGTCAATACGAACTGGTGTTCGCCGCCGGCGATTATTTCGCCACGCAAGGCGCTGCGATGCCCGAGCCGCGCTTCCTCGATCGCGTCATCATCGCCTTCGGCATTGCCGATCCGGCGCAGAACTACCACGTGCCGCTGGTGGTGTCGCCGTGGGCCTACTCCACCTATCGCGGCAGCTGATTTCGCCGTCCGGCAACACACTCGCTCCAACGCAAAACTGTTGTTGAAATCCGGCAGGTCGCCGGATTGAGTTCGGCTAAGATCGCGGATACCGATTTCCTTCCGCGCCGCCGAGCCCGCATGACATTTGCCGCCCTCCGTGACTGGTACTCGCTCGACCGTTACCGCGCGCGGCTCACCATCGGCATCACCCTTTCCCTGCTGGCGCATGCGCTGCTGCTGTCCCTGCAATTCGGCCTGCCCGGCATCGGCTTGCCCAGCCTCGAACTGCCCTGGAACCAGCGGCGCGGCCAGGCCGAACTGAGCGTCGTGCTG
>SPQI01000118.1 GCA_004570315.1 Oxalobacteraceae bacterium OM1 | reverse complement strand
ACGGCCATGCGCGCGGCACGATCGACGTCTCCGGCACCCTCGACGGCTTCGACATCGCCAAGACCGGCAACTACCTGCCGACCGACATGCCCGAGCACCTGCGTCACTGGCTGAGCGGCGCATTGGTCGGCGGCACGGCCCATGACATGCGGGTGCGGCTCAAGGGTGATCTGGCGCAGTTCCCGTTCCGGACCGCGACGCCGGGCGAGAAGCCGAAAGGCGAGTTCTCGGTGTCCGGCCGCATCGAAAACGGCGCGCTCAACTACACGCCCGGCGTCTTCGGCAAGGATGGCAAGTCGCCTTTGTGGCCGCTGATGGAAGAGATCAACGGCACCATCAGCTTCGACCGCACCCACATGGAAATCCATGCGCGCAGTGCCAGGAGCGCCAATGTCGCGGTATCCGACGTCAAGGCGGTCGTCCCTGACCTGATGCACGAGGCGGCCCTCGCCATCGACGGCACGGCCAGCGGCGCACTGCAGGACTTGGTGCGCTTCGTGAACGACAGTCCGGTGAGCGGCTGGATCGGCAAGTTCACCGAGGAGACCAAGGCGACCGGCACGGCGAAGCTCGCACTCAAATTGCAAATGCCGCTGAGCCATCTGATCGATACGAAGGTGCAGGGCGAGCTGCAGTTCGCCAACAACAACATCGTGCTGCAGAACGTGATCCCGCAGCTGTCGTCCGCCACCGGCCGCCTCGATTTCAACGAGAAGGGCTTCACCGTCCAGAATGTGAAGGCCATGTTCCTCGGCGGTCCGGTCACGGTGACCGGCGGCACGCAGCGCGACGGCAACATCCAGGTCAATGCCAACGGCACGCTGACCGCCGATGGCGTGAAGCGGAACTACGGCATGCCATCCACCCAGCGCTCGACCGACCGCATCGCGGGCAGCACCCGCTACAGCACGGTCATCCGCGTGCGCAACAAGCGGCCGGAGATCGTCGTGGAGTCGAACCTGCAGGGCGTCACGCTCGACTTTCCGGCACCGCTGCGCAAGGCGGCCAATGAAAGTCTGCCGCTGCGTTTCGAGCTCAACGGTTTGCCATCGAACGATCCGAATCTCGCCCGCGACGAATTGCGCGTTGCGCTCGGCAGCGCCATCTCGGCGCGCTACGAACGCCAGAAGCCGATCGACGGCGAGTGGCGCGTCCTGCGCGGCGGCATCGGCGTCAATGTTCCGGCGCCGCAGCCCGATAGCGGCGTGATCGCCAACGTCAACATGCGCTCGCTGGACCTCGACGCCTGGCGTCGTGCCGTGGCCACGCTCGGTCTTGGCGGCGCACCGGCGGCCAGCGATGCGCGTAAAGGCGCCAACACGCTCGGCATCGCGCAATACATCGACCCCGAAGTGCTGGCGGCGCGCGCCACCGAGCTGATCGTCGGCGGCAAGAAGCTCGACAACGTCGTCGTCGGTGCCTCGCATCAGCGCGGCGTGTGGCAGGCCAACATCGATTCCGAGCAGGCTTCGGGGTACGTGACATGGAACCAGTCGCAAAGCGGGCAGGGCCTGGGACGCGTCACGGCGCGGCTGGCCTCGCTGATCGTGCCGAAATCGGCGGCGTCCGACGTGACCGATCTGCTCGAAGGCAAGAACACCACCACCGAATTGCCAGCCATCGACCTGGTCGCGGAAAACCTCGAGCTGTTTAGCAAGAAGTTCGGTCACACCGAGCTGCTTGCCTACAACACCGGTTCGGCGGCGGCGCGCGAGTGGCGCATCGGCAAGCTCTCGGTCGCGAATCCCGATGGCGAGCTGCGGGCAAGCGGCAAGTGGACCAGCAACAACGGCGACAACCTTTCCACGCTCAACTACACGCTCAACATCTTGGACGCCGGACGCCTGCTGGACCGCTTCGGCTTCGCCAATGTGCTCAAGGGCGGCAAGGGCAAGATGGAAGGGCAGCTCAATTGGAACGGGCAGCCGTTCGCCTTCGACATTCCCTCGCTGTCCGGCCAGGTGAATCTCGACCTCGCCGCTGGGCAATTCCTCAAGGTCGATCCGGGCGCGGGCAAGCTGATTGGCGTGCTCAGCCTGCAGGCGCTGCCGCGACGGCTGTCGCTCGATTTCCGCGATGTGTTTTCCGAAGGCATCGCGTTCGACGGCATCACGGCTAATGCGAGCATCAACCAGGGCGTCCTCAAGACCGACAACTTCAAGATGCGCGGCGTAACCGCCACCGTGCTGATGGACGGCACAACCGACATTGCCAGGGAAACGCAAAACCTGCACGTCGTCGTTATTCCCGAGATCAATGCCGGTGCGGCGTCCGTGGTGTACGGTCTGGCAGTGAACCCGGTGATCGGCGTAGGCACCTTCCTTGCTCAGCTCTTCCTGCGCGATCCGCTGATGAAGGCGTTCACCTTCGAATTGCAGGTGACCGGACCATGGAAGGATCCGGTTGTCACCAAGCTGCAGCGCAATCGCGCGCCGACGCCGACCAGCGAAGCTGCGGCCGATACCGGACCGCGCAGCTAAACTTCAGGAGAGGCAGAACCGATGAAGATCGCCGCCATCCAGACCGTCTCCACGCCTGACGTCGAGACCAATCTCGCGACCGCACGCCGCCTCGTGGCCGAGGCTGCCGGGCAGGGCGCGCAGCTCGTGCTCTTGCCGGAATACTGGCCCATCATGGGCATGCGCGACACCGACAAGGTGGCGAACGCCGAGGAGCCCGACGCTGGCCCGATCCAGCAGTGCATGACGGAGCTGGCGCGCGAGCACGGCATCTGGCTCGTCGGCGGCACGCTGCCGATGGCCGCGCATGAACCCGGCAAGGTGCTCAACGGCCTGATGGTCTACGACCCGCAGGGCAAGCGCGTCGCCCGCTACGACAAGATCCATCTGTTCAGCTTCACCAAGGGTGAAGAGTCGTACGACGAAGCGCGCACCATCATGCATGGCAACGATGTGACGAGCTTCGAGGCGCCGTTCGGGCGCGTCGGGCTCTCGGTCTGCTACGACCTGCGCTTCCCCGAGCTGTACCGGGCGATGGGCGACTGCGCGCTCATCGTCATGCCTGCCGCCTTCACCTACACGACCGGCCAGGCGCACTGGGAAATCCTGCTGCGCGCGCGGGCGATCGAAAACCAGTGCTACGTGCTCGCCGCCGCACAGGGCGGCAAGCATATGAACGGCCGCCGCACCTGGGGCCACAGCATGCTGGTCGACCCGTGGGGCGAGATCCAGGCCGTCCTGCCGGAAGGCGAGGGCGTGGTGTGCGGCGAGCTCGACACGGCGGTGATCGCGCGGGTGCGCGAGAGCCTGCCGGCGCTGAAACATCGCAAGATCGGATGCTGAAACATTCCACCGGAGCACCACGGCCCGTGCCCGGAACGCCTGCGGCGCGGGATGCTCTACAATGGATCGAACCCTCTTACCGAATTGACCATCCTGCAACGCGGATTACCGCGCAGAGACCATGAACCTCTTTGAACCGAACCTGCACACCTTGGGCACCGCCCGCGACATCCTGCTGACGCCTTTCGGCCTCGACGAATCCAAATTGCTTCGCGCACTCGGCGAAATCTTCACGCACAAGGTCGACTACGCCGATCTGTATTTCCAGTTCACCAAGAACGAGGGTTGGAGCCTCGAAGAAGGGATCGTGAAGACCGGCAGTTTCTCGATCGACCAGGGCGTCGGCGTACGCGCCGTTTCCGGCGACAAGACCGCCTTCTCGTACTCCGACGAAATTTCCGAACGTGCATTGCTCGAAGCCGCCGCCGCCACGCGCACCATTGCGCGCCAGGGCGCCGGCAAGGTGAAGATTGCGTCCGGCATCCAGGCCGCCGGCGGCCGCTCGCTCTATCTGCCGAACGACCCGCTGGTCTCGCTGGACGCGACGGCCAAGGTGCAGCTGCTGGAGAAGATCGAACGTATAGCCCGCGCCAAGGATCCGCGCGTCGTGCAAGTGATGGCCGGACTCGCCGGCGAATACGACGTCGTGCTCGTGGTGCGCAGCGACGGCGTGCTGGCCGCCGACATTCGCCCGCTGGTCCGAGTGTCGATCACCGTCATCGCCGAACAGAACGGCCGTCGGGAAATGGGATCGAGCGGCGGCGGCGGTCGCTACAACTATGCCTACTTCACCGACGATCTCCTCGAGAAATACGCCAGCGAGGCAGTGGCTTCGGCGCTGGTTAACCTCGATGCGCGCCCGGCGCCCGCCGGCCCGATGACCGTCGTGCTCGGCCCGGGCTGGCCCGGCGTGCTGCTGCATGAAGCGGTCGGCCACGGCCTCGAAGGCGACTTCAACCGCAAGGGTGCGAGCACCTTCTCCGGCCGCATCGGCGAACGCGTCGCCGCCAAGGGCGTCACCGTGGTGGACGACGGCACGCTGGCCGATCGCCGCGGCTCGCTCAACATCGACGACGAAGGCAATCCGACGCAGTGCACGACGCTGATCGAGGACGGCATCCTGAAGGGCTACATCCAGGACACGATGAACGCGCGCCTGATGAACATGCCTGTCACCGGCAACGCCCGCCGCGAGTCCTTCGCTCACTTGCCGATGCCGCGCATGACCAACACCTACATGCTGGCCGGCGATAAGCATCCGGAAGAGATCCTGGCCTCGGTGAAAAACGGCTTGTATGCCGTCAACTTCGGCGGCGGCCAGGTCGACATCACCAACGGCAAGTTCGTGTTCTCGGCGAGCGAGGCCTACATGATCGAGGACGGCAAGGTGACCTATCCGGTGAAGGGCGCGACCCTGATCGGCAACGGTCCGGACGTGCTGACCCGCGTCTCCATGATCGGCAACGACATGCGCCTGGACAGCGGCGTCGGCGTCTGCGGCAAGGAAGGTCAGAGCGTCCCGGTGGGTGTGGGCCAGCCGACGCTGCGCATCGATGGCGTGACTGTTGGCGGAACCGCATAAAAATTGGTCAATGGCGGCGATGACCACAAATATCCGGCCGTCGCTTGCCAAACTGCCTGATTTCCTGCACTATTGACCGCCAGTAGACGCC
>SPQI01000282.1 GCA_004570315.1 Oxalobacteraceae bacterium OM1 | reverse complement strand
AAGACGGAGATCGACAACCACCTCGCGCGGCACTAGCCGGGCCGCTGCCCACGCTCGATGTGTCGCCGCGCGGCGCTTGCCGAATTTTTCACATGGAACTTGCGGGTGCCTTCGGCGATGTGCCTTGACCGGTCATACGGCCCATGGCTGTCGTCTATCCGACGCAATGCCGAGTGCCCGCAATCGAGAGGTCATCATGAAATCGCTTGTTGCAGCAGCAGCGGCCGCCGCGGCCATCTGTGCGTGCGCGGGTTTGTCATCGCTCGGTACCGGAAGTACGAGCGGCGCGTCCGGAGAAACATCGCAATCCGATCAATATTTCGATGCCGTCGAGCTGTGCCGGCAATATTCGCAGGTCAGCTGCCCGCCGTAGGCGTGTACGTTGACGAGAGCACATCGACGCGAATTGCTCTGCCCGTTTTTGCGTCCGCTGCGCCTGTACGTCACGCGGCGCGTCGTGCACCATGACGCTCACGTGCCACTCTGGCCGTGTTGTCTACCATCCTTCATCACTCCGCATGAAGATGGATTCGCGCCCGTCGGCAGTTTGCCCGCGGGCGCTTTTTTTCCCGGTCGCCCGCCGGTAGTGTCCGGGGCCGACGCCAAAGCTGCGGGTGAAGACGCGGCTGAATGCCGCTTCGGACTGGTAGCCGACTCCTTCGGCAATGGCGCCGATCGAGTCCTTGCCCTCCGCCAGCCACGCAAGCGCGCGTGCCATCCGCACCTGCTGCAAGACCCGCGCCGGGGTATCGCCGGCTGCGCGCTGGAACACGCGCGCAAAGGTGGCGCGCGACATGCTGCATCGCTGGGCCAGGCTGTCGAGCGTCCACGGCTTTTCAGGCGATTCGAACATGGCCAGCACGGCGGGCGCGAGACGCCGCTCGCCGAGCAGGGCGAACAGGCCGGCCGATGCCGTCCCGTCTTCCAGCCAGGCGCGCATGACAAGCGCAAACAGCGCCGATCCGAGCTGCGACACGACCGCATGGGAGCCGGCACGCAGCGTGCCAGTCTCGTGGCGCAACATTGTGATCAGCGCGTGCAGCGCACTGAAGTCGCTCCGGCCGGCGCTCTGCACGATGAAGACCTCGGGGAGTGCCGGCAGCACCACGCGTGCGGCATGCGGCGCAAAACGAAATTCGCCGCACAGGATATCCGTCGGCGGGCCGTTTCCTTGTGTGCCGACCAGGGGAAGCACGCCGTCGCTCGGCAGGGGCCGGGGCAGCCGAGGCTTGCCTTGGCCTTCGATATGCAAGCGATGTGCGGTGCCATGCGGGAAGACCACGATGTCGCCGGGCCGCAGGCTCGCATCGCTTGCATTTGGCATCACCAGCTTCGCGGCCCCATCCAGGATGACGTGATACGGGGCGACACCAAAGGTTTGCGCGGCATGGTCCAGTACCGACGGCGTGCCGAAGCGGCAACGCAGGTCGATTCCCGTGTCGGGCGGGTAGAGCTGCAGGAGGCGGCTGAGTGCGTCCATGTTCGTGTTGAGACGTTTGAGCAGATCGATGAGATGTTCGCGCATTCACGGCAGCGCCAGCGGGGCGCACACTGCTTGCCATGGCGACGACTTGAGCGCCACGACACATTGGAAAGGATCCTCGTATGCCCCGCCTTCATTCGATTCCCGCCGCCGACGCGACCGGCAAAGCCGCAGAGCTGTTCTCCGCCATCAAAGCCAGGACCGGGATGGTCCCGAACGCCTACCGCGACATCGGCGTGAATAGCCCGATCGCCCTCGAAACCATGCTCGGCGTCGACGCGGCGCTGCGGAAAAGCACGCTCAGCGCCAAGGACATCGAAGTGATCAAGCTGGCCGTGAGCGAAGCCGCCGGCTGCGACTATTGCGTCGCTGCCCATACGCTGGTCGGCAAGGGCGTCGGCCTGTCCACCGAGGCGCTTGCCGCGGCGCGTCACCATGGCGCTAGCGGCGACACGCGCCTGGATGCCCTGGCTGCGTTTGCACACCACCTCGCAAGCAGCCGCGGCACGGTTGCATCCGAGCGCATCGCGGAAGTGAAGGCGGCCGGCATTTCCGACGCCGAAATCGTCGACACCTTGCTGGCCATCAGCAGCATCACGTTCACGAACCTCTTCAATCGCGTCAACGACACGACACTGGACTTCCCTCCGGTGAAATGACGGCGGCAGCGCGGCGTCACACCGTCGCGCCGACCGCTTGCGCGTCATGCACCTGGGCGGCCACGAGGCGGCCCAGGGTCGCCATCGCCGCCTCCATGCGCGCATCCCACGGATGGCCGTAATTGAGGCGCAGGCAGTTGCGGAAGCCGCGCCGCGCGGAGAACATCGGGCCGGGCGCCACGCTGATGCCAAGCGACAGCGCACGGCGATGGATCTCCAGCGTGTCGACATGACCGGGCAATTCCACCCACAACAAGTAACCGCCGTCCGGTCGCGTGGCCTTGGTGCCGGCCGGGAAATGGCGGGCGATGGCCTGGACCATGGCGACCTGGTTCATGGACAGCACATGGCGCAACTGGCGCAGATGCTTGTCGTAACCGCCTTTCGCGAGGTATTCCGCCAGTGCTTCCTGCGCAGGCCCCGAGGCACCCAGCGTCGTGGTGAGCTTCATGCGCGCGACCTTTTCGGTGAATCGCCCCGGCGCCGCCCAGCCGACGCGATATCCCGGTGCCAGCGATTTCGAGAACGACGAGCAATGCATCACCATGCCGTGGCGGTCGTAGGCCTTGGCCGGAAGCGGGCGGCGCGTGCCGAAGTACAGCTCGCCGTAGACATCGTCCTCGATCAGCGGGACGTCGTGCCGTGCGAGCAGTTCCACGAGCGCCTGCTTGTTCGGCTCGGGCATCAGGCTGCCAAGCGGGTTCTGGAAATTCGTCATCAACCAGCAGGCCTTCGGCGCATGCTGTTCCAGCGCCTCTGCCAGCGCATTCAGGTCCATGCCCTCGCGCGGATGCGTGGGCACCTCGATGGCACGCAGGCCGAGCCGTTCGAGGGCCTGGAGCACGGCGTAGAAGCTGGGCGACTCGACGACGACACAGTCGCCGGGTTGCGTCACCGCCTGCAGACACAGGTTGAGCGCTTCGAGTGCGCCTGTGGTGATGACGATGTCGTCGGTATGCAGGTGCATGCCGTCGACCAGATAGCGCAGCGCGATCTGCCGCCGCAGCTGCTCATTGCCCGGCGTGAGGTCGCCGACCGCGCTCCAGGGATCGGCACGCTGGATGGTGGTCGTCATCGCGCGGGCCAGGCGCTGCAGCGGGAACAGCAAGGGACTGGGAAAGGCGGAGCCGAAGGGCACGACGTCGCGCGCCTTGGTCGACGCGAGAATCTCGAACACCAGCTCGCTCACGTCGACCGCAGCGGATCCCTTCGATGCAGGCGCTGCAATCTCGGGTTCGGGTGGCAGCGCCCGCGAGCCGGCCGTCACGTAGTAACCCGAGCGCTCGCGTGCGCGCACGAGGCCGCGGGCTTCAAGCAGGTAGTAGGCTTCGAACACCGTTGCCGGACTCACGCCGCGGCTTACGCTGGCCTGGCGCACCGAAGGCAGCCGATCGCCGAACTTCATGACGCCGGTGCGGATGGAGTCGGCAATCTCCTCCGCGAGCGCTTCGTATCGCTTCATGTCCACCTCCGGTGGGCGGTGCAGTGGAAACAGATCTTCGCCTCAGGCGACGACGCTGCGTACGATGAACAGCAACAGGCCGATGAAGAGTGCGGTGCCGATGAGGCCGCCGAGGATGACGTAGACCGGATTCAGTGCGGTCACGTCCTCCTCGAAATCCTTGCGGCGCCGCAGGCCGACGAAGGACCACGCGACGGCGGCCATGGTCGAGAGGAAAGATCGTTGCGAAGGCTGTTTGCCGGACATGTCGGACTCCTTGTTGGGTGGGACGTGGACCGATCCAGGAGCAGATTGTGATCCGTCGGGCGAGAAAGTAACAGATGCAGGCGGCGCACCGAAAACCATATCAGATCGCCGCAAACCTTTCTTGCGTGCGACTTCCGAACGCTCAGTACAGTTTGCGCAGATCGGAAATCGAGCGATGCAGTCGCCATCTGATATGGAAACCGTCCCCGTGACTGGCCCTGTTCTGCATTGGGCCCGGACAGGACAATGGCCGCGTCCTTGCCACGCTCAATGCCATGCCTGCCACTTCGCCCAGACTGCCGACACAGACCCGGTTCCGGCATTGCGGAATTCAACTATCGAAGGCCGCCTCAGGCCTCGCGATGTTCCTCGCTGCCGCCATGTCCTTGCTGACGACGAACGCCGCGCTCGCCGGGCCGCAGCGCATCGACGACAGCATTGCCCAACGTGCGGTGGCGTGCGCCGCGTGCCACGGGAGGGAAGGGCGCGCGACCAGCGAGGGCTTTTTTCCTCGCATTGCCGGCAAGCCGGCCGGCTATCTCTACAACCAGCTCGTCAATTTCCGCGAAGGGCGCCGCCAGTACCCGCTGATGACCTACATGGTCGGCCACATGACGGATGCTTACCTGATGGAGCTGGCGCAATATTTCTCCGGCCTGCACCTGCCGTATGCCGCGCCGGCAACGCCAGCCGTCCCCGCTGACGTACTGGAGCATGGCCGGCAGCTCGTGCACTCCGGTGACCGCGCACGCCGGATCCCGGCGTGCATCGCCTGCCACGGGCAGCACCTGACCGGCGCCTTGCCTGCGGTCCCCAGCCTCGTCGGCCTGCCGCGCGATTACCTGAACGCGCAGTTCGGCGCATGGAAATCCGGCTCCCGCCGCGCGGCTGCGCCCGACTGCATGGCCCAGATCAGCAGCAAACTCGCCGCCGCCGACGTCAGCGCCATCAGCGCCTGGCTGGCATCCCAGCCGGTGCCGGGTGACATGCAGCCGATGGTATCGCCACCTGCACCCATTCCCATGCCGTGCGGCAGCGTGCCGCAACACTGAGATCCTCATGAAACGTGCTTTTTTCGCCGTGATTGCTGCAGCGCTGGTGCTGGCCGCTGCCGTACTGCTGAAGGAAATGCTGGTGGAGCCCGGCCGGAAC
>SPQI01000478.1 GCA_004570315.1 Oxalobacteraceae bacterium OM1 | reverse complement strand
CTGCCGAAACGGCGGCAGCGCCGGCCGACGATCTTGGATCGCTCGACATCAGCATCCCAGGCCTCGACGTGCCGCCTACGGCGGAAGAATTGGCGTCGGCACCGAAAGTGCAGACGAACGATCCGATGGCATTCGACCTGTCCGAGATCAGCCTCGAACTCGATCCTTCGCTCGGCAAGTTCGACGAGCCGGTAGCGGCGGAAGCCGCTGTTGCACCGGCGGCCGAGGACGTTCCGCATATCGAAGCGCTGGGCGACCTCGACGAACTGCCGCCGCTGGACGCCAATACCACGTCGGCTGACGCCGAGATGGCAACCAAGCTGGATCTGGCCATTGCGTATCAGGAGATTGGCGACAAGGAAGGTGCGCGCGAACTGCTCGACGAAGTGATGAAAGGCGGCTCGCCGGAACAGAGCGAGAAGGCACGGTCCCTGCTGTTGGAACTGGCCTGATCGTCGATCGATCCGCCAACGGGCGCGGCGTCATGCCTGCGCCCGTTTTGCTTTTTACGACCTGAACATTGGAAGTGCATTGAAACGCATCGCCCTAGGAGTCCAGTACGACGGCGCGCCGTGGCGCGGCTGGCAGACGCAGCCCGGCGGCGGAACGGTCCAGGATACGCTGGAAGACGCGCTCGAGCGCTTCACGCTGCAGAAGATTGGCACGACTTGCGCCGGACGCACCGACGCGGGCGTCCACGCGTTGGAGCAGGTCGTCCATTTCGATACCGGATTGAACCGTGAACTGTTTTCCTGGGTACGCGGGGTGAACGCCTTCCTTCCGCCGTCGATCGCCGTACGCTGGGCGGCGGAGGTCGGCGAGCCGGCTCAGGACGGTTTCCATGCGCGGTTCGGTGCGACGTCGCGCACCTATCATTACGTGCTGTACAACCACCCGGTCCGTTCGCCGCTCCTGGCCGGACGCGCCGGCTGGACGTTCCGACCGCTCGATGTCGAACCCATGCAGGCCGCGGCACGACACCTGATCGGGACACATGACTTTTCCGCTTTCCGGGCCGCGGAATGCCAGGCGAAATCGCCGGTGAAGTCGATGGAGTCCATTGCGATCGAACGCCGTGGCGACTTGATTGTCTTTACCTTGCGTGCCAATGCGTTCCTGCACCACATGGTGCGCAACATCGTCGGGTCCCTGATCGTGGTCGGCAATGGCAATCAAAAGCCGGAATGGCTTGCCGAACTGCTGGCGGGTAGGGACCGCAGCCTCGCGGCTCCGACCTTCATGCCGGACGGGCTCTACCTGGCCAAGATCGCCTACGATCCGAAGTGGCAATTGCCGCAAGCCGCAAGCTCGCCATTCCCGTTCGCCTGACCGCCACGGAAACACATTGCAATGACCATGATTTCGCGTACCCGCATCAAGATCTGCGGCCTCAGCAAGCCCGAGGACATCGCCGCCGCAGTCGAGGCGGGCGCTGACGCCGTCGGGCTGGTGTTTTATGCCAAGAGCCCGCGTTATGTGACGCCGGAACAGGCGGCTGCGTTGACGGCCCAACTCCCTCCGTACGTGACGCCGGTCGGGCTGTTCGTCAATGCCGCGCCGGAAGAGGTTGCCGATATTGCGCGGCAAGCTGGTATTGGCCTGCTGCAATTCCATGGCGATGAAAGCCCTGAAGCCTGCGGGGCGGCAGCCGAGGCCACCCGCTTGCCGTTCACCCGCGCTGTCCGTATCGGCCCCGACTTTGCGCCCGCCGATTTGCTAGAATTTGAATTCCGATATCGCGCCGCCAGCGGACTCTTTCGCGGCTTGATCCTCGATGCACTCGTGGACGGCTACGGCGGCGGTGGAAAGGTTTTCGATTGGTCTCTCATTCCAAAAGAGCTCGCGCCTCGGGTCGTTTTAAGTGGTGGATTGAGCGCGCAAAACGCAGCTGAGGCAATCCGCCTCGTGCGACCCTATGCCGTCGACGTCAGCAGCGGCGTCGAACGCGCCAAGGGCATCAAGGAACCCGTCAAGATTCGCGAATTCATCGATGCCGTGCGTCGTGCCGACGCCGCATTGAACCCCCTTTAAGAGAGTCATTATGAAAGAACTGAACCCGCTCGAACACTATGCCGAGCGGCAGGCGGTGCCCGTCTCCGCCTTGCACCAGGCCGCCCGTTACAACCTACCCGACGCCCGCGGCCATTTCGGCCCCTACGGCGGCAGCTTCGTCTCCGAAACGCTCACCCACGCGCTGACCCAGCTGAAAGAGGGCTACGCGCATTACCAAAACGATCCCGATTTTCTCGCCGAGTTCGAACGCGAACTGAAGCATTTCGTTGGCCGTCCCAGCCCGATTTACCATGCCAAGCGCTGGTCCGAGATGGCGGGCGGCGCGCAGATCTACTTCAAGCGCGAAGACCTCAACCATACCGGCGCGCACAAGATCAACAACGTGATCGGACAGGCGCTGCTCGCCAAGCGGATGGGCAAGCCGCGCGTGATCGCCGAGACAGGCGCCGGCCAGCATGGCGTGGCCACCGCCACCATCTGCGCGCGCTTCGGCCTGGAGTGCGTGGTCTACATGGGCGCCGAAGACGTCAAGCGTCAGCTGCAAAACGTCTACCGGATGGAACTGCTCGGCGCCAAGGTCGTGCCGGTGGAGTCGGGTTCGAAGACGCTCAAGGATGCGCTCAACGAAGCCATGCGCGACTGGGTGACCAACGTGGAAAACACGTTCTACATCATCGGCACCGTCGCCGGTCCGCATCCGTATCCGATGATGGTGCGCGACTTCCAGTCGGTCATCGGCAAGGAATGCCTGGTGCAGATGCCCGAGATGGCTGGCCGCCAGCCGGATTATGTCGTCGCCTGCGTGGGCGGCGGCTCCAATGCGATGGGGATTTTTTATCCCTACATCGATCACCAGGAAGTGCAGCTCGTCGGCGTCGAAGCCGCAGGGGAGGGGCTCGAAACCGGACGTCACTCGGCTTCGCTGATCGCCGGCTCGCCGGGCGTGCTGCACGGCAACCGGACTTACCTGCTGCAGGACGAGAACGGCCAGATCATCGAGACGCATTCCGTCTCGGCAGGTCTGGACTATCCCGGTGTCGGTCCCGAGCACGCCTGGCTCAAGGACGTGAAGCGTGCGCAGTACGTCGCCATCTCGGACGAGGATGCGCTTGAAGCCTTCCACAACTGCTGCCGCATCGAAGGCATCATTCCGGCGCTCGAGTCGAGCCACGCGTTGGCTTACGCGGCCAAGCTCGCGTCGACGCTGCCCAAGGACAAAATCGTCCTCGCCAACTTGTCGGGACGCGGCGACAAGGACATGCATACCGTCGCAGAGCGCATGAAGCGCAAGATCTGACGCCGTCCTGCCGTACAACAACAAGGGCGCCGGGAAGCTGCCGGCGCCTATAACCTTGAGTGATCGATCATGTCCAGAATCCAGGCTACGCTCGCCGCGCTCGCGGCCAAGAACAGGAAGGGGCTCATCCCCTTCATTACCGCCGGCGATCCGGCACCTGAACTCACCGTTTCTCTGATGCACGCGCTCGTTGAAGGCGGGGCCGATATCATCGAACTCGGCGTTCCTTTCTCCGATCCAATGGCTGACGGTCCGGTGATCCAGCGTGCGTCGGAACGGGCGCTGGCGAACGGTGTAGGTCTTCGTCAAGTACTGCAGTTCGTCAAGGAATTCCGGGCGAAGGACAACGCCACGCCCGTGGTGCTGATGGGCTATGCCAATCCGATCGAGCATATGGGCATGGCGGGCTTCATCGAGGCGGCGAAGGAAGTTGGTGTCGATGGCGTGCTGGTCGTCGATTACCCGCCGGAGGAATGCGAAGAGTTCGCCGCCAGCTTGAAGGCGCAGGGGCTTGATACCATTTTCCTGTTGGCGCCAACGTCGACGGAGGAGCGCATTGCTCAGGTAGGGCGGATCGCCAGCGGCTATGTCTACTATGTTTCTCTGAAAGGCGTGACCGGCTCGGGCGCGCTCGATCTGGGCGCGGTGGCCGAGAAGATTCCGCAAATCAAGCGGCATGTGAGCGTGCCGGTCGGCGTTGGCTTCGGAATCCGAGATGCGGCGACGGCCAAGGCGATTGCTTCCGTGTCCGACGCTGTCGTGATCGGCAGCCGCATTATCCAGGAGCTGGAGAACGTGCCGCGTGAACATGCGGTCGGTGCCGTACGAAACTTCATCGGCGGCATCCGCCAAGCGCTGGATGGGCAGTAAGGGCAATATTGGCGTGGCGCAAGGTGCGGGAGTACAATGCGGCAGTCCGAAATATGAGAGGTCTCCATGAGCTGGCTTGAAAAACTGCTTCCCCCGCGCATCCAGCGCTCCGACGCACCCCGCAAGTCGGTGCCGGAAGGCTTGTGGGTGAAGTGCCCGTCGTGCGAGGCGGTTCTGTACCGCACCGACCTCGAATCCAATCTGCATGTCTGCCCGAAGTGCGACCACCACATGCGCATCCGCGCCCGCGCCCGTCTGGACGCGCTGCTGGACGCAGAAGGCCGTTATGAAATCGGCCAGGAAGTGCTGCCAGTCGACTCCTTGAAATTCAAGGACAGCAAGAAATACCCGGACCGCCTCAAGGACGCGATCGACGGCACCGGTGAGACCGATGCGCTGATCGTCATGGGCGGCGCGATCATGACTCTGCCGGTCGTTGTGGCATGCTTCGAGTTTGAATTCATGGGCGGCTCCATGGGCTCCGTGGTCGGCGAGCGCTTCGCGCGCGGTGCGCAGGTCGCGCTGGAGCAGAAGGTGCCGTTCATCTGCATTACCGCCACGGGCGGCGCGCGCATGCAGGAAGGTTTGCTGTCGCTGATGCAGATGGCCAAGACGACTTCCATGCTGACCAAGCTGGCGGAGAAGAAGCTGCCGTTCATTTCCGTGCTGACCGATCCCACGATGGGCGGTGTGTCGGCGTCGTTCGCCTTCATGGGCGATGTGGTCATCGCCGAGCCGAAAGCGCTGATCGGCTTCGCCGGTCCCCGCGTGATCGAGAATACGGTGCGCGAGAAACTGCCGGAAGGTTTTCAGCGTGCCGAGTTC
>SPQI01000086.1 GCA_004570315.1 Oxalobacteraceae bacterium OM1 | reverse complement strand
TGGTAGCCTTTGGTAGCCTTTCGTCACCCCGAAAATCCGTTTGCAAGGGAGTCCCCATGAAACAGGTCGAATTCTTCTTCGACGTCGGCAGTCCGTACAGCTACCTCGCCTTCCATCAGTTGCCGAAGATCGCCGCGGCGCGCAAGGCGAAGATCGTCTGGCGGCCGATCCTGCTCGGCGGCGTGTTCAAGGCAACCGGCAACAGCAGTCCCGCCACCATTCCGGCCAAGGGGCGCTATTCCAACGTCGACCTCGAACGCTGGGCCGCGCACTTCGGCGTGCGCTACCAACACAATCCGCATTTCCCGATCAACACGCTGCACCTCATGCGCGGTGCGACCGGGATGCTGATGCGCGGCGAGGAAGTCTTCTTGCGCTACCTTGGGGCCGTCTTCAGCGCCATGTTCGAGGAGCCGCGCAATCTCGGCGAGCCGGAGCAGGTCGCCGCGGTGCTCGAACCCGCCGGCATCGCCGCCGCCGACTTCCTGCAGCTCATCAACGACGAACAGGTCAAACAGAAGCTGAAGACCGACACCGAGGAAGCCGTGGCACGCGGCGTATTCGGCGTGCCCACCTTCTTCGTCGGCGAGGACATGTATTGGGGCCAGGACCGGCTGCACTTCGTGGACCAGGCGCTGGCGTAAGCGCGCTGCGAGGAAGACGGCCCGCATCATGGAACAGCCCATCGTCGGCTTTCACCAGGACGAAGAACGTCACTGGGTCGCCGAACTCGCCTGCGGCCATTTCCAGCATGTCCGCCACGATCCGCCCATGGTCTTCCGGCCGTGGGTCCTGACCGAAGATGGGCGGGCCGCGAAATTGGGCGTGCGGCTCAATTGCAAGAAATGCGACATCGGCGCGCCGCCCGACCAGCGCTAGCGCGGTGCCTTGGCAAACCGCCATGCCCGCGTCAGGGCTTGTCGTTCATTCAACGTGGTTTCCGCCGCTTCCCCCGGGATATAATCGCGCCTTCATGCAAGCCATGAAACTGTCGCGGCGCGCAGCTCGCGGCGTGAATACCCAACGGGCCCTGCGCCTCTTCGATTTCGACTGCACCTGCCTATGACGCGAGCATCAACGCGTACGAATTTCCACAGCTCGACTCTCCTTCGCTGTCTCGCCGACCTCGGCCTCGAGGGCATCGGCGAGTCCGGGGAGGCGTTCGCCGAAAAGCTGGGGATGTGGGTGCATTTCGCCGATGCGATTGCGTTGTCGGCGGTTCACAGCGCCGGTGGACGTGCGCTGCCGGTGAGGCCTGCGGCGTCGCAGGACGAGCGGACGCAGCTACGTGCCGAGTTCGACCGCGTGCAAACGATGCTGGTCAATTCGATCACGAAAAGCTGCTCGCTCAATCCGGGCAGGGTGCACATCAGGTTGCCGGCGCCGGATTTCGACCTGCCGCTCAAACCCGCGACGGCGTATCCGCCGTACCGGCGTTTCTACGAAGCTCACCAGCGCGACATGGAGCTCGGCCTCCAGCCCCTGCGGGTCAATCTGCGCGACGCCGTTGCAAAGGCGTCACCCGGGCTCAAGAAACTTGCCGAACTGGACGCAACGCTTGAGAAAATACTGCGCGAGCGCGAGAACCGCTTGCTCGCGCGCGTGCCGGTGCTGCTCAGGCAGCGCTTCGAGCACTTGTACAAAGCGCATCAGCAGGCCCTCGCCGGCGCGGAGCAGGACGACAAGCCCGCGCGCTGGATGCAGGCGGGCGGCTGGCTAGCGCGCTTTTGCGGCGACATGCGCACGCTGCTGCTGGCTGAACTCGAACTGCGCCTGCAGCCTGCGTTGGGACTCATTGAAGCATACGAACAACATACGCAATGAATAAACACCTGTTTACCGCCGCCTTTCTTCTCGGCGCACTCGGCATCGTCTGGGTAGGCTTCGGCTTCATCGACTCTAGCTTCCTCGCCTTGGGCATGACGGCCGTGATCGGCGCCGTGTACGCGGCCGGCGGCCTGGAGCTGCGGCGCTTTCGTCAGGCGACGGCCACGCTGAACGCAGCGCTCGCCGCGATACCGAATGACCTCGCCGACCTCGGCGGCTGGCTCGACCGCGTCGATCCTTCCATGCAAAACGCCGTGCGTGCGCGCATCGAAGGCGAGCGCGTCGCTCTGCCGGGACCGTCGCTCACGCCGTATCTCGTCGGCCTGCTCGTCATGCTCGGCATGCTGGGCACGTTCCTCGGCATGGTCGTCACGCTCAAGGGCGCGGTCTTCGCACTCGAAAAGACGACCGACCTGCAGGCGATGCGCTCGGCGCTGTCGGTGCCGGTCAAGGGCCTGGGACTCGCCTTCGGCACCTCGGTCGCCGGCGTCGCCGCGTCCGCAATGCTCGGCCTGATGTCCGCCTTCAGCCGGCGCGAACGCCTGCAAGCCGCGCAGCTGCTCGACACCCGGATCGCCACCGACCTGCGCCGCTTCTCGCTCACGCACCAGCGCCAGGAAACCTACAAGGCCCTGCAGCAGCAGTCGCAGGCGTTGCCGCAAGTCGTCGACAAGCTGAACGCGATGATGACGCAGATGGAAGGCATGCAGCGCGAGTTGAACCAGCGCCTGGTGAGCAACCAGGAGCAGTTCCACGGCAGCGTGAAGACGGTCTATACCGATCTCGCCGCATCGGTGGACCGGTCGCTGCGCGAGAGTCTCGGCCAGAGCGCGCAAGCCGCAGGCGAGAGCATCAAGCCGGTGGTCGAGGCGACCATGAACAATATCGCCCACGAAACGCAGGCCCTGCATGCACGCCTTGCCGAGACGGCACAATTGCAGCTCGCCGCGCTGTCCGAGCGCTTCGAAGCAACGACCGCCTCAGTCGCCGATACCTGGACAGCCGCACTGAAGACGCACGAACAGACCAGCGCCGGCATTGCCGCCGACGTGGGACGCTCGCTGGAAGCATTCAACGCCAGCTTCGAGCAGCGGTCCGCCGCGCTCGTGTCGACCTTCGACGCGACTGCCGCCTCGGTGGCCGATACCTGGACCGCCGCACTGAAAACGCATGAACAGACCAGCGCCGGCATCGCTGCCGATGTGGGGCGCTCGCTGGAAGCCTTCAACGCCAGCTTCGAAGAGCGGTCCGCTGCACTCGTGTCCACCGTCGGCGAATCCTATGCCGCGCTGCAGTCGGCTCAGGCCGAGCAGGACCGGCAGCGCCAGCAGGCTTGGACGCAGTCGCTGGAGGCGATGGCCGCCACGCTTGCGCGCGAATTGCAAGAGACCGGCGCCGAGACCTTGCGTCAGCAGCAGGCCGCCTGCGCCACGCTGACCGGCGCCGCGCAGGAGATCGCGCAGCAGACCCAGGACAGCGCCCGCACCACGCTGGCCGAAACCACCCGCCTGGTCGCCTCCGCGGAAGACCTGATGCGCACGCGCATCGCGGCGGAAGCGCAGTGGATGGATCAGCATCGCGAACGGATGGATCAGCTGGCGGGACTGCTGCGCGGCGAACTCGGTGCGCTGCGCAACGAAGAAGCGCGCGCCGCCGCTGCGGTGGAGCGGCTGGCGCAACTGGAAACCGCCGTCGCGTCGCACCTGACGACGCTCGGCACGGCGCTCGAGCAACCGATCGCCCGCCTGATCGAGACCGCATCCGAAGCGCCGCGCGCCGCGGCAGAAGTCATCGGACAACTGCGCGAGCAGATTTCCGGGACGGTCGCCCGAGACAACGCACTGCTGGAAGAACGCAGCCGCATCATGGAAACGCTCAACGGGCTGCTCGAGGCGATCAACCATGCATCGCTCGAACAGCGCACGGTCATCGATACGCTGGTCGCATCGTCCGAAAAGACCCTCAATGCCGCCGCCGGTGCCTTCGCCGAGAATGCCGCTGCCGCCGCCGGCGCGTTTGCAGAGAATGCCGCTGCCGAGGCCGGCAAGCTCTCCGACATCGCGGCGCAGGTCACCAGCAGCGCGGCCGACGTGGCCAGCCTGGGCGAGACCTTCGGCGTGGCGGTGCAGGCCTTCCACGAGGCCAACGAAAAGCTCATCGCCAACCTGCAGCGCATCGAAGGCGCGATGGACAAATCGATGTCGCGCAGCGATGAACAGCTCGCCTACTACGTGGCCCAGGCCCGCGAGATCATCGACCTCAGCATGATGTCGCAGAAGGAAATCGTCGAAGCGCTTCGCCAGTTGCCGGCCCGCCAGAACGCCGTGGCCGAAGAGGTCCGGTGATGGAGGAGAGCGACGCAGCCGTCGAACACGGCGCCCCTGTCTGGGCGGTGTTCGGCGACCTCATGTCCAGCCTGCTGGGGGCCTTCGTGCTCATCCTGGTCGCCGTGGTTGCGGTCCAGATGGAATTGACCTCCCACCTGCAGGACGAAGTGAAGAAGCGCCAGCAGGAGGAGCAGCGCCGCATGACGCTGGAGAAGGCGCTGGCGGTGCCGCTGGCCTCCGGCCGCATCACGCTCAACAACGGACGCATCGGCATCAGCGGGCAGGTGCTCTTCGCGCTCAACTCCGACCAGTTGCAGCCGGAGGGCCGGCAGCTGTTGAAGAGCCTGGTCGGGCCGTTGCGCGCCTACCTGACTTCGCGCGATGAACTGCTGATGGTCAGCGGCTTCACCGACGACAAGTCGATCCGCCGTGGTCCCTTCGCCGATAACTGGGAACTGTCCGCGCAGCGTGCGCTGACCGTCACGCGCACCCTGATCGACGAAGGCATGCCGTCTTCCATGGTCTTCGCGGCGGCCTTCGGTTCGGAGCAGCCGGTGCGGCCCAACACCGACGATGCCGCGCGCGCGCTGAACCGGCGTGTCGAAATGGCGCCTGTGCCCAAGACTGCCAATACGAAGGCGGCCGCTCCATGACGGAAACGGCGTCGGTTCCGGCCATGGACGCGCCCGCCGCAGGCCAAGACGCCGTCGCGCGACTGGCTGCCTTGCGCGCGGCGGGTGCGCGGCAATTCGATCCTGCCCGCTGGCACTATCTCGAAGCACTGGCCGCACGCGTGCAGGCCTATGCCGGCAGCGCCGGACGTCTGCTGGAGGCGAAGCTGACACATGCGCTGGCGGCATTC
>SPQI01000050.1 GCA_004570315.1 Oxalobacteraceae bacterium OM1 | reverse complement strand
GCCGTCGACCGGACCGTTCCCGATATGGTCGCCGTGCTGGACGCGGCGGGCAGCCGCTCGGCGCTGATCTTCGCCGCTTCCGAAGGCGGACCGGCCGGCATTCGACTCGCCGCGGAACATCCGGCGCGCATCGCCGGCTTGTGCCTGTTCGGCACGCTGGCCAAGGGCTGCGCCGAAGGCGGCTATACCGCTGCGCTCACGCGCGAGCAGTACGCCCGCTGGCAGGCCAGCATGATTTCCACGTGGGGCACACCGGCCTCGCTGCAGGCCTTTTGCCCCAGCCATGCCGACGATCCCGTGATGTGCGAATGGTGGTCCCGCCTGCTGCGGCTCTCCAGCAGCCCCGCATCGCTCGGCGCGATCCTCGAACAGCTGCGCGATACGGATGTCACGCCTTTGCTGGGCGCGCTGGCGTGCCCGGTCACGCTGCTGCATCGCAAAGGCGATCGCGCGGTGCGCATCGAGGCGGGGCGCTACATGGCCGCGCGCATCCCCGGCGCGCGCATGGTGGAACTGGACGGGATCGATCACTTCTGCTGGATGGGCGACCACGATGTGGTGTTAGCCGAACTGCAGCGCCTGGCCGAGTCGTGACACTGCGGCGGAGGCGGCGCTGATGAACTCCAAAGTGCCGGATATGATCCCAACAGTTTTACGGAGAGGATGATTTCGGATGAATCTGGATACGCTCAAGTCGCCCAGCGCTGATGTCTTTCGACGTACCGCCGCCTCCGTCATCGGCGTCCTCCTGCTCGCGTCTTGCGGCGGCGGCCAGAGCGGCAGCGCGCCTGGCGCATCGGCGCCGGCTGCATCCGGGATCTCTCTGCTTGCCGGCAAGCCCGGTCTGATCGCCGACGGCACGGGCCCGGACGCCAGCTTTGCCGCCATCTTCGGACTCGGTGTCGATGGCGCCGGCAACATTTATGTGTCGGACCTCAACGTCATCCGCAAAATCGAAGCCGGTACCGGCGTGACGACGACGATTGCCGGTGACCCGGCGATCTTTGCCAACGACGACGGCGTCGGCCGCCAGGCGCATTTCGATTTCGATCTGCCCGCTTTTGCGGTGTCGCCAGAGGGCATTTCCTGGCGTATCGGAAACAATTCGCGCCGCATCGCGCCGGACGGCACCGTGACCCGGGCTCCCGTCGACAACAGTCTCTTCGTCGTCAATCGCGCAACGACGGCCGACGCAGCCGGGAACATCTATTTCGCCCGCAGCCGGCGCCCGCCCCAGGTACATGGCTTGCCGTTCAACGCGCTCAGCGAAATCCTCCGCGTGTCGCCCGGCGGGACGGTAACCACGGTGGCCTCTTCGAACCTCGATGTGGCCTATAGCGGCCTGGCAAGCAGTCTCGGCCCCGACCTCTACATTCTGAGATTCGGCACAGAAATCCAGAAAGTGGAGGCCGAGGGCACCATGACACCCGTCCATGCGCTAACCGGTTTCGGGCAACCTCAGCCCACATGGCTCGCACGCGATAACGCCGGCAACTTCTTCGTCACCAACGACACGACGGCGATCTGGATGGTGCAGCCGGACGGTGTCAGGCGTGTCTTCGCCGGTGCTGAAGGCGTGGCCGACTTCCGCGACGGGAAAGGCACCGACGCGGCGTTCCACAATACCGGGCCGCTGGTGATCGATGCGAAGGGCAACCTGTATGTCGGCGACTCCGGGGCCGTGCGCAGGATCGGCCCGGACGGCACGGTGACGACTGTCGCCGGCCGTCCCTATTGGTCGGACGGGAAGGGTGCGGCGGCGCGCATCCTGAGCCCTGGGGCCGTGGCCGTCGGCGGTGATGGGAACGTCTACTTCATCGACATATGTCGGCTCGGTACCAAATGCGTGCGCAAGGTCGATGGCCAAGGCAATGTGACGACGATCGCCTCGGAAGGCTCGGACAGCATACCGTTGGGCCGCGTCTTCACCGGGCTTGCGGCGGGCGAGCCGGGAAGCGTGTACGCGTTGGCCGGCGAGGCGATTTACCGGATCACCGACGCAGGAGCGATAACGGTCTTCGCCGGTGTGCCGGGCACCTACGGATTCGCCGATGGCGTTGGCCTCGCGGCTCGGTTCGGCAACTTGATCGATGCAGCTTCGGACGGTGCCGGCAACCTGTATGTCACCGACCGCACCGCCATCCGGAAAGTCAGCGCCCAAGGAAGCGTGACGACACTCGCCGGCCAGTCCGGCCCGGCGGGCATGGCCGACGGCCTCGGCAACCAGGCACGGTTCATTGCGCCGCGATCCATCGTGATGGGGCCGGACGACACCCTTTACCTGCTGGACGTCGACACCATCCGCAGGGTGAGCCGCGATGGCGTCGTCACGACGCTGCCTGGCAAGTTCCCATGGGCGAAGGCCATCGCCGTCGATTCGGACAAGACGATCTATCTCGTGCGCAGCAGCCAGCCGCCTTCGGCCGGAGACACGATCGTGAAGCTGGCAGCGGATGGCACCGTTGTCACGGTCGCGGGTGCGTCCGGGGAGTACGGCATTGGGGCGGGCGGCTTGCCCGGCAAGGTCGGCGTCGTCGGCGGGATCGCACGCATGGCGCCGAAGACTTTCGTGGCCGCCTCGCCCGGCGGCGTGTTCAAGATCGTGCTGCCCTGACCGGCGCCGTCTCCAGCTGCTGCACGATCAAGGCGAGATCGAAGCCTGCCATGGCACGCTGCCTTTGTGCCGCTGGAGCGGTGCCTGGGGGTTGTCCATCCGCGGTCTATCCAGTCTCCGGCCGGCCGTCGGATTTCTTGTGGCAACGGCATGCCGTGAGGTACACCATGTCCCGCTGGCCGGGCTTCGTGGCGCCGCACAGCGGGCAGCGGATTTCGCCGGCCGGCAGCGTCGCACAGAACGTTCTTCGGAAGGATTCAACCAGGTAAAGGCAACCGCACGAGGGTACGGCGCATTGCTGCAACTCCGCCGGCATGATGGTCTTCCAATCAAGGGTGGTCATCTGAACGCACGCCTTGTCGAAAGTTTCAGGGGCCGCGCTCGAGCGCGACCTGGCTCACCCGGTCGCGGGCACAGCGGCGCATCCCTCCCTTCCGCAGTGCGAAACGCGTCCTTGCCGCATGCACACTTTGCCTGCAGCACGCCTTGCAGCACGCCTACTTGCGCGAGATGAAGGGATTGCCGTCGATGTAGAAGCGCAATTCCTTCGCCGCCCACTCGCCGGCATACGCGACCCCGATGCGTGGGCGCTGGACGATGTGAAAGGCTTCGCCGCGCGGCGGCGGCGTGAGGTAGAGCGCATCGCCCAGCAGGTCGGCGCCATCGAGCCGCTTGTC
Organism: Oxalobacteraceae bacterium OM1; assembly: GCA_004570315.1. Taxonomy (GTDB): domain Bacteria; phylum Pseudomonadota; class Gammaproteobacteria; order Burkholderiales; family Burkholderiaceae_D; genus Noviherbaspirillum. The sequence goes on along the minus strand of SPQI01000050.1, from coordinate 1,741 downwards.
GATGCCCATTGCCCGGCAGAGCAGTCCGGGTCCCTTCGTATGGCTCTCGATGCCGCTCACCGGCTCCAGCGCGCGCAGCAGCACCGCCGTGCCTTGGCCGACCGCTTCCGTGACCACGTTCATGCAATGGTGCATGCCGTAGATGAGGTAGACATAGGCATGTCCCGGCGGTCCGAACATCACTTTCGTCCGCGGCGTGATGCCCTTCGACGAATGCGCCGCGAGATCGTGCGGGCCGACATAGGCCTCGGTTTCCACGATGCGTCCGCGCCGCTCGACGCCATCCTGCACATGCACGAGATGCATGCCGAGCAGCTCGCGCGCCACCGTCACGGTGTCGCGGTCGTAGAAGCTGCGCGGCAGCTTGGCGGGACGGCGCGGCACGGCCTTACCAGGTGTCGATGAAGGGACGCTTCTTGCCTGCGCGCGGCGGCGGCACCGGCGCGGACCGCACGCCGCGCAGCACCCAGGCGCGCGTGGCCTGCGGGTCGATCACGTCGTCGATCTCGAGGAAGGACGCCATGTTGATCGCCTTGCCCTGCTCATAGGACTGCGCCACCATCTTCTCGAACAGCGCCTGGCGCTCGGCCGGATCGGCCACCGCTTCCAGCTCCTTGCGATAGCCCAGGCGCACCGCGCCTTCCAGCCCCATCGCGCCGAACTCGCCGCTCGGCCACGCCACCGTGAAGAACGGCGCATGGAAGCTGCCGCCGGCCATGGCCTGCGCACCGAGGCCGTAACCCTTGCGCAGCACCACGGTGAAGAAGGGAACGGTGATGCTGCCGGCGGTGACGAACAGGCGCGAGACATGGCGCACCATGGCGGTCTTCTCCGCATCCGGCCCAACCATGAAACCGGGCGTGTCGCAGAGCGAGAGGATGGGCAGGTCGAAGGCATCGCACAACTGCATGAAGCGCGCAGCCTTGTCGGCGGCGTCGGCGTCGATGGCGCCGCCGAGATGCATCGGGTTGTTGGCCAGCAGGCCGAACGGACGGCCTTCGATGCGGATGAAGGCGGTAATGATGCCCACGCCGAACTGGCGGCGCAGCTCCAGCACCGAGCCCGTGTCCGCCAGCGACTCGATCACCGCGCGGATGTCGTAGGAGCGCAACCGGTTCTCCGGCACGAGGTGGCGCAGCAGGCGCTGGTCGGCGCACTGCCAGTCGCGCGTCGCGCCCTGGAAGTAGGAGAGATACTGCTTGGCCGCACGCACCGCCTCGGCTTCGTCCTCCACTACCACATCGATCACACCGTTGGGCGCCTGCATCGCGACCGGGCCGACTTCCTCCGGCGCGTACACGCCCAGGCCGCCGCCTTCGATCATGGCCGGTCCGCCCATGCCGATGGTCGCGTTGCGGGTGGCGATGATGACGTCGCAGCAGCCGAGCAAGGCGGCATTGCCGGCGAAGCAGCGGCCGGACACGATGCCCACGCGCGGCACGAGGCCGGAGAGCTTGGCGAACTGGATGAAGGACATTACGTCGAGGCCGGCCACGACCAGGGCATCGGTATCGCCGGGACGCCCGCCGCCGCCTTCGGCAAACAACACTACCGGCAGCCGCCACTGTTCGGCCAGCGCAAACATGCGGTCGGTCTTCTTGTGGTTCATCATGCCCTGCGTGCCGGCGAACACGGTGTAGTCGTAGGCGAGCGCCATGCAGCGGGCGCGTTCCTCGTCGAAGTGCTCGCCGTTGACGCTGCCGATCCCGGCGACGAGGCCATCGGCCGGGGTGGTCTTGAT
>SPQI01000232.1 GCA_004570315.1 Oxalobacteraceae bacterium OM1 | reverse complement strand
GGCTCTTTCAGCTTGCCGCCCGACTGGTTGGCCATGTAGACCACCGCGCGCTGCACTTCGACGTCTTCGAGGTCGGGGTTGCCGCCCTTGGCCGGCATCGCGCGGATGCCCTTGATCGCGTGTTCGAACAGCGTGGATTCGCCCTGGCTCAGACGCGAGGCCCAGGCGGCGTTGTCGCCGACCTTCGGTGCGCCGGCGGCGCCGGTGGCGTGGCAGGCGGCGCAGACGGCCTTGAAGACGGCATCGCCGGCCTGCAGGGTCTTGGGCGCATTGGCATCCTTCAGGGTATAGCCTTCGTCGGCCACCGGACGCAGGCGGGCGGCCATCGCATCGGGCGACTGGCTGGTCGAACCGGCGCCGATCTTCTCTTCATGAGATACGTACTGCACCAGCAGCACGATGGTGATGATGGGCACCAGGAAGCCTGCGGCCACGGCAGCGATGAGCTGCTTGGGCGTGCGGATGCCGGCTTGGTGTTCGTGATGTGCGTCGCTCATTATTCCCTCAATGCAATGTTCGAAACCGTTGGCGAAAGGGCGCGTAGTGCGCGTCATGCTCACCCTGGCAACCGCTGACGCGGCGGCGCAATGCTCGCAAAACCCTTGATTATAGTCGGAAAGGTCTGGAAATGGGGTGAATGTTGCCCGGATTGCATGGACGGTCAACGGGAAAACAGGTATCCTTCAAGCCTCTTTGCCTCCCTCCAACGCGGCTGTAGCTCAGTGGATAGAGTATTGGCCTCCGAAGCCAAGGGTCGTGGGTTCGATCCCCGCCAGCCGCGCCATCCGGATTGTCCGGTTTCTCATTCGGGCAGACCTGCCTGACAACCTCGTCAGATCTTCATTTCCAACCGCAGCGTCCACGTCGTATACGTTCGGTCCGCCACGCTCGCCGTCTGGTTGATCCCGCCCAGCGCCACCGTGCTTGAGGTGTAGTACACGTTGTTCACCAGATTGTTCGCCGCCAGCCGCAGCTGCACGTTCGGGCTGAAGCGCCACAGCGCATACGCATCCACCTGCCGCTTGATGCCCGCCGTGCTGCTCTGTGCAACCGTGCTTTGCACCGCGTATGGCGGCGTCCAGTTGATGTTGCCGCCAAGCGTCAGCGGCAGGCGGGCCAGGCGCCAGTCGAGCCCGAAGTTGGCGGTCTGTTTCGGCTGCTTGTCGAGGCGGTTGTTCGGGCCGGGCACATCGTCCACCGACGACCAGAAGCGGCTGACGTTGCTGCGCAGGTCGACCGCCGGCGCTTCGGCATAGAGGTCGCGCAGCGGGAATTTCGCTTCCAGTTCGATGCCGCCGGCGCGCGCATTGCCGAAGTTCACCGGGCGCGACACCCAGCGAGCGCCGGTGTCCGTGGCCTCCAGCGTGGTTTCGCGGCGGATCAGGTCCTTGATGTCGCGCAGGAACAGGTTGGCACTCACCAGACCGCTGCTGCTCAGGTAGTGCTCGAAGGCGAGCTCGACGCCGGTCGACAGCTCCGGCTTCAGCTGCGGATTGCCGATGCGGTCCGGCGCGGTCGGCGTATTGATATGCGAGATGACCGGCAGCGCGATGAGGTCGGACAGGCCCGGCGCGCGATACGCATGCGTCAGGCTCATGCGTACCTGGTCTTTCTCGCGGCCGGGGATGCGGTAGACCGCCTGCAGGATGGGACTGATCACGCTGCTGTTATTGCTGACCGACGCGCCGGCGCTGTCGCTCTGCGTGCGAATGCCTTCCCAGCGCAGGCCGAGATAGGCCGACCACTTCTCATTGATGTCCCACTCGTCCTGCGCGAAGGCGGCCAGGCGGCGCGTGCGCGCGCCGAGGTTGTCGCCCGAATCGAAGAAGGCGGGCGCGCCGTTTTCGAGCGAGACGCGGGTCTGGTCGCGCCAGCCCCATTCCGTGTCCCAGCCGAATGCCGCGGTATGGCCTTCGCCGATCGGCGTCGAATACTTGCCGCCCGTGCCGATATGCCGCTCGCGCGAATGGCTGGCGTCGAATAGCGTGTCGCGCAGCACACCGCCCGCGTCCTCTTGCAGTCGCGTGGTCTCGCTCTCGCCGCGGTTTGCGCCGATGTTAAATTTCAGATCCAGCTTTGCGCGGCCCTCCAGGCGCCGCTGCCAGTTGCCCATGAGGCGCGCGACGGTGAACGACGAGTGTCCGCTGGATTGCGCCGTCGCGAACGGCGGTACGCCGACCGTCTGGTCGAGCAGCGCATTGCCGTCGGTGTCGGAGCGCACCTGCATCAGGAAGGGCTGCAGTACCAGCGTATTGCTGCGGTCGAAGCGGTAGCTGAAGCGCGGCGCGAATTGCACGCCGCGGCTGCGGCGGTCGCTGGTGTCGGTTTCGACCTGGTCGAGCGTCGTCTCGCCGGCGGCATTGGTGGCGACCGTATGCGTGGTCGAATCGTCGTGCTGACGGTTCTGGAACAGCGTGCCCGACAGCAGATAGGACAGGTTGCCGAGCTGGCCCGGATGCGTGATCGCGACGTTCGGCGCATGCCGGTTCTGCTCGATGCCGTCGGAGAGCCGCACCTGCTTCTGCTTCATCTGCACGTCCTCGCGCAGCACGATGTTGATGGTGCCCGCCACGGCCTGTGTGCTGAATTCGGCAACCGGCGCGCGATACACCTCGATGCGCTCGATCTGGTCCGGTGACAGCGTATCGAGCGAGAAGCCCGCCGGCGGCCGCTCGCCGTTGAGCAGGATCTGCGTATAGCCGCTGCCCAGTCCGCGCATGCGGATCTCGCCGCCGCGCCCCGGGCGTCCGCCCATCGTCACGCCGGGCAGGCGCTTGAGCACTTCGCCGACGGTGCTGTCGCCGTTGCGGTCGAGCTCCTCGCGGCCGATGACAATTTTCGCCGCGGTGGATGCGCGGCGCTGGTCCACTTCCCCAGGCTTGCTGCTGGTGACGGTGACGCGCTGCACGGTCTCCTGCGCGGGTTGCGGTTTGGCCTCGGCAGCGTTGTCGGTTTTACTCTCCTGAGCGAGCAGGGCAGGGGCGTGGCCGGCGATCGACAGCAATGCGGTCGCGGCAATGATTGTTTTCATGATAGGGATGGCCCGGAATGTTTCCTTTCGACATTGTAGGGCTGGCATGCCCGCCGCCATGCATCGCTTTGTATCAACGCCTGCCAAAGCGCTTGTCGATTCGGCATGTCGCCTTGTCATGCTGTTGTGCCCAAGCGACTCGGCCATGCGCCGTGCCTCACGAAAATGTTTCCGCGTGTAAGTACGGCATGCACAATGGAAAACAGGCGGCGCATTGGCGCGCCGCGCCAAAGGCCGCGCCGTGTTTTCCGTTTTCCGTTTTCGCCGCACTCTCGTTTCGCTCGCCGTGCTCACGGCGTTCGCGTCCGGCGTGCATGCCGAGGACGTGCCGCTCGGCCCGGTGCAGACCTGGTATCCCGTGGCGGGCAGCGTCGACTACGAGCGCGGCAATAGCAGGAACGTGCTCGTCCCGATCCGTGCCGACGGCGCGTATCGCCTCAACGTGACCGGCAAGGGCGTGACGGTGGCCGTGATGGACAGCGGTCTCGACACCGCCCACCGTGAATTCACCGAGCCCGGCAAACTGCTGCGCGGCTTCAATGCCATCGACGGCAGCAGCAATGTCACCGACATGGTCGGCCACGGCACGCACGTCGCCGGACTCGTCGCTGCCGGCCGCGACGGCGCCGGCATGTTCGGCGTCGCCTTCGATGCGGCCCTCCTGCCGATCAAGGTGCTCGCCGATAACGGCACCGGCTCCACGACCTATCTCGATCGCGGTCTGCGTTATGCGATCGGCAAGGCCAGCATCGTCAACATGAGCCTCGGCGCGGCCAACGTCTACAACCCGGCCGCACTGCAGGACGCGGTGCGCGCAGGCATGCTGCTCGTCGTCGCGGCTGGCAACGACCGCGCCGCCAATCCCGGCTGGCCGGCGCGCTTCGCGAAGGAAGGCTGGGCGAACGGGCAGATCATCGCCGTCGGTGCCGTCGATGCGAACAACCGCCTTGCTGCGTTTTCCAATCGCGCCGGCGACGCCGCGGCGTGGTTCCTCGTCGCGCCGGGCATCAACATCGCATCGACCTACCGCAACAATCAGTACGCGATCATGAACGGCACGTCGATGGCCGCGCCGATCGTCAGCGGCGCGGCGGCGCTCATCCAGCAGCGCTGGCCGACGCTGCGCGCAGACCAGATCGCCAACATCCTGTTCCTCACCGCCACCGACCTCGGCGAGCCGGGCATCGATCCCATCTACGGGCGCGGACTCGTGAACGTCGAGAAGGCGATGCAGCCGGTCGGCACCGTCACCACCACGACCTACAACGGCCGCAGCATCAACGTGCTGAGCGGCGCGACGCAGCTGTCGCCGGCCACCAGCCGGTTGTGGCAGCTCGCGACCTCCGGCCAGCTGCGCGTGATCGGCTTCGACGATTACCGACGCGACTTCAACGTCGATCTCGGTCAGACGGTCGTCCGTCCGGCCAGCCTGACGCTGGCGCAGGTCTTCGGCACGCTGGACCGGCGCATCAGCGTGGCGGAGAAGGTGCTCGCGAACGGTGCGACGGTGGCCGTAGCGTATGACAGCGGGCCGCGCAGCGCTGTCGGCGAAGAGCATCCGCGGCTCGCGGCGTTCTCGCTGCTGGCGCGCAACGGTGCACACGAAGCGAGCGTCGGCGTAGGCGGGCTGGCGACGCAGTATTTCGGCGCGGGCGGTCTCGCGCTCGACGGTAATCCCGGCGTCGGCTCGCTCGAAGCGCTCGGCAATCCCTATCTCTCGCTGCTGCCGAACGCCACGCACGCGGCCTTCGCCGAAGAAACCGGCGGCGTGAAGTGGAAGTTCGGCTTGCTCGATGCCGGCGTCGCGGACGACCTCGGCCTCTACAGCGTCGCACTGCCGACATCGAATTCGGCGCTCGCACTGCCGCGCGGCCGGGCCGGCGCGCTGGAGGTGTCGAAGAGTTTCGGCATGTCCGCCGTCTCGGTCTCGCTGACGAAAACCAGCGAATCCAACAGCTACCTCGGCGCGCGTTCCAATGGCGCACTGACGCTGGCGACTTACACCACCAC
>SPQI01000111.1 GCA_004570315.1 Oxalobacteraceae bacterium OM1 | reverse complement strand
TTCCCCGGTCGATCTGCCGGAAGGCAAGGGCGCATGGACCTTCCGCGTCGCGCAATCGACACCGCTCATGGCCAGCGCCATCATCGAGCACATGAAAAAGGCGGGCGTCAAAACCTATGCCTACCTCGGCTATTCGGACGCTTACGGCGAGACCTGGCTGAAATCCTTCACCGAGCAGGCCGAGAAGGCCGGGCTGAAGTCGGTCGCGACCGAGCGCTTCGCACGCGCCGACACCAGCGTGACCGCGCAGGCGCTCAAGATCGTCTCTGCCAAGCCGGACGCTGTTTTGATCGGCGCGTCGGGCAGCGGTTCGGCCATGCCCCACAAAGCCATCGTGGAACGCGGCTACAAGGGCAAGATCTACCAGACCCACGGCGCGGCATCGCGCGACCTGATCCGTCTCGGCGGCAAGGACGTCGAAGGTTCCATCGTGGTTGCCGGACTGGCCGTGATGCCAGAAGCGCTGCCCGACAACCATCCGTCGAAGAAGCTGGCGGTGGACTTCGTCAACCGCTATGAAAAGCAGTTCGGCGCCGGCACGCGCAACCAGTTCGCCGCGCATGGCTACGATGCGCAGCTGCTTCTGCAGGCTGCAGTGCCGGAAGCGCTGAAGAAGGGCAAGCCGGGCACGCCGGAGTTCCGTGCCGCGTTGAAGGACGCGCTGGAAAGCGGCAAGCCGATCACCATCACGCAGGGCGTCGTGCGCTACACGCCGAAGGACCACTTCGGTCTGGAAGAGAATGCGCGCGTGCTGCTGACCGTCGACAACGGCAACTGGAAACTGATCAGCGCCGGCCAGTGACGGACCGGCCGGGACGGTCCGCCGTTCCGGCCACCTCTCGAATCAAGGACCTCGTATGCGTGAACTGGCTCCGCAACACAAAGCGCTTCGCGTGATCTACGACGACCACGATCGTCTCGGCGCGGTGCTGCACGGGATGTTGTTCCTGCTGCGCGCGATCCGCGACGGCGGCGCTCCGCCCGACCTGAAGGTGTTCCGGGCCATGCTGTTCTATATCCGCGACTATCCGGACGCGGTCCATCATGCCAAGGAAGACCGCTTCCTCTTTGCTCGCCTGCGCATGCGAACGCATGCGGCCGATGCAGTGCTCGATGAACTGGAGCGCCAGCATGCCGACGGCGATGCGCTGATTCGCAAGATGGAACATGCCTTGGCACGCTACGAACTGGAGGGCGACGCGGCCTTTCCGGCCTGGTTCGCCACGGCCGAATCGTATGCGAAGTTTTACTTCGACCACATGCGCATGGAAGAGGAGACGCTGCTGCCGCTCGCGCAGCGGTCGCTGACGCCGGAAGACTGGACGTGGATCGATCAAGCCTTCCTGGCCGACCAGGATCCGCTCGCCGGCTACGACAGCAAGGGCAGCCTGGACCGGCTGTTCTCGCTGATCGTGCATATCGCGCCGCCACCGATCGGACTCGGACCGGCGCCAAAGACACCGGCAAGCACGCGCAGCGGCGCTCTGTAGTGCGGCGCTAGCGCCGCGCCGCCCGTACCGCCTTGCCCAGGTCGATGACCGACATCGCGTAGAAGTAGCTGCGGTTGTACTGGGTGATCGCGAAGAAGTTGTTCGTGCCCAGCCAATACTCCGTCGGGTTGCCCCCGTTCTGCAGATCGACCAGGCCGTAGCGCAGATCGGCCGGCGGCTCGACGGTGGGAGTCACGCCGGCAGCTTTGAGCTCATCGAGCGTGAACTTGGCTTCGAGTCCCTGGTTGATGAACATTTCCCAGCCGCGCCCCACGTCGGCGTTGGCCAGCGTAACCGGGAAGGCGACGGGCTGGCCGCGCTGCCAGCCGTGCGCCACGAGGAAGTTCGCGACGCTGCCGATGGCATCGATCGGCGAGGCGCGCAGGTCGACCTTGCCGTCGGCGTCGAAGTCCACGGCGAACTTGCGGATGCTGCCCGGCATGAACTGCGGCAGGCCGATCGCGCCGGCGTAGGAGCCGAGCAGCGTGAACGGGTCGATGTCGTTGTCGCGCGCGAGCACCAAGGTGTTTTCCAATTCGCCGCGGAAGAATTCCATGCGCGCCTCGCGCGTGGGCGTGTTGGGGTAGTCGAAGGCCAGTGTGGTCAGTGCATCCAGCACGCGGAAGTTGCCGGTGTTGCGGCCGTAGATGGTTTCCACGCCAATGATGCCGACGATCACTTCCGCCGGCACGCCGTACTGTTCCTCCGCGCGCGCCAGGGCATCCGCGTACTGGTTCCAGAACGCCACGCCGGCATTGATGCGCATCGGCTCGACAAAACGCTGGCGATACGCCTGCCAGTTCTTCGGCTTGCCGGGCGGCGCCGGCTTGATGAGCTGGATGGTGGTGTCGACGTAGCGCGTCTTCCGGAAAATCTCTTCGAGCTTCGCGCGGTCGAAGCCGTTCTTCTCCACCATGCGGTCCATGAATTCCGAGACCGCCTTCCATTGCGTGAAGTTGGCGAACTCGCCCATCTCGTCAGGTTGCGCGGCGACCTTGCGCGCCTGGGCCTTCGTCTTGGGCTTCGCCGGCTTGGCTTCCGCATGGGCATGGACCGCGGCCAGGGCGGCCAGGGCGAGGAGGGCGCCGGACAGGCGGGGAATGAATTTCATCGACATGCGTGCAAATAGGTTTTCAGTTGTGACAACGCGCCTTGCGGCACCTGCGCGGACGGGCCGTAGCGCAAGGTTTCGTAGAGGCGCAGGAAGGACGCGGCCGCCTGCTTTTGCGCGGACGGCAAGTTCGCCGACGCCATCACGCGCTCGGCGAACGCGCGCGGCCCTTCGTGCGCGGCGCGGGTGATGCCGCAACGTTCGAGACGCCGGCAGAGTTGACGATACAGGCGCGCCGCCGGATCGATGCGTTGCGTATTGCGCAACAGCGGCCAGAGCACGGCAAGCGACACCAGGCTGCCTGCGCCGAGCAGCAAGGCAGTCATTTGCGGCCAATCGACGTGCTCGAAGCCAAGCGACTTGATGAAGTCGCGCTGCCGCTCCGGCGTATAGCTCAGCACCCATTGGTTCCACGCATTGTTGAGCGCATCCCATTGCTGCCGCCACCCGCGCAGACGAGCGAGCCACGATTGATCGCCGGCATCGATGGTGAACAGCCCGCCGAGCAGGCGCCGCGGCACGACGCTGCCGAGGTTTTTCTCGACGCGGTCGGGCGCGACTGCGGCGGTCGGATCGACGCGCACCCAGCCGTTCGGTGCCAGCCACACTTCGGCCCAGGCATGGGCATCCGACTGGCGCACTTCGAGGTAGCCGTCGGCCGCGTTCACCTCGCCGCCCTGGTAGCCCGTTACGACGCGCGCCGGAATGCTGGCGGCGCGCATCAGCACGACGAAGGCGCTGGAGTAGTGCTCGCAGAAGCCGGCGCGGGTGCGGAAGAGAAAGTCGTCGATCTCGTTCTCGCCCAGCGTCGGCGGTTCGAGCGTGTAGCGGAATTCCTGTTCGCGGAACATGCGCAGGACGGCATTGACGATATCCACTGGGCGCTGGGCGCGCTGGCTCAGCTCGCTCGCCAGTGCGATCGTACGCGGGTTCAGGCCTTGCGGGATGTGCAGCCACTGGCCGAGCACCGCCTCGCGTTCATGCGGCTGCAGCGCATAGTCGAGATAGGAGACGCCTTCGTAGCGGATGCGTTCAATCACCGGCGTCGCGGACAGCATTTCGAGATCGGCCGTGATGCCCGGTGCGTTGTTCTCGAGTTTCGGCATTGCGCCGGGCACGTCGAGCAGGTAGAGCCAGCGGCGGCCGTGCGGCTCGAGCGTGACGGTGTAGCGCACGGGATTGCCGCGCAGGTTGATCTCGAGCCCGGCGTGATCGCGCCGGCGCTGCTGCAGCGGCGTCCAGGTGCGGCCGTCGTAGCTGCCGAGGACGACGCCGCGCCAGTAGAGCGCGGACTTGGCCGGCAGCGCGCCGTCAAATTTCGCGCGGAAGGCAATGTCCTCGGACAAGGCCAGCTTGGAAATGTTACCCGGCGCCATGGTGTCGGAGAGGCCGGTGCGGCCGCCGTGCGCGTCGCTGGGCAAGCCCCACAGCGGACCCTGGATGCGCGGGAACAGCAGGAACAGCACGAGCGTGAGCGGCGCGGCCAGCAAGACAATGAGCGCGCCGAGCTTGAGGCGCTGCAGCAGCGGCGGCACTGCGCCGTTGTATTGGAAGGAGAGTTGCGTGGTGAGGATGGCGACCAGCGCGGCCACCGTCAGCACCGCCGTGCCCATGGACTGCGAATAGAAGAAATTGGTCAGCACCAGGAAGAAGCTGAGGAAGAGCGCGACGAACAGATCGCGCCGGGCATGCATCTCCAGCAGCTTCAGCGCCAGCAGCAGGCAGAGCATCGATACGCCGGCTTCGCGGCCGAGCAGCGTCTTGTGCGTGGCCAGAACGCCAGCCATGGCGGCCCCCGCGATCGGCAGCAGCAGCCAGCGCGGCGGCAGGCGCCTGCCGCTGAACGTGACCCAGCCGCGCCAGGCCAGCAGGACGGCGACGACCGGCGTGACCCAGACGGGCAGGTGGGCGGCATGGGGCAGCAGGACGAGCGTGCACGACAGGAGCAGCAACAGCGTGTCGGACTTGTCGCGCGACATCGGGCGGGCGCCGAGACGGCGCGTCCATGCGCCGATCATGCGTCCTCCTTGCCGTACAGAGCCAGGGCGCGCAGGCAGGTTTCCTGGTGCGCCGGACCGCGCCCCGCAGGCAGGCTCACGTTACCGAGCCGGAAGGCATAGGCGAGTCCGCGCGCCTCGGCTTCGAGCACCCAGCGGGTCAGGCGGGACAGGCGCGCCTCCAGCGACATGCCGGACGGCATGGCGGCGAGGTCGAGCGCGATTTCCGAAGCCGAGCCGCCCTCGAAATGCTTGGCGACCAGCGTGCCGCCGGCATCGGCATCGAGGCGCGCGATCTGGCGCCATGCGAGACGCTTGAGCGAGTCGCCCGCCTGATAGCCGCGCACGCCGGCGTAGTCGTCCTGCCCGGCGCTGCCGCTGCCGTCGTCCTTCAGGTCGGCCGCCAGCGGCAGCGGCGGCGCGTGCTCCTCGGGGCGGGGATAGACCAGGGCGCGCGCATCGGGTGTCCAGTAGGCC
>SPQI01000301.1 GCA_004570315.1 Oxalobacteraceae bacterium OM1 | reverse complement strand
GGGCTGCTTTTCCCAGTCGATGCGCTTGGCTTCCTCGGCCCAGAAGGTCTCGGGATGCTCGACGGATTGCTGGTGGAATTCGGCGTAGTTCATCGTATCTCCTCGCTGTACTTTTCGGTGCTTCCGGATAGCCGGACTCTGCCAATACCAAGTACCGAAATCATCCGGCCCGCGCCTTACTGCTCACTTACGCACGACCGGCACACCGCGACTATGTGCCTGCAATTTGATCTGGCACCGAACTCCCCTGGACGCCGCTCAAATCACGTACAAATCGACGTACTCGTGCACTGGCATTCCCTCCAGCCGCGTCTGGTCCAGCGACACATCGAGGATGGCGTGCTGCTGCTTCGGCGGGAAGCGCCGCGCCAGGTTGTTCCGGAACTTCGCTTCCAGCAGTGGGATACCCTCACTGCGCCGCCGCGCATGTCCGATCGGATACTCGACCACTACCTCTTCCAGCACCTCGCCGCTCACCAACTCCACGGTTAGCCCATTCGGAATCGAACGCTTCCCGGGATCATGATAGTCCCGCGTGAACCGGGGATCTTCCGCGCAGACGATCTTCTCCCGCAGCGCATCGATGCGCGGATCGAGCGCCACGTCGTCCTCGTAGTCGGCGGCCGTGAGGTGCCCGTAGAGCAAGGGCACCGCCACCATGTACTGGATGCAATGATCGCGGTCGGCCGGATTCGCCAGCGGCCCCTTCTTGTCGATGATGCGCAGGCACGCCTCGTGCGTGCGGATGGTAATGCGCCGGATGTCTTCCGCCGACTTGCCGGCTTTCTTCAAGGCAGCGTGAATCGTCATCGCCGCCTCCACTGCCGTCTGCGCATGGAATTCGGCCGGGTAGGAAATCTTGAACAGCACGTTTTCCATCACGTAGCTGCCATAGGGCCGCTGGAAGCGGAACGGCTTGCCGTTGAACAGCACGTCGTAGAAACCCCAGCCCTTTGCCGTCAGTACCGAGGGATAGCCCATTTCGCCGGTGCGTGCCATCAGCGCCAGACGCACACCGCGCGCCGTGGCATCGCCCGCCGCCCAAGACTTGCGCGAACCGGTGTTGGGCGCATGACGGTAAGTGCGCAAGGACTGCCCGTCGACCCACGCGAGCGACAGCGCATTGAGGCTTTCCTCACGCGACAAGCCGAGCAACTGGGAGACCACGGCGGTGGTCGCCACCTTCACCAGCACTACATGGTCGAGGCCGACCTTGTTGAATGAATTCTCCAGTGCAATGCAGCCCTGGATGTCGTGCGCCTTGATCATGCCCGTGAGCACGTCGCGCATGGTCAGCGGCGGCTTGCCGTTCGCCACTGCGCTGCGCGAGCGCCAGTCGGCTACGGCCAGAATGCCGCCGAGATTGTCAGAGGGATGACCCCATTCGGCTGCCAGCCAGGTGTCGTTGAAATCCAGCCAGCGGATCATGGCGCCGATGTTGAACGCTGCCTGGACGGGATCGAGCTGGAATTGCGTGCCCGGCACCTTGGCGCCGTGCGGGACGATGGTGCCTTGCACGACGGGGCCGAGCAGCTTGGTGCAGGCGGGATACTCAAGCGCTTCGAGGCCGCAGCCCAGGGTGTCGATCAGGCAGTTGCGCGCCGTCTCGTACGCGAGCGCCGAATCGACGCGGTACGCGCGGACGTAATCGACGATATCGACCAGGACCTGGTCCCAGCCGGGGCGCTTGGCGGATTCCATGTCAGTCAGACTGGAGCGCCGCCAAGCCCGTTCCTTAGAACGCGTCGCCCGGCACGCGCACCCAGCCTTCCATCAAGACCCGCGCGCTGCGGCTCATGATGGCCTTGGTGACGGTCCAGTCGCCGTCGACCTGCTTCGCCTCTGCGCCGACACGCAGCGTGCCGGACGGATGGCCGAAGCGTACCGCGCTGCGCTCGCCGCCGCCGGCAGCCAGGTTGACCAGCGTGCCCGAAATCGCGGCAGCGGTGCCGATCGCGACGGCGGCCGTGCCCATCATTGCGTGATGCAGCTTGCCCATGGACATGGCGCGCACCAGCAGATCGACGTCGCCGGCGGCGACCTTCTTGCCGCTGGAAGCGACATAGTCGGCCGGCTTGGCCACGAAGGCGATCTTGGGTGTGTGCTGGCGCTTGGCCGCTTCCTCGACCGACTTGATGAGCCCCATGCGCATGGCGCCCCAGGTGCGCAGCGTCTCGAACTTCACGAGCGCTTCCGGATCGCCGTTGATGTCGTCCTGCAGCTCGGTGCCGGTGTAGCCGATGGCTTCCGCATTGACGAAGATGGTCGGAATGCCGGCGTTGATCATGGTGGCTTTCAGCGTGCCGAAGCCGGGGACTTCGAGATCATCGACGAGGTTCCCGGTCGGGAACATCGCCCCGCCGGCGCCCTCTTCCTCGGCCGCGGGGTCGAGGAACTCGAGCTGCACTTCGGCGGCCGGGAACGTCACGCCGTCGAGTTCGAAGTCGCCGGTTTCCTGTACGGCGCCATTGGTCATGGGCACGTGCGCGACAATGGTCTTGCCGATGTTGGCCTGCCAGATGCGTACGGTGGCGACGCCATTCTCCGGAATGCGGGCGGCATCGACGAGGCCGTTGCTGATGCCGAACGGGCCGACGGCGGCAGACAAGTTGCCGCAGTTGCCGCTCCAGTCAACGAAGGCCTTGTCGATGGAGACCTGGCCGAAGAGGTAGTCGACGTCATGGTCAGGCCTGCTGCTCTTGGCGACGATCACTGTCTTGCTGGTGCTCGAGGTGGCGCCGCCCATGCCGTCGATCTGCTTGCCGTAGGGATCGGGGCTGCCGATGACGCGCATCAGCAGGGAATCGCGCGCCGCACCCGGTACCTGCGCGCGTTCGGGCAGGTCCTGCAGGCGGAAGAACACGCCTTTGCTGGTGCCGCCGCGCATGTAGGTAGCAGGGATTTTGATTTGGGGGACGTGGGGCATGGTGTTGATCCTGAATGCTTCTTGCGTGGGATAGCCGCTCCTCCCCGATGCGAGGAGAGGAGCGAGCCTGGCTTACGCCACCTTCTTCGTCGACGCCAGGAAGTCTTCCGCGAAACGCTGCAGCACGCCGCCCGCTTCGTAGATCGACACTTCCTCCGCCGTATCGAGACGGCAGGTCACCGGCACCTGCACCGTATCGCCATCCTTGCGATGGACGACCAGCGTGAGGTCCGCGCGCGGCTTGCGCTCGCCGACCACATCGTAGGTCTCGGTGCCGTCGAGGTTCAGCGTCAGGCGGTTCACGCCCGGCTTGAACTCCAGCGGCAGCACGCCCATGCCGATCAGGTTGGTGCGGTGGATACGCTCGAAACCTTCGGCCACGATGGCTTCCACGCCAGCCAGGCGCACACCCTTGGCAGCCCAGTCGCGCGAGGAACCCTGGCCGTAGTCGGCGCCGGCGATCACGATCAGCGGCTGCTTGCGCTCCATGTAGGTCTCGATCGCTTCCCACATCCGCACAACCTGGCCTTCCGGCTCCAGGCGCGCCAGCGAACCGGGCTTCACCGCGCCATGCGCATCACGCACCATCTCGTTCTTCAGCGTGGGATTGGCGAAGGTCGCGCGCTGTGCCGTCAGGTGGTCGCCGCGGTGCGTGGCGTAGGAGTTGAAGTCCTCCTCCGGCAAGCCCATCTTCGCGAGATATTCGCCGGCGGCGCTGCTCGGCAGGATGGCGTTGGACGGTGACAGGTGGTCAGTGGTGATGTTGTCGCCCAAGACTGCCAGCGGACGCATGCCGGCCAGCGTGCGCGGGTTCGCCGCGAGCGCGCCCTGCCCTTCCTTGTCCCAGTACGGCGGGCGGCGGATGTAGGTACTCATCGGACGCCAGTCGTACAGCGCGCTCACATTCTCCGTTGCCGCTGCGCGCTTCTCGAACATCGGGATGTAGACGTTGTTGAACTGTTCCGGCTTCACGCTCGACTTCACGATGGCGTCGATCTCTTCATCGGTCGGCCACAGGTCCTTCAGCGTGATCGGCTTGCCGCTGGCGTCGGTGCCGAAGGCATCGCGTTCGATGTCGAAGCGGACCGTGCCGGCGATGGCGTAGGCCACCACCAGCGGCGGCGAGGCGAGGAAAGCCTGCTTCGCATACGGATGAATGCGGCCGTCGAAGTTGCGGTTACCCGAAAGCACGGCGGTGGCGTACAGGTCGCGATCGATGATTTCCTGCTGAATCCTCGGATCGATCGCGCCGGACATGCCGTTGCACGTCGTGCAGGCAAACGCGACGATGCCGAAGCCGAGCTTTTCCAGCTCTTCCTTCAGTCCTGCCTCCTCAAGGTACAGCGCGACAGCCTTCGAGCCGGGCGCGAGCGAAGTCTTCACCCAGGGTTTGCGCACGAGGCCGAGACGGTTCGCGTTGCGCGCGAGCAGGCCGGCGGCGATCACGTTGCGCGGATTGCTGGTATTGGTGCAGCTGGTGATGGCGGCAATGATCACGGCGCCATCGGGCATCTGGCCCGGTACCTCTTCCCACTTGCCGGCAATGCCCTTGGCCGCGAGGTCGGCCGTGGCCACGCGAGCGTGCGGGTTCGACGGGCCGGCCATGTTGCGCACGACGCTCGACAGGTCGAACGTCAACACGCGTTCGTACTGGGCGTTCTTCAGCGTGTCTGACCAGAGGCCGGCGACCTTGGCATAGGTCTCGACCAAGCTGACCTGCTCGGGCTCGCGGCCGGTGAGGCGCAGGTAGTCGAGCGTCTGCTGGTCGATGGAGAACATCGCCGCCGTCGCACCGTATTCTGGCGCCATGTTGGAGATGGTCGCGCGATCGCCGAGCGTCAGCTTGGCCGCGCCCTCGCCGTAAAACTCGAGGTACGCACCGACCACTTTCTGCTTGCGCAGGAACTCGGTGAGCGCGAGCACGATGTCGGTTGCGGTGATGCCTGGCTGACGCTCGCCGGTGAGTTCCACGCCGACGATGTCCGGCAAACGCATCCAGGACGCGCGGCCCAGCATGACGTTCTCGGCCTCGAGGCCGCCGACGCCGACGGCGATCACGCCCAGCGCATCGACGTGCGGCGTGTGGCTGTCGGTGCCGACCAGCGTGTCCGGGAAGGCGACGCCGTCCTTGGCGTGGATGACGGGCGACATCCGCTCCAGGTTGATCTGATGCA
>SPQI01000071.1 GCA_004570315.1 Oxalobacteraceae bacterium OM1 | reverse complement strand
TCCTACTCCACCGATTCAAACATGCTCGGCGCCACGCACGAGGCGAAAGACCTCGAGCATCTGAACAGCGGCATGAAGATCGTCGAACCCATCATGGGCGTGGCCTTCTGGCGTGACGAGGTCGAAGTGAAGCGTGAAGAAGTCACCGTGCGCTTCGAGGAAGGCCGTCCGGTCGCGCTCAACGGCATGACCTTCGCCAATGCCGTCGATCTGATGATGGAAGCAAATCGCATCGGCGGCCGTCACGGCCTCGGCATGAGCGACCAAATCGAGAACCGCATCATCGAAGCCAAGAGCCGCGGCATCTACGAGGCACCCGGACTGGCGCTGTTGTTCATCGCCTACGAGCGCCTGGTCACCGGCATCCACAACGAAGACACCATCGAGCAATATCGCGAGAACGGCCGCAAGCTGGGCCGCCTGCTTTACCAGGGCCGCTGGTTCGACCCGCAGGCCATCATGCTGCGCGAAGCCTCGCAGCGCTGGGTGGCACGCGCCGTTACGGGCGAGGTCACGATCGAACTGCGCCGCGG
The DNA here is from genome assembly GCA_004570315.1 of Oxalobacteraceae bacterium OM1. Lineage (GTDB taxonomy): Bacteria > Pseudomonadota > Gammaproteobacteria > Burkholderiales > Burkholderiaceae_D > Noviherbaspirillum. The sequence goes on along the minus strand of SPQI01000071.1, from coordinate 4,579 downwards.
TAACGACTACTCCATCCTGAACACCGAATCGCCCAACCTGACTTATCAGCCGGAACGCCTGACGATGGAAAAAGGCGAAGGCGCATTCACGCCGCAGGACCGCATCGGCCAGCTGACCATGCGCAACCTCGACATCACCGATACGCGCGACAAGCTGGGCATCTACAGCAAGGCCGGCCTGCTGTCGCCGAACTCGTCGGTGGACCTGCCGCGCCTGGGCAAGAAGGACGGACAGTAAGCTTCCCTTCACTCGACATCGCCGCCATGAACAAACAATTCGACCAGGTCAGCATCGTCAAGCAGGCCAACATTTACTTCGACGGCAAATGCGTCTCGCACACGGTGCTGTTCCCGGACGGGACAAAGAAGACGGTCGGCGTGATCTTTCCGTCGTCGCTGGTGTTCAACACCGGCGCGCCGGAGCGCATGGAACTCAATGCCGGCAAATGCCGCATTCGGGTGAAGGGCGAGAGCGAGTGGAAGAGCTTCGAAGGCGGGCAGAGCTTCGAGGTACCGGGAAATACGAGCTTCGAGATTGAGACGGTGGAGACGCTGGATTACGTCTGTCACTTTCTTTGATATTTGACGGTCGGGGCTATCTAGTCCGGAGCCAGGGCGCACTGGATTCCCGCCTTCGCGGGAATGACGCTGGCTTTAATCGACTTGTCAGTATGTCCGGAGAACTGTCATTCCCGCGCAGGCGGGAATCCAGCCACTTCGGATGCGCCGACCTCCGTCAGACGAATACCGGCTCCGGCTCCAAGCTCACTCCGAACCGCGCCTCGACATCCGCCTGAATCGCGCGCGCGAGCGCCACCACGTCTTCCCCGCGCGCCCCGCCGCGGTTCACCAGCACCAGCGCCTGCTTCTCGTACACACCCGCTGCGCCCATCGAACGGCCTTTCCAGCCGCACTGGTCGATCAGCCATCCTGCCGCCAGCTTGTACTCGCCGCTGGGCTGCGCGTAGCTCACGAGGTTCGGGTACCGCGCCAGCAGCGCACTTCGCGTTGCCTCGCTCACCAGAGGATTCTTGAAGAAACTGCCGGCGTTGCCGATCTGCTGGGGATCGGGAAGCTTGCGCGTGCGGATCGCGATGACGGCATTGGCAATGTCGAGCGGCTTGGGATCGGCGATGTTGCGCGCCGCCAGCTCCTGCGCGACATCGGCGTAGGCCATGTTCGGCCGCCAGCGCTTGGGCAGCGCGAAGATCACATCGAGGATCACTGCCCGGTCGCGCAGCTCATGCTTGAAGATGCTGTCCCGGTAGGCGAAGCCGCAGGCTTCCCGGTCGAGCGTAAACGTTTCCCCGCTCTCGAAATCCCAGGCCGTCAGCGAATGGAAGCAGTCCTTCAGCTCGACACCGTAGGCACCGATGTTCTGGATGGGCGAGGCCCCGACGTTACCGGGAATGAGCGCCAGGTTTTCCAGCCCGCCCAGCCCTTGCTCCAGCGTGAACATGACGAAGCGATGCCAGTTCTCACCCGCCGCGGCACGGACATAGACGAAATCGGCGTCCTCGTCGACGACGCGCGTGCCCCGCGTGCACATGTGCAGGACGAGACCAGCGAAATCCCGGGTCAGCAGCAGGTTGCTGCCGCCGCCGAGTACCAGGCGCGGCAAGGCATGCAGTTCGGTATTCGCGTGCAATGCGGCGAGCATGCGCTCGTCGCTTATTGCCAAATAGGCATACGTCCTGGCGTCAATGCCGAAGGTATTGAGGTCGCGCAGCGGGAAGTCGTATCGGACCGGCAGGGAAACGTTCATAGCGGACGATTATAGAGGCTGCGCCGCTCTCTAGCCGCCCGGTTTTTTGTCCGCTAGAATGGCCCGTTGATCCATTCGCAACGAGGGCCGAGTTTCCCTGCGCCCTCCTCCGCCACCACCATTCCAGAAGAGAGCCCAACATGCCGTCTTTCGATGTCGTATGCGAAGCCAATCTCGTCGAAGTGAAGAACGCCGTCGACCAGGCCAACAAGGAAATTTCCACCCGCTTCGATTTCAAGGGCACCGATGCCCGCGTCGAGCAAAAGGAGCGTGAACTGACGGCCTACGCCGACAGCGACTTCCAGCTCAACCAGGTGCGCGACGTGCTGACCGGGAAGATGGTCAAGCGCAATGTCGACGTGCGATTTCTCGACATCGGCAAGGTCGAGAAAATTGGTGGCGACAAGGTCAAGCAGGTGATCAAGATCCGCAACGGCATCGAGACCGAAGACGCGAAGAAGATCACGCGCATCATCAAGGACAGCAAGATGAAGGTGCAGGCCAGCATCCAGGGCGATGCCGTGCGCGTGCAAGGCACCAAGCGCGACGACTTGCAGGCGGCGATCGCGCTGCTGCGCAAGGAAGTCACGGACCTGCCGCTCGAATTCAACAACTTCCGCGACTAGGGCTGCAATGAGCTTGTCTGTGCATGTGCGCGTCGTCTGGCTTGCCGGTTCGATTGCTCTCGGCGCCGCCGCGCATGCCGCGGACATCACCGTCGTTGGCTTGTTCCAGAACAAGGCGGTGCTGGTGGTCGATGGCGCACCGCCGAAGACCTATGCGGCCGGCAGCACCGTCGCGCCGGGCGTGCGGCTCATTGCGGTGAACGAAGCCGGCGCGATCATCGAATCGAACGGCAGGCATGAAGCGTTTTCGCTCGGCGAGCATGTGAACCGCAACGCGCCGAGCGGCCGTGCGAGCGTGACGCTCAGTGCGGATCCGCAAGGGCACTACTTTGTGCAGGGCCAGATCAACGGCGGCTCGGCTCGCATGCTGCTCGATACCGGCGCGACGCTGATCGCGCTGCCGGCTTCGGAGGCGGAGCGGCTGGGCATCAACTACCGCAGCGGCCGGCTGCTGTACCTGAATACTGCGAATGGTCAGGTGCAGGCATATCGGGTGATGCTGAATTCGGTGAGGGTCGGCGACCTGGAGCTGAATCAGGTCGAGGCGGTGGTGCAGGATTCGGGGCTGCCGGTCATCCTGCTTGGGAATTCATTCCTCAATCGGACCGAGATGCGGCGGGAAGGCGTGCAGATGGTGTTGTCGAAGCGGTTCTAGGTGCGGCATCGTGCCGAAGCCAGCGAGCGGATGATCGTCTGGCTCATCGCCTTCTGGTGAGGCATTTCTAGGTTCCCGCCTACGCGGGAACGACTGGTTGCAGGCGAAAATTCAGACTACGGCATTACCCCCGCCGCCCAGTCGCTCCCGCGAAGGCAGGAGCCCAGGAAATGCCTATCCCGCGCCCTGCACAACAAAGTAGCCCTTAAGCGTCCGGATCCTGCAGCCGCCGCTGCCGCACCGACTCCGCCAGCCCTTCCAGCACCTTCACGCTCGCCTCCCAGTCGATGCAGCCGTCCGTAATCGACTGCCCGTAAGTCAGTTCCTTGCCCGGCACCAGATCCTGACGGCCGGCAACGAGGTGCGACTCCACCATCACGCCGACGATGCGTGTATCGCCCGCAGCGATCTGGCGGCCGATATCCGCGCATACCGGCACCTGGTTCTCCGGTTTCTTCGAGCTGTTCGCATGCGAGGCGTCGATCATGAGGCGCGAGGCCAGGCCGCTGTTGGCGATGTCCTTGCAGGCCGCATCCACGCTCGCGGCGTCGTAGTTCGGCGCCTTCCCGCCGCGCAGAATGATGTGGCAGTCCTCGTTGCCGTTGGTGGACACGATGGCGGAGTGGCCGCCCTTCGTCACCGACAGGAAATGGTGCGGCTGCGAGGCCGCCTTGATGGCGTCGACGGCGATTTTCACGTTGCCGTCCGTACCGTTCTTGAAGCCGACCGGGCACGACAGTCCCGACGCCAGTTCGCGGTGCACCTGCGACTCTGTCGTGCGTGCGCCGATCGCGCCCCAGCTGATCAGGTCGGCGATGTACTGCGGGCTGATCACGTCGAGGAACTCGGTGCCCGCCGGCAGGCCCAGCTCATTGATGTTCAGCAGCAGCTCGCGCGCCATGCGCAGGCCGTCGTTGATGCGGAAGCTGTTGTCCATGTAGGGATCGTTGATGAGGCCCTTCCAGCCCACCGTCGTGCGCGGCTTTTCGAAATACACGCGCATCACGATTTCCAGCTCACCCGCGAAGCGGTCGCGCTGCTCCACGAGTCGGCGCGCATACTCCATCGCGGCCTTGGTATCGTGGATGGAGCACGGGCCGATCACCACCATCACGCGGTCGTCCTGGCCGTGCAGGATGCGGTGCAGCGCCGTGCGGGCATTGGCAGCGACGGTCGCCGCGCGCTCGGAGCAGGCGAATTCGCGGATCAGGTGCGAGGGCGGCATGAGCTCCTTCAACTCCCTGATGCGTAAGTCGTCGGTGCGAGGCATGCTGTTCTCCGTTTGTCATGTGCGGGAAATAAAAAAACCGCCATCGCTGGCGGTTTTTGGAATTTTGCTTCGGAACTGCGTCTTGCTGGTGCGTGAACCTGTCGCTACTCCACCGCCGGTTGGCTGGAATGGCAAAAGTAAAAAAACCAGGTAAAAAAGGCTGCGTGACGCATGGTCGCTCCGAATGGGTCGATCGACTATAGCAACAATGCCGGAACGTTGGCAAGCGGTTTTTCCGTCGCCCGCCCCCGTCTGTCGTAGGG
>SPQI01000401.1 GCA_004570315.1 Oxalobacteraceae bacterium OM1 | reverse complement strand
GTCGTTGATGCCGGAGGCATTGCCCGCGGTGACCACGCCGCCTTCGAACAGCGGCTTGAGCTTGGCCAGCGTGGCGGCCGTGGTCTCGGGACGCGGATGCTCGTCCTGGTCGACCACGATGGGCGGCGTCTTGCGGCCGGTCGGCACGCTGATCGGCAGAATCTCTTCCTTGAAGAAGCCGGCTTCCAGCGCAGCCTGGTAGTGCTGCTGCGAGCGCAGCGCGAAGGCATCGGCCTGCTCGCGCGTGATGCCCAGGTCGTGCGCGACGTTGTCGCCGGTCTCGGGCATGGTGTGCGCGCCGTACATCTCGGTCACCTTCGGGTTCGGGAAGCGGGCGCCGATGGTGGTGTCGAACACCTTGAAGTCGCGGCTGTAGGCCGACTCCGACTTGGCGACGACGAAGGGCGCGCGGCTCATGCTCTCCACGCCGCCGGCGATGAACAGCTCGCCTTCGCCGCAGGTCACGGCACGCGCCGCGTCGATGACGGCGGCCAGGCCGCTGGCGCAAAGACGGTTCACTGTCTGCCCGCCGATCGAGACCGGCAGACCGGCCGCGAGCAGCGCGTTGCGCGCGACGTTGCGCGAGTCTTCGCCCGCCTGGTTGGTATCGCCGAGCAGCACGTCTTCGTATTCGGAAGGCTGCCAGGGATTGCGCGCAACCACCGCGCGCATGACTTCGGCGACGAGGTCGTCGGGACGGACCGGGGCGAGCACGCCGCCGTGGCGGCCGAACGGCGAACGCAGGCCGTCGTAGAGATAAGCGTCGAGCATGTCAGTGTTCCTTGTGATGGAGCGATAGGCCGAGCAGGGCGCGGCGCTGCAGCCAGGGGCTGGGGCGGTAGCGGGCGTCGCCGGTCTGTTGTTCGAGGTTGTGCAAAATGGTGAGCACCGTCTGCGGGCCGAGCTGATTGCCCCAGCCGAGCGGCCCGAGCGGATAGCCCAGGCCGAGGACGACGGCGCGGTCGACGTCTTCCGGATCGGCGATGCCCTGCTGGGCGATTTCGGCGGCCACGTTGACGATGTGTGCGACCACGCGCTGCGTGACGAGTCCGGCGCTGTCGCGGATCACGCTGACCGGCGTGCCGGTGGCGCCGAAGACGCCGCGTGCCATGGCGACGGTGTCTGCCGAGGTCGCGGGATTCGTCATCACGACGCGGCGGCGGCTGACGTCGAGCAGGGTTTCCAAGGCTACCGTGCGGGACGGATCGAGACCTTCACGCACGCAGCAGGTCGTGCAGTCCTCGCCGAGCGGCGTGACGATGCACAGCGAGCCGTCGTTCGGACGTGCCGCCGAATCGACCGGCACGCCGGCAGCGGCAACGAGGCTGGCGATGCGTTCGGCGAGTTCGGGCCGTTCGCTGCTGATCCATACGCTGGCCGGGAGTTGCGTCGGCTGCGCGGGCTCCGGCGGCAGTTCCTTCTTGCCGTCGGCGTAACGATAGAAACCCTGGCCGGTCTTGCGTCCGAGCACGCCGGCGGCGAGCATCTGGCGCGTGAGCACCTGCGGCCGGAAGCGCGGCTCTTCGTAGTACTGGTGATAGATCGATTCCATCACCGGGTGCGAGACGTCGAGGCCGGTGAGGTCGAGCAGTTCGCAGGGACCGAGCTTGAAGCCGGCGGTATCGCGCAGGATCGCGTCGAGTGTCGGCACGTCGACCACGCCTTCGTTGAGCAGGCGCAGGCCTTCGGTGCCGTAGCCACGTCCCGCATGGTTCACGATGAAGCCCGGCGTGTCCTTGGCGCGCACGGCGACATGGCCCCAGTGGTGGCCGAGCGCGAGCAGATAATCGACCACAGTTTCGTCGGTGAGCAAGCCGCCGATGACCTCGACGATCTTCATCACCGGCACCGGATTGAAGAAATGGAAGCCGGCCACGCGCTGCGGATGCTTGAGCCCGGCGGCGATCGAGGTGACCTGCAGCGAGGAGGTGTTGGAGGCGAGGATCGCATCGGAACGCACGATGCCTTCGAGTTGGGCGAACAATGCGCGCTTGGCGCCGAGGTCCTCGATGATGGCTTCGACCACGACATCGCAATCGGCCAGCTCTTCCAGCGCATTGCAGACGACGAGGCGTTCGCCCGCGCCTGCAGCGGCCTCCGCCGTCAGCTTGCCTTTCTCGACCAGCTTGCCGAGCGTCGCCTGCAATTCCTTGCGCGAGGTCTCGGCGGCGCCCGGGCGGTTGTCGGCCATGCGCACGCGCGCGCCGGCGAGGGCCGCGATCTGCACGATGCCGCGCCCCATGACGCCGACACCGATGACTCCGACGGTCAGTCCCGGCTGGTCGGGCGCCGGTCGGCGGATTGCGTTCATGCTGTCTCCAGTCTCTTGTATGTTCTGCTGTGCAGAACTATGATGTGTGAAATGGAACTGTAGTGCGACTCCGCTCGGTGTGTCAAGGAAGTGCTCGGGGAAGTCCATCCCGTAGCGAATTTGTTGCTCAATATCAATGCCGGGATGGCCATGCACAGTTATGCCTTGAAATTCCGCAGTGCAGAATAGTGTTCCGAAATTGATTTCGCCGTCCGTCTATGCCAGACTTCGGCCCAATACTCGACTGGAGATCCCCTCATCGTGGCCCTGGATTCCGGCGCGCGTCAGCCGCAGCGCATACATGAAGCCTTCCTGCCTTGGACAACACGGCAGCCCGAAACTCTCGCCCTGCGCGACGGCACGCACGCGGTGCGCTACGGCGAACTGCCCGCCGTCGTGCAGGCCGTTGCCGAGCGGATGCGCGCCGCCGGCGTGCGGCCCGGCGACCGCGTGCTCCTGGTCGCGGAGAACTGCGTGGCGCTGGCGGTTTGCGTGCTTGCTGTCAGCACCCTCGATGCCTGGTCGGCCACTGTCAACGCCCGCCTCTCGGCCCGCGAGATCGACAATTTCATCGCCCACTCCGGCGCGCGCCGCGTGCTGTATTTTCACGCGATCTCGCCCGAAGCCAAGGCGCACGCCGTGCAACGCGACGCGGAAGTCGTGGAGTGGCCAGGCATCGGTTCGCTCATGCTTGGCCCGCTGAACGAGACGACCGAACCCGAACCGGTCGACGCCGACGGCACGCACCAGGTGGCCTGCATGGTCTACACCTCCGGTACGACCGGCGCCTCGAAGGCCGTGATGCTGACCCACGCCAATCTGCTCTTCATCGGCCGCAACAGCTGCCGCATGCGCGCCATCGGCCCCGGCGACGTTATCTATGGCGTGCTGCCGCTGTCGCATGTCTACGGTCTGTCATCGCTGCTGGTCGCGGCGCTCGTCGGCGGCGCGACGCTGCAGCTGGTGGCGCGTTACCAGCCGGCTACCTTGGCGCATGCACTGGCGGAGGAGGGCATCACCGTCATGCACGGCGCCCCGGCCATGTACGCCAAGCTGCTCGAATGGAGCGCCGCCACCGGCACGCCGCTGCGCGCGCCGCAGCTGCGCATCGCCCAATCCGGCGGCGCGCCGCTCACGCTGCCGCTGAAGCAGGAATTCGAACGCGCCTTCGGCATCGTGCTGCACAACGGCTACGGCATGACGGAAGCCTCGCCTTCGATCTGCCAGACGCGCATGGACGCGCCGCGCACCGACTGCTCGGTCGGCATGGCGATTCCCGGCATCGAAGTGCGCCTGAATGAGACCGACTCCGAAGGCGTCGGCGAGCTGTGGCTGCGCGGTCCCAACGTGATGAAGGGTTACTACCGGGCGCCCGAGCTGACTGCGCAGACGGTCACGCCGGACGGCTGGCTGCGCACCGGCGATCTCGCGCGCATCGAGCCGGACGGCGCGCTGTTCATCGTCGGCCGCAGCAAGGAGCTGATCATTCGGTCCGGCTTCAACGTTTATCCGGTGGAAGTCGAGCAGGCGCTGAACGCCTGGCCACAGGTGGTGCAGTCGGCCGTGGTGGGCCGCACGGTGGAGGGCAACGAGGAAGTGGTGGCCTTCGTGGAAGCGGTGCAGGGCGAGGCCTTCGACATGGACGGCCTGCGCGCCCACCTGAAGGCCAACCTGTCGCCGTACAAGATCCCGGCCGACGTCGTGGTGCTCGAACACCTGCCCGCCGCCGCGACCGGCAAGATCCTCAAGAAGGAATTGCAGCAGCGCGCGCAGCAGATGACGTGAGCGCACCGCTTGCCCGATAATGCCGCATCCCGAACTGCTCCAATGACCATGGCAGACGAACTGACCGCCGACGACGCCGCCAAATCCAACGCGAAGGAAGACCGCCATTTCGTGACGGCGCTCGCCCGCGGCCTGGAGGTGCTGGCCTGCTTCCGTTCCGGCGACAAGCTGCTGGGCAACCAGGACCTAGCCGAACGCGCCCGCTTGCCGAAATCCACCGTCTCGCGCCTGACCTATACGCTCACCAAGCTGGGCTATCTGCAGTACGACGACGAAGCCGGCAAGTACCGCCTCGGCACCGCGACTCTGGCGCTGGGCAGCGCCATGCTGTCCAAGCTCGACATCCGTCAGCTGGCGCGTCCGGACATGCAGGACCTCGCCGATTTCTCGCATGCCACCGTCTCGCTTGGCATGCGCGACCGCTTGAGCATGATCTACGTGGAAAACTGCCGCAGCCAGGCGGCGCTGACATTGCGCCTCGATGTCGGCGCGCGCATTCCCATCGCGCTGACGGCCATGGGGCGAGCCTACTTGGCGGAGACGAGCACGAGCGAGCGCGCTGACATTCTGGAGCGCGTGCAGGAATTCGACGAGCAGAAATGGCCATCGATTCGCGACGGCGTGCAGCGCGCGCTGGAGGAATACCAGCGGCTGGGCGTGTGTACCTCGTTCGGGGAGTGGCAGTCGGACGTGAATGCGATCGCGGTGGCGTTTCGGCCGGCGAGCGGGTCGTCGATTCTGAGCATCAACTGCGGCGGACCGGCGTTCAATCTGGCGCCGGAGTTTTTGCTGGATGAGGTGCGGCCGCGCTTGCTGGAGATGGTGGAGAGGTTGCGGCGGGTTTGAGCGAGTCGAACGGGTCCGAACGATTTGAGTGGAAGTCGTGTTGCAAACGGACCGCAGTTGCTTCGATCGCCAGCCTAAAGGCACTAGCGTCCTTTCTCCGTCATCCTGGGTTCCCGCCTTCGCGGGAACGACAGTGAAGTGATGCGTGGCCGTCCAAAATTTTGACTACCTGT
>SPQI01000060.1 GCA_004570315.1 Oxalobacteraceae bacterium OM1 | reverse complement strand
CGTTACAACTATCCCGAGGCTTACCTGCGCGCCCGCATCATCGGCATGCTGGGCGGACGCGTGGCGGAGGAAAACGTGTACGGCACCCGCACTACCGGCGCGGAGAACGACATCGAGCAGGCGACCGGCCTGGCGCGCAGCATGGTGACGCGCTGGGGCATGAGCGACATGCTGGGGATGGTGCAGCTGGCGCCGCGCCAGAATCCCTTCCTTGGCGGCAGCGCCGGCTTCGGCGGCGACCGGCCGTTCAGCGAGGAAACGGCGCGGCTGATCGATCTCGAAGTCCAGCGCATCATCAGCGAGTGCCATGACGAAGCGGTCCGGCTGCTGCGCGAGCATCGCCGCGCGCTCGACGCGCTGGTGCAGGCGCTGCTGGAGCACGAGACGCTCGACGAGCAGGAAATCCTCGACGTGACCGGCTTGCCGCCCGCACCGGCGCTGGAGGACGTGCTGGAGCCGGCGCCGCCGCCGCGCAGCGAAGGGCAAGCGTAAATGGGCAAAGTCCGGCGTGGATCGTTGCGGGACTGGGGCGGTCTGCTGGGCTGGTTGCTGCTGGCGTTCGCAGCCGGCGGCCTGGGCGCAGTGGCGTCGATCGATGCCGCGGCCTTCTATGCGCAGCTGAGCCGCCCGGCGTGGGCGCCGCCCGCTGGCGTGTTCGGGCCGGTGTGGACGCTGCTCTATGCGCTGATGGGTGTCGCGGCGTGGCTGGTGTGGCGGGAAGGCGGGGTGCGGCAACGTGCGCTCGCGCTGTTCGTGGCGCAGTTGGCCGCGAATGCGCTGTGGTCCTGGCTGTTCTTCGCCTGGCACCGCGGCGCCGGGGCCTTTGCCGAGGTGATCGTGCTGCTGGCACTGATCGGCATGACCATCGTTGCATTCCGGCCTGTCAGCCGGCCGGCGGCGGTGCTGATGTTGCCGTACTTCGCCTGGGTGGCGTTCGCCTCGCTGCTGACCTGGGCGGTCTGGCGGGCAAACCCGGGAATGCTGTAAGCGCTCAGGCGGCGAGACGCTGCGGTGCGTACTGGGCGGCGATGCGGGAGATCAGGTGTTCGGCCTGCGCCACGGTGGCGATGGCCGACTGGCGGATGCGCTCGGCTTCGGCGCGGGTGAGGAGGCCGTCGCGCTGGCCTTGCGCGGCGGTGTCGAAGGCGTCGCGGCGGAGCAGGCGCAGGGCGCTGCGGTGCTTGTCGGCCTCGCCCAGGATCTGTTCGTAGCGCGCTGCCGGCGCGCCTTCCGGCGTGCGGGCCAGCTGCTTGGCCACGTAGGCGAAGGACCGGACGGTCAGGACGCTTTCAAATTTCGTTTCCGTATTCATGGTGTCTCGTTTCCTGGCGGCGTTGCGTGACGTTATGTGCCGTTTTGTATCGTTCTAGGCGAATAACGCCCGAGTCCGCGCTCCGGGCATGCCTGCTAACAATTGCTTACAAATAATTGGCAAGACCGCTGCATTGGATTAACGGATTGGCAACGCAACAGGAAACCGGGGCAAGGTCGTAGTGCGGCGCTACACGCGGCGGTCGGCGCGCGCAGCCCGCGCCTCTTCGTACAGTGGAACCAGCCGGGGCAGCAATGCCTCGATGTCCTGCACGCGCGTTGCGGCCGACGGGTGGGTGGCGTTGAACTCCGGCAGCCGCTGCTGAGGGTGGGCCTGCAGCTTGCGCCACAGTTCGAGCGTGGCGCGCGGATCGTAGCCGGCGCGCGCGGCCAGTTCGAGGCCGATGGCGTCGGCCTCGATTTCATTGCGCTGGGTGTTAGGCGCGACGAACAACGCGTGGATGAAGGGTTCGGTCAGCGTTTCCGCTTCCTTCTCGGTGGGCGGCGCGGTGCGTGGCTTGCCGCCCAAGACCTCTTGCAGGAATACCAGCGACATGCGTTCGCGGCCGTGCTCGCGCAGCGCATGGGCGATCTCATGCCCGATCACCGCGGCGATCTCGTCGTCGCTCAGATGCAGCTGACGCAGCATGCCGGTGTAGAAGCTGATCTTGCCGCCGGGCGCGCAGCTGGCGTTGACCAGCGGCGCGTCGATCAGAATGAGCTGCCATTGCCACTCCGCGGCGTCGGCACGGAAGAAGGGAGCATGCGCTTCGAGGCGGGCGGCGATCCGCTGCAGCCGTGCATATTCGGGGCCGCGCCTGACCAGCCGGCCGGCTTCCAATGCGCGCAAGGCGCGGCGCTCGTATTGCAGCGTGGCCACGCGCTCGACCATGGAGGCGGGCACGATCAGCAGTTGCTGGCGGTTCACCCCGGCTGCGCCGGGCTCGGTCGTTGAAACGCAACCGGCGGCCATTGCCGCCATGCCGAACAGCACCGGAATCCGCGCGCATCGCATACCGTCCTCGCCGAGGAAGGTGAAGGTCCTTTCACTATAGGCGGCGCGCGGCGTTTGGGTAGCGCCGTTCGGCGGCTCCGGCCAGGAGTTCGAGCAGGCGTTGGGTATCGACCGGCTTGACGAAATGATGGTCGAAGCCGGCTGCACGGGAATTGCACAGGTCGTGCGGCTGGCCATAGCCGGTGACCGCAACCAGGATGGCGTCGGCCATCCCGGGCAAGGTGCGCAGCTGCGCGGCGAGCGCATTGCCGTCCATGTCCGGCAGGCCGATATCGAGCAGGCACACGTCGGGCCGCAGCTCGACCGCGCGCGCCAGGGCTGCGCCGGAGGTGTATTCAACGGCGACTTCATGCCCGTTCATTTCCAGGAGCAGTGCCAGCACCTGTGCCGCGTCGACGTTGTCGTCCACGACAAGGATGCGCAGCGGACGGCAGTCGGAGGACGCCGGCACGGCCGGACCGCCGGCCTGCCCCGGCGCGAGTTCGCGCACGAGGCGCGGCAGCGTCACCGTGAACACCGCGCCCCGGCCCGGTCCGTCGCTGGCCGCGCGCACCGTGCCGCCGTGCAGTTGCACCAGGCTCTTCACCAGCGCGAGCCCGATCCCGAGGCCGCCTTGCGAACGATCGGCAGTACGCTCGGCTTGCGCGAACAGCTCGAAGGCCCGCTCCTGCAGTTCGGGCAACATGCCGATGCCGTTGTCGCGCACGGTGAGCACGACACGGTCGTCCGCGGTCTGCACGTCCAGCGCGATGCGGCCGCCGTTGGGCGTGAACTTGGCCGCATTGCCGAGCAGGTTCACCAGCACCTGCACGAGGCGCTTGGCGTCGCCGCTGACCCAGGCCGCTTCGGGCGGCAGGCCGACGGCGAGCCGATGCCCGCGGGTTTCCACCAGCGGGCGCACCTGTTCCACCGCGTCGGCCGCGATGGTGCCGATGTCGACCGGCGCGCTGTCGAGCACCACGAGGCCGCGCGTCACGCGCGAAACGTCGAGCAGGTCTTCCATCAGGTCGGTCATGTGGCGCGCCTGGCGCACGATCACTTCGCTGGTCTGGCTGACGCGGCCGGCATCGAGCGCGCCGCCGGCAATCAGTTCGGCGGCCGCGCTGATGGGCGCGAGCGGGTTACGCAGTTCGTGGGCCAGCATGGCGAGGAATTCGTCCTTGAGCCGGTCGGCCTCGCGCAGCTTCTCCTCGTAGCGTTTGCGCTCGGTGATGTCGACGAAGACCGCAAGCACGGTCGGCGGCACGCCGGGGCCGGGGCGGATCAGGCTCACTATCACCTTGCCCCACACCACGCTGCCGTCCGGGCGCACGTAGCGCTTTTCCACTTCGAAGGGCCTGCCGCTTGCAACCAGGGCGTCGAGCATGGGCGCATTCCAGACCAGATCGTCGGGATGGGTGAAATCGTGCATGCCCATGCCGAGCAGCTGCGCACGGTCGCGGCCGAGCAGTTCGCAGTAGCGGTCGTTCACATGGATGATGCGGCCTTCGAGGTCGGTTTCGGCAATGGCGGCGGCACTCTGCGCGAACAGCGCGGTCAGGTGCGCCTCGCTGATGCGCAACGCCGTCTGCGCGCGTGCGCTCTCCACGGCCGACCAGGTGCGTTCCGCCATTTCCTGCGACAGCTGGATATCCGTCTCGGTCCAGTGATAGGGCTCCAGCCGGTGCAGGGTCAGGATGGCCACCAGACGGCCGGACTTCACATACGGAATCGCCAGGTTGGCGTAGACGCCGCCGGTCTCGATGAACGCCTCGGCATGGGCAGCGGTGCGCGGATCGGTGCGCACGTCGTCGGTCGCGCAGACGATGCCGGCACGCAGGGCGGCGATCAGCTCGGGACCGAAGTCGTCGAGCCGCAGCAATTCCACGCCGGCATCGCCGATGGCCGGTTTCACGCCGGGCCGCGTCCATTCGTGTCCCACCCCGAAGCTGGCATCATCCTCGGCCACTTCGGCATAGAAGACGCGCGCCACGCCCAGTTCCGTGCCCAGCATTGCCGTGGCCGCCGAGGCGATTGCCGCCGGCTCCTCGCGCGAACGGACCACGTCGGCGAACTTGAGATTGAAGGCCTGGCGCCGCTCGAGCAGGACCTGCCCGGTGATTTCCACGGCCGTGGTGAGCACGCCCGCGATACCGCCGTTGTCGTCGCGCACCGGCGAAAACGAAATGCTGAACCAGGCGCGTTCCTCGTGCTCGTGGCGGCGCAGCCGGATTGCCACGTCGGCGAAGCTCGCCGATCCGGCCAGCGCCTGATCCATCGCCTGCCCCAGCTGCGACTGCAGCTCCGGCCACACGTCCCAGTACGGGCGGCCCAGTGCGTCCGGATGCTTGCGGCCGATGAGGCCGGCATAGGCATCGTTGTAGAGCAGCCGCAAGTCGCTGCCCCAGGTGAGGCGCATCGGCAGGGTGGAATCGAGGACGAGCGCGACGAGCGTTTTCAGGCTGGCCGGCCAGCGTGACGGCACACCTTCCGGAAAGGCTGACCAGTCATGCGTGCGGAGCAGGGCGGCGACTTCGCCGTCGCCGGAGAACAGGTCGAGGGAGGCGGACATGGGGGAGAACAGACGTGAACCGGCCATCTTACCCCAGCGGCCAGCCTGCGGCACAGGCGATTTCTTGCTCTAGCGTAATGTCCTTGTCACCGAGGTCCGGCAAGATCAAGAAGGCCCTCCGTCTCGCGGGCCCTGCCATCGTAGTGAATCCAAGCCCATTGTGGAGAGCGCCATGACATCGACCGAACCCGTCCCACGCATCCCACGCATCGCACGCGAAGCGCGGCCGCCCGCGGCCCGCCCGCC
>SPQI01000307.1 GCA_004570315.1 Oxalobacteraceae bacterium OM1 | reverse complement strand
GCTGCTCAAGACCAAGGACGGCGCCGGCCGCGTCGCCGCGCACGAAATCATGCTCGGCACGCCGGCCATCCGCAACCTGATTCGCGAAGCCAAGATTGCCCAGATGTACTCCGCGATCCAGACCGGCAGCAACCTCGGCATGCAGACGCTGGACCAGAACCTGACCGACCTGGTGCGCCGCAATGTCATTTCTTCGGGGACGGCGCGTGCTGCCGCCAAGACCCCGGAAAACTTCCCCGGATGATGGGAATCTGAGCAAAGAAAGGCAAGACCATGGAACGCGACCAGGCCACGAAATTCATGCATGACTTGCTGCGGCTGATGCTCAGCAAGAACGGCTCCGACTTGTTCATCACCGCCGATTTCCCGCCGGCCTTCAAGATCGACGGCAAGATGACGCCGGTCTCGAACCAGCCGCTCACCGCACAGCACACCATCGAGCTGGCGCGCGCCATCATGAACGACAAGCAGGCGGCGGAATTCGAAGCGACGAAGGAATGCAACTTCGCGATCAGCCCCGGCGGCCTCGGGCGTTTCCGTGTCTCGGCCTTCGTGCAGCAGGGCCGTGTGGGCATGGTGCTGCGGACGAT
Organism: Oxalobacteraceae bacterium OM1; assembly: GCA_004570315.1. Classification (GTDB taxonomy): domain Bacteria; phylum Pseudomonadota; class Gammaproteobacteria; order Burkholderiales; family Burkholderiaceae_D; genus Noviherbaspirillum. Next base: position 4,540 of record SPQI01000307.1, on the reverse strand, counting down.
CACCACGACGATTCCGAAGCTGGAAGACCTCGGCGTGCCGGACGTGCTGAAGGAAGTTTCCATGACCAAGCGCGGCCTCGTCATCATGGTGGGCGCGACCGGCTCGGGCAAATCGACGACGCTGGCCGGCATGCTCGGCTTTCGCAACGAGAACAGCTACGGCCACATCATCACCATCGAGGACCCGGTCGAGTACATCCACCCGCACCGGAACTGCATCGTCACGCAGCGCGAGGTCGGCGTCGATACCGAGAACTGGTTCGCCGCACTGAAGAACACGCTGCGCCAGGCGCCGGACGTGATCATGATCGGCGAGATCCGCGACCGCGAGACCATGGACTACGCGATCGCCTTCGCCGAGACCGGTCACCTCTGCCTCGCCACGATGCACGCGAACAGCTCCAACCAGGCGCTGGACCGCATCATCAACTTCTTCCCGGAAGAGCGCCGTCCGCAGCTGCTGATGGACCTCTCGCTCAACCTCAAGGCCATGCTCTCGCAGCGCCTGATTCCGCTGAAGGACACCAAGGGCCGCTGCGCCGCGGTGGAGGTGATGCTGAACTCGCCGCTGATTTCCGACCTGATCTTCAAGGGCGACGTCCACGAGATCAAGGAGATCATGAAGAAGTCGCGCGAGCTGGGCATGCAGACCTTCGACCAGGCGCTGTTCGACCTGTTCGAAGCCGGCAAGATTTCGTATGAAGACGCGCTGCGCAACGCCGACTCGGTGAACGACCTGCGCCTGTCGATCAAGCTCAACAGCAAGCAGGCAAAGGACCGTGACCTGAGCAAGGGCACCGAACACCTGGGGATCGTATGACGACCGTATATGACTTCAAGGCCGCCGGCATCGACGGCACGCCTGTCGACCTGGCGCAGTACCAAGGCAAGGTCCTGCTCATCGTGAACACGGCGAGCGAATGCGGCTTCACGCCGCAGTACAAGGGACTCGAACAGGTCTATCAGCAGTTCAAGGACAAGGGCGTGGAAGTGCTCGGCTTTCCGTGCAACCAGTTCGGCAAGCAGGAACCCGGCAATGCCGAAGAGATCAGCGCCTTCTGCGAACGCAACTACGGCGTGAGCTTCCCGCTGTTCGACAAGATCGACGTCAACGGCGATGCGGCGCATCCGCTGTTCAAGCATCTGAAGAACGAGGCCAAGGGCCTGCTCGGCAGCGAAGCGATCAAGTGGAATTTCACCAAGTTCCTGGTGAAGAAGGATGGCACGGTGTTCAAGCGCTACGCGCCGCAGACCGAGCCGAAGGACTTGTTGAAGGACATCGAGAAGCTGCTGGCGGAGTAATTCAGGCCAGCCGTATCACGCCAGTCCCAGCAGCTTCAGCACGAAGGGCAGCAGCACCGCCGTCAGCACGCCGGACAGGCCCATCGCCAGTCCGGAAAACGCGCCCATCTCCTCGCTCACCTGAAAACCTCGCGCGGTGCCGATGCCGTGCGAGGTCACGCCAAGTGCGAAGCCGCGCACCGAGTGCTCGGGGATGCGCATCAGGTTGAAGATCCAGCGCGCATTCGCCGCGCCGAGAATTCCCGTGATCATCACCAGTACCGCCGTCAGCGACGGCAGGCCGCCAATCTTTTCCGACACGCCCATCGCAATCGGCATGGTCACCGACTTCGGCGCCAGCGACATCACCGTGGCTGGCGACGCGCCCAATGCCCACGCCACGCCCATGGCCGTCGCGATCGCCGCTGCGCCGCCGGCGAGCGCGCTCACGATCAGCGCAAACCAGTTGCGGCGCAGCTTGTCGAGCTGCTGGTAGAGCGGAATCGCCAATCCCACCGTGGCCGGGCCCAGCAGGAAGTGCACGAACTGCGCGCCTTCAAAATAGGTCTCGTAGCGCGTCTTCGTCAACACCAGCACCGTCACGAGCAGGGCCACGGCAATCGCCACCGGATTCACCAGCGGATTGAACTTCGAACGCGCATAGATGGAGTAAGCAATCTGGTAAGCGAGCAGCGTCGCCGTCAGCCACAGCAGCGGCGAGGCCGACAGGTAGACCCAGATCTTGCTGATGCCGGGCGTCATTTCTGCAAGGCGCGCAGGACGAGCGCGGTGACGACGAGGGAGACGACGGCGCTGAGCACCAGCGCCGCCAACAGAGGCAACCATTCCGCGGCCACCCGCTGGGCGTGCACCATGATGCCGACGCCGGCGGGAATAAAGAGCAGCGAGAGATGCTTGAGGAATTCCAGCGTGGTGGGCGCCAGCGTCTCGGCGGCGCCCTTGCGCAGGACGAGCCAGCAGAACAGCAGCAGCATGCCGATCACGGGTCCGGGAATCGGCAGGCCGAAGGCGAAGGCAAGGACTTCGCCCAGGGTCTGGAACACGAGCAGCGTGGCAAAGGTTTGGATCATGGCTCCTCCGTGGACGCTGCGCGCGTAATCTTACGTAAGCGCCTTGTCGATCAGTTCGATCCAGTGCATCACCGGCATCTGCGTACCGGACTGCAGATGCGTCTGGCAGCCGATGTTGGCCGAGACGATCGCCTCCGGCTTCGTCGCCAGCAGCTTGGTGAGCTTGTCGTCGCGCAGCTGCTTGGCGATGTCCGGATGCAGCACCGAATACGTGCCAGCCGAGCCGCAGCACAGGTGACTGTCCGCGCACAGCTGCACGTCCACGCCGACCGCGCGCAGGACGCCTTCCACGTTGCCGCGGATCTTCTGCCCGTGCTGCAGCGTGCACGGCGGATGGTAAGCCACGCGCTGCTTGATCTTGCCTTGCATCTTGCGCGCGAGTTCGCTTTCGAAGGCGGGCATGATTTCGCTCAAGTCCTTCGTGAGTGCCGAAATGCGGGCCGCCTTCTCGGCGTAGCGCGGGTCGCCGGACAGCAGGTGTCCGTAGTCCTTCACCGTCACGCCGCAGCCGGAGGCCGTCATCACGATGGCTTCGACGCCCTGCTCCACATACGGCCACCAGGCGTCGATGTTGCGCCGCATGTCGTCGAGGCCGCCTTCGTGGTCGTTCATGTGAAAGCGGATCGCGCCGCAGCAGCCGGCCTTGGGTGCGCTCACCAGCTGCACGCCGAGCTGGTCCAGCACGCGTGCCGTCGCGTTGTTGATGTTCGGGCTCATCGCCGGCTGCACGCAGCCTTCGAGCACCAGCATCTTGCGCGCATGGACTGTCTGCGGACGACGCCCGGCGTCCTGGCGCGCCGGCACCTTGTTGCGCAGCACCTCGGGCAGCAGGCCGCGCACCATCTGGCCGCTGCGCATGGCCGGCTTGAACAGCCAGCCGCGCGGCAGGGTTTCCTTCAGCGTCGTGCGCAGCATGCGGTCCGCCGCCGAACGCTTGACCTGGTCTTCCACCACCTTGCGGCCGATGTCGACCAGCCTGCCGTACTGCACGCCCGAGGGACAGGTGGTTTCGCAATTGCGGCAGGTGAGGCAGCGGTCGAGGTGCAGCTGCGTCTTCTGCGTCGCGGGCTTGCCTTCGAGGACTTGCTTGATCAGGTAGATGCGGCCGCGCGGGCCGTCGAGCTCGTCGCCGAGCAGCTGGTAGGTCGGGCAGGTTGCAGTGCAAAAGCCGCAATGGACGCATTTGCGCAGGATGGAGTCGGCCTCTTCGCCTTCGCGCGTGCCCTTGATGAAGTCTGCGAGATTGGTTTGCATTTAGAAGTCGTTGTACATGCGGCCGGGATTGAACACGCCAGCCGGGTCGAAAGCATTTTTCAGATTGCGATGAATCTTTGCCACTGGCGCCGCGAGCGGATGAAACACGCCGGCGCTCTTGTCGCCGCCGCGCAGCAAGGTCGCATGACCGCCGACGCGTTGCGCGGCATCGCGCAGCGTCGTCGCATCGAGTTGCGTGCGCAACCAACGCTGCGCGCCGCCCCACTCAATGAGCTGATCGCCCTCCAGCGTCAGCGGCGGCAGCGTCGACGGCACGGAGAGGCGCCACAGTGCATCGCCACTGCCGTCCACCGCGAAGTAGGGATTGTCCTGGTCGCGCAGCTCGCGCCAGAACTCGGCGGCGTTCGCATCTTCCTCGCCGCCCATCTTCTGGATCGCGCTCTGCACCGCCGCCTCGGCGCCGGACAACCGCACGATGAGCACGCCGCCGTGCCAGGCGCTGGCGGAAATCGGCAGCGGCTGCCCGCCCCAGGTATTCAGTTTTTCGAGCGACTCGGTCTTGCGCATCTCGAAGCGCAGCGTGGTTTCGCGCATGGGCTTCGGCAGCACCTTCAGCGAGACTTCGAGGGTCAACCCAAGCGTGCCGAGCGAACCGGCGAGCAGGCGCGAGACGTCATAGCCGGCGACGTTCTTCATCACCTGGCCGCCGAAGTGGTGCACCTCGCCCTTGCCGTCCATGAGCACGACGCCGAGCACGAAGTCGCGCACCGCACCGGCGGACTGCCGGCGCGGACCGGAGAGGCCGGCGGCCACGACGCCGCCAATGGTGGAGTCCGGGCCGTAATGCGGCGGCTCAAAGGCCAGCATCTGGTTGTTCGCGGCAAGCGCCGCTTCAATCTCGGCAAGCGGCGTACCGGCGCGTGCGGTGATCACCAGTTCGGTCGGCTCGTAGG
>SPQI01000028.1 GCA_004570315.1 Oxalobacteraceae bacterium OM1 | reverse complement strand
CCCTTGTTCCAGGCATCCATGCGATCCAGCACCTCGTCGGGCTGATGAATTGCGAACACCGGGCCTTCGCCCAGCACGTTGAGATTGGAATCGGTCACCACGCAAGCGACTTCGATGATGCGGTCGGTGTCAGGATCAAGGCCAGTCATCTCCATGTCGACCCATACCAGATTGAATTCGTTCGGCCGCAGCGGCGTCTCGCCTGCGGTTTGAGTTTCCATCGCTTGTGACATAATTTTGTTTTCCAAGTCTGGCGCCCCCGTTGCCGTGATGGCTGCGCATCGGACGCCGCGGATTTTTCACCGCGCCAAATCCCGCATTTTCGCACAGGCACAGCATGTCTTCACTTGCGTTTTCAGCATTGTTTTCCGGATTCCTAGTCGTCACCCTGGCCTTGCGCTTCTGGCTCGGGTCGCGCCACATCCGGCATGTGCTCCAGCACCGCGCCCGCGTTCCGTCCGAATTTGCAGACAACATTCCGCTGTCGGCCCATCAGAAAGCCGCCGACTATACGGTGGCGAAAACCAAGCTCGGCATGGTCAACATGCTGGTCAGCGCCGCCGTGCTGATCGGCTTCACGCTGCTTGGCGGCCTGCACGCGCTCTCGCTGGCGGTTTTCCATGTGACCGGTCCGGGCATGCCCTACCAGCTCGGGCTGCTGGCCGCCTTCGCCGCGATATCCGCCCTCATCGACTTGCCGTTCGATTACTACCGCCAGTTCGTCATGGAGGAACGTTTCGGATTCAACAAGATGACGCTCGGCCTGTTCCTTGGCGACCTCGTAAAGACTGCGCTGATCGGCGTGGTGGTCGGCCTGCCGCTGGTGTGGGTCATCCTCACGCTGATGGGCAAATCGGGCGACCTTTGGTGGCTCTATGCCTGGCTGGTCTGGACCGGCTTCCAGCTGCTGATGCTGGTGCTCTACCCCACCGTGATCGCGCCGCTGTTCAACAAATTCACCCCACTGCAGGACGAAAGCCTGCGCGCGCGGATCGAAGGCCTGATGCAGCGCGTCGGCTTCGCCTCGAAGGGCCTGTTCGTGATGGACGGCTCCAAGCGCAGCGCCCACGGCAATGCCTACTTCTCCGGCTTCGGCGCCGCCAAGCGCATCGTCTTTTTTGACACCCTCTTGGCGCGCCTCGGCCCGCAGGAAATCGAAGCCGTGCTGGCGCACGAGCTCGGTCATTTCAAGCTCAAGCACGTGCTCAAGCGCATCGTCGTCATGTTCGCGCTGTCGCTGGCCTTCCTCGCGCTGCTCGGCTACCTGAAGCAGCAAGTCTGGTTCTATACCGGCCTGGGCGTCGATCCGCTTCTGCTCACCGACAACAACGCGATGGCGCTGATTCTCTTCATGCTGGCGCTGCCGGTCTTCACCTTCCCGTTCTCGCCGCTGACCTCGATCACGTCACGCAAGCATGAATTCGAGGCCGATGCCTTCGCCGCCCGCCACACCGACGCGAAGGATCTCGTCTCGGCCTTGGTAAAGCTGTACGAGGACAATGCTTCCACCCTGACGCCGGACCCGCTGCACTCGGCGTTCTACGATTCCCATCCCCCTGCCTCGGTGCGCATCCGCCACCTGCTGGCCGCGCAATAAGGAGAATGTCATGGTTACCGCCGCAGAGCTCGCTGCAAAGAAAGGCCGTCACCTGGAAACCGGCCTGACCGACACCCAGATCCAGGAACACCTTGCCGCAGTCGAGAGCTGGTCGCTGCAGGATGGCAAGGTGGTCCGGACCTTCGATTTCAAGAACTATTACGAGACGCTCGCCTTCGTGAACGCGATCGCCTGGGTGATCCATGCGGACGACCATCATCCCGAACTGGTCGTCACCTACAACCGCTGCGTGGTGAAGTTCGATACGCATTCCGTGAATGGCGGCCGCGGCGGCATCTCGGAAAACGATTTCATCAGTGCGGCCAAGATCGACGCGATCTACCGTCAGGCGCGCTGAGCGGATGGAGCAAGGCATCGAACAAGGATTGGTAATCGCCGCCCATGGCCGGCATTACCTCGTGCAGGTGGACGGCGTCCGCCTCCACTGCGTCACCCGCGGCAAGAAGAGCGACGTCGCCGTCGGCGACCGCGTAGCTTTGCGGCGTACTTCGGCCGACCAGGGCGTCATCGAGAAGATCGGCGAGCGCAAGACGCTGCTCTACCGCTCGGACCAGTTCAAGTCGAAGCTGCTCGCGGCGAACGTGACGCAGCTGTTCATTGTGGTGGCGACGGAACCGAGCTTTTCCGACGACCTGGTGTCGCGCTCCCTCATCGCTGCCGAGGCGGCCGGCGTCACGGCGCACATCGTGCTCAACAAGACCGACATCGCCGATCAGCTGCCCGCTGCACGCGAACGCGTCGCGCTCTATGCCTCGCTCGGGTATGCGGTGCATGAAGTGTCGGCGCGCAGTGCGCCGGAGGCGACGCACGACATGCTGCTGCCGATGATGCAAGGCGAAACCAGCATCCTGATCGGACAGTCCGGCATGGGGAAGTCTTCGCTGATCAACCTGCTCGTGCCGGACGCCGACATCGCCACGCGCGAAATTTCCGCCGCGCTGGATTCGGGCAAGCACACCACCACCTTCACGCGGCTCTACAGCATCGATGCCGATACCGCCGTCATCGATTCGCCGGGCTTCCAGGAATTCGGCCTCTACCACCTCACCGAAGGCATGCTGGAGCGCGCCTTCCGCGAATTCGGGCCGCATCTCGGACACTGCCGTTTCTACAACTGCCATCACCTGAACGAACCAGGCTGCAGCGTGCTGACGGCCGTGGAACACGGCGAGATCGCCTCTCAACGCCACGACCTCTATCGGCAACTGGTGCACGAGTCGTCGCAGACGCCCGGCTATTGACCCGGCAGCCGAATTTCACGCCGGCTTGTTCACCATCAGGAAATAGATGATCAGCATGGCGCCGAAGGCCGGATAGCCCAGCCATTCCCACCAGCGGGCATAGCGCCAATACGCATCGGGCAAGGGCATACCGGTCTTGCAGGCGTGCTCCGCCATCTCCCGCATGCGCAGCTGCAACCACAGCACCGGCAGCCAACACGCGCCAGCGAGCGCGTACAGCGCAAGCGACCACACGATCCACGAGGCGCCGAGGGGCCAGCCGGCCATCCACATCATCGCGAAGCCGGTGATCGGCTGGAGAAAGCCGGCCGGCGTGGTGAAGACCAGGTCGGCCAGTACGACGTAGCGCGCCACCAGCGCCTGCGCCTCCACGCTCTTGGTGCGGTTCATGCAGAACAGGTAGAACGCGGACCCGAAGCCGGTGCCGACCAGTACGACGGAAGAGATGATGTGCAGCGTCTTGACGAGAAGGTAAGGCGACATGGGCTGCCCCTGTGGACGGAAGCGCGAGCAACGATGCAGGCTTGCCATTCGGCCTCAAAGTCTTGCCAAAGTTTCATTCACCCAAGCGTCGGAGATTCCGTACGGTCACGCCGCAGGCCGCGCCGCGGCTGTCCTTCCGGGCACAAAACCCATATAATTGAACAAGTGATAAATCCCCCCGGCGGCAGGCGCCACTTGCCGCCGTTTTCATTTATGGCGATCAAACACTTCCTCCAGTTCTCCGATTTCACGCTTGACGAGTACGAGTACGTCATCGAGCGCGCCCGCCACATCAAGCGCAAGTTCAAGAACTACGAGACCTACCATCCGCTCGTCGACCGCACGCTGGTGATGGTCTTCGAGAAGAACTCCACGCGCACCCGCCTGTCCTTTGAAGCCGGCATGCACCAGCTCGGCGGCGCGGCCATCTACCTCAATACCCGCGACAGCCAGCTCGGCCGCGGCGAGCCCGTCGAAGATGCTGCGCAGGTCATCTCACGCATGTGCGATATCGTCATGATTCGCACCTTCGGCCAGGAGATCGTCGAGCGTTTCGCGCAGCATTCGCGCGTGCCGGTGGTCAATGGTTTGACCAACGAGCAGCATCCCTGCCAGGTGCTGGCCGATGTCTTCACCTTCATCGAACATCGCGGCTCGATCCGGGGCAAGGTCGTTGCCTGGATCGGCGACGCCAACAACATGCTGTACTCCTGGCTGCAGGCCGCCGAGGTGTTCGGCTTCCACCTGAACGTCTCCACGCCGAAGGGCTACGACATCGATCCGAAGTTAGTGTCGCCCGGCAACAAGAGCTACACGCTGTTCGAGAAACCGTCCGACGCCTGCGTGGGCGCCGACCTGGTCACCACCGACGTCTGGACCAGCATGGGCTACGAAGAGGAGAACGCGGCGCGCCTGAAGGCTTTCGATGGCTGGATCGTCGACAATGCCAAGATGCACCGCGCCAACGCCGACGCCCTGTTCATGCACTGCCTGCCGGCCCATCGCGGCGAGGAAGTCGCCGCCGAAGTGATCGACGGCCCGCAGTCGGTGGTCTGGGACGAAGCCGAGAACCGGCTGCACGTGCAGAAGGCGCTGCTCGAATACCTCGTCCTCGGCAAGCTCGATTAACTCGATTAACTCGATTAGCCCGATTAACCGGCCGGACTCACGCCAGAGCCGCCATTTCATTTACGTTCGCGAAGCAGAAATCATGTCGACCATCCTCCAGTCCGTTCCCGTCAACCAGAAAGTGGGCATCGCCTTTTCCGGCGGTCTCGACACCAGCGCCGCGCTGCACTGGATGCGCCAGAAGGGCGCGATCCCGTACGCCTACACGGCCAACCTGGGCCAGCCCGACGAACCGGACTACGACGCCATTCCGAAGAAGGCCAAGCTGTACGGCGCCGAGCAGGCCCGCCTGATCGACTGCCGCGAGCAGCTGGTAGCCGAGGGCATCGCCGCGCTGCAGAGCGGCGCCTTCCACATTTCGACCGCCGGCATCACTTACTTCAACACGACGCCGCTGGGTCGTGCCGTCACCGGCACGATGCTGGTCGCCGCCATGCAGGAGGACCAGGTCGACATCTGGGGCGACGGCAGTACCTTCAAGGGCAACGACATCGAGCGTTTCTATCGCTACGGCCTGCTGGTCAATCCGGCGCTGCGCATCTACAAGCCCTGGCTGGACCAGCAGTTCATCCACGAGCTGGGCGGCCGCAAGGAGATGTCCGAGTTCCTGATCAAGTCCGGCTTCGACTACAAGATGTCGGTCGAGAAAGCCTACTCCACCGATTCCAACA
>SPQI01000080.1 GCA_004570315.1 Oxalobacteraceae bacterium OM1 | reverse complement strand
GTAACACCCGGACGCTGTGGTAACCAAGCCCCGCTGCGGCGGGGCTTTTTTATTGGGGTGGGCGGTTGCTGGCGATGGCTGGCGGGAGGGCGGGCTTGGCGGCCGGTCGCTCTTGGTTAACCGCTCAGCGCAGGGCGGTGAAGCATCTCCGGGTTCCCGCCTGCGGGGGAACGACAAGGAGGAGGTAAGTACAGCCGACTGAGACACTGTTTATCTCCGCTCTGTCATCCCCGCGCAGGCGGGGATCCAGAGATGGCTCGACTACGCCGGTCGAGTCAAGAAAACGGTCCTTCCCCCTCACCTCCCAAAAACTGAACTTAAAAAAAAGCGCCCTGACGGGCGCTTTCTCAGTGCAATAACGCAGCTCACTTCTGCGACAGCACCCACTTCACCAGCGTACGCGCTTCCGCTTCGCTGACCTGCGTGTTCGCCGGCATCGGGACCGGCCCCCACACGCCGCTGCCGCCTTTGAGGACTTTCTGCGTCAGCTTGTCTTCCGCATCCTTCTGGCCTGCATACTTGGCCGCCACATCCTTGAAGGCCGGGCCGACCACCTTGTTGGCCACCGAATGGCAGGCCATGCAGTTCTTCGCCTTTGCCAGGTCGGCATTCGCCATCGCCGCACCCGACGCAAGCAGACCGACCAGAACCACCAATGCAGAACGTTTCATCAGTTTCTCCAAAATAAGGGCGAGGTCATTCTACTGTGTTTCCCTAGAAATCATGACCGCGTGTTGCTTCAACGCCTTGTGCCCGACCACCGTTGACTCGCGTTGACCTCAAGCATCTTTCGCCCTATTCTGGCGCGAAAGGAGGCCGTCATGCTGCTGATCGTTCCCATTGTCGTTCTTTCAATCCTGCGCTACTTCGAAGTCGGGCCGTTCGCCAACCTCTCGTGGTGGTGGATCGGCGGGTTGTTCGCCATCGCGTTCGTCTGGTTCGAGTTCATCGAGCGCATGCTCGGCCTGGATAAGCGCAAGGCGCATGAATCACTGGAGAAGGCGCGCCGGGAGCGCGTCAACAAGGCTTTCAAGAAGTAATCCGCAGCACCAACGACAAAGGGCGGCCGAGGCCGCCCTTTTGCTTTGCGCGTTCGACGCTCAGCGCTTGAGTTGGCTGATGTCGCGCACCGCGCCGCGATCCGCGGAGGTCGCGAGCGCAGCGTACGCCTGCAGCGCCTGCGACACGACACGCTGACGATTCGCCGGCTTCCACGCCTTGTCTCCGCGGGCTTCCATTGCCGCACGGCGGCGCGCGAGTTCGGCATCATCCACCTTCAATTCGATGCGCCTGCCGGGAATGTCGATTTCAATGACGTCGCCGTCGTTCACGAGACCGATGGCGCCGCCTTCCGCCGCCTCGGGCGAAGCATGGCCGATCACCAGGCCGGACGAGCCGCCGGAGAAGCGGCCGTCGGTGAACAGTGCGCACTGTTTACCCAAGCCCTTGGACTTCAGGTAGGAGGTCGGATACAGCATTTCCTGCATGCCGGGGCCGCCCTTCGGACCTTCGTAGCGAATGATCACCACGTCGCCTTCCTTCACCTGATCGCCCAGGATGCCTTCCACGGCGTCGTCCTGGCTTTCGAACACACGTGCCTTGCCGGTAAACTTGAGGATGCTGTCGTCCACGCCGGCCGTCTTCACGATACAGCCCTTCTCGGCGATGTTCCCGTAGAGGACTGCAAGACCGCCGTCCTGCGAATAGGCATGCGCCTTGTCGCGGATGCAGCCGGCGGCGCGGTCATTATCGAGCTTGTCGAAGCGCTTGTCCTGCGAGAACGCGACCTGCGTCGGCACGCCGCCCGGTGCCGCGAGGAAGCGGCGATGCACGTCCGCGTCGGCGGTACGCATGATGTCATTGGCGGCGATGGCGTCGCCCAGCGTCTTGCTGTGCACGGTGGAGACGCTGGTGTCGAGCAAGCCGGCGCGCTCGAGCTCGCCGAGAATGCCCATGATGCCGCCGGCGCGGTGCACGTCTTCGATATGGTAGTCCTGCGTCGCGGGCGCCACCTTGCACAGGCAGGGAACGTGACGCGAGATGCGGTCAATGTCGGCCATGGTGAAATCAACGCCGGCTTCCTGGGCCGCGGCCAGCAGGTGCAGCACGGTATTGGTGGAGCCGCCCATGGAGACGTCGAGCGCCATGGCGTTTTCGAAGGCGCGCTTGGTGGCGATACCGCGCGGGAGCACGGAGGCGTCCTCCTGCTCGTAGTAACGCTTGCAGAGGTCGACGACGAGGCGGCCGGCGCGCAGGAACAGTTCCTTGCGATCCGCATGCGTGGCGACGACGGTGCCGTTGCCCGGCAAGGACAGGCCGAGGGCTTCGGTCAGGCAGTTCATCGAGTTCGCGGTGAACATGCCGGAGCAGGAGCCGCAGGTCGGGCAGGCGGAGCGCTCGATGTTGGCAACCTGCTCGTCGGAGACCTTGGGATCGCCGGCCTGGATCATCGCGTCGATGAGGTCGACCTTGATGATCTTCTGCGTGCCTTCCTGCTTGCCGTGCAGCGCTTCGATGACCTTGCCGGCTTCCATCGGACCGCCGGAGACGAAGACGGCGGGAATGTTCAGGCGCATGGCGGCCATCAGCATGCCGGGTGTGATCTTGTCGCAGTTCGAGATGCAGACCATCGCATCGGCGCAGTGGGCGTTGACCATGTACTCGACGGAGTCGGCGATCAGTTCGCGCGAGGGCAGCGAGTACAGCATGCCGCCGTGGCCCATGGCGATGCCGTCGTCCACGGCGATGGTGTTGAATTCCTTCGCCACGCCGCCCGCCGCCTCGATTTCACGCGCGACCATCTGGCCGAGGTCCTTCAGGTGGACGTGGCCGGGCACGAATTGCGTGAAGGAGTTGACCACCGCGATGATGGGCTTGTTGAAATCGCCATCTTTCATGCCGGTGGCGCGCCAGAGGGCGCGTGCGCCGGCCATGTTGCGGCCGTGGGTCGTGGTACGGGAGCGGTACTCGGGCATTGCAGTCTCCGGACAAACTGGGAAAGCGACTAGGGTGCCTTGCCCTTATGTGCGTGTCAAATATATGATTCCTTATTGGTTGATACGTTTTGCATATGAATCGTCACTCATGAACATCGAGCTGCGCCAGCTGCGCTATTTCATCGCTGTGGCCGAGGAAAATCACTTCGGACGCGCCGCCGTACGCCTGCACATGACGCAGCCGCCGCTCTCGCAAACCATCCAGGCGCTGGAAGCGGCGCTCGGCGCCCCGCTGTTCGACCGTACGCGGCGCAGGGTCGAGCTGACTGCCGCCGGACGCGCCCTGCTGCCCGAGGCGCGCCGCATCCTCCAGCAGGCCGCCGAACTGCCCGATCTCGCCCGCCGGGCGCAATCCGGCGAAGCCGGGACGCTCTCGCTGTCGTTCGTCTCCACGGCCGATTACAGCGTATTGCCGTCCCTGCTGCGCGAATTCCGCGAGCGCTACCCGCAGGTCCGCATTGACCTGCGCGAAGCGACCACCGACGTCCAGCTCGACGACCTCATGCAGGGCCGGATCGATGCCGGTTTGCTCATTCCGCCCCTGCAGGACAAGGAAAAAGCCGACCTGGAATACACTACCGTCTTGTCCGAGCCGCTGGTGCTGGCGGCGCCCGACAGTCTGGCTGCCGTCGCGGGCAAGACCGCCACGGCGCTGAAAGCCGTCGCCGACCAGCCGCTGGTCATCTTTCCGCGCCGCATCGCCCCGGCCTTCCATGACGCGATCCTGGGTTGCTTCCGCGATGCAGGGTTGACGCCACGCATCGGCCAGGAAGCGATACAGATGCAGACTATCGTCAGCCTGGTGTCCGCTGGCCTGGGCGTCGCGCTGGTGCCGCAGTCCGTGCGCAAGCTGCAGCGGCCCGGCGTGGCATATCTCACACTGTCGGGCAAGGTGCCGGCGGTGGAAACCGGGCTGGCATGGCGGCGCGACAATGCCTCGCCGGTGCTGCAACGCTTTCTCGAATTGATCAGGAAACCACGATAAATGCTGACCCATCCCCTTCCCGACCCGATCGCGTTTTCCATCGGACCGCTCCAGGTCCACTGGTACGGGCTGATGTATCTCGTCGCCTTCATCCAGTTCATCGTCCTCGGCCGCATCCGCGCCCAGCAGCCGCACATGGCGGCCGCCGGCTGGAAGAAGGAGGACCTCGACGACATGCTGTTCTACGGCGTGCTCGGCGTGGTCATCGGCGGGCGGCTGGGTGAAGTGATCTTCTACAACCCGGCGTTCTACTTCAGCCATCCGCTGGAAATCTTCAAGGTGTGGAAAGGCGGCATGTCTTTCCACGGCGGCTTCCTCGGCGTGCTGCTGGCGATGTGGCTGTGGGCGCGCAAGGCGCACCGCCACCTGGTCGACGTGTACGACTTCATCGCGCCGATGGTGCCGCTCGGCTATGCGGCCGGCCGCATCGGCAACTTCATCAATGCGGAGCTGCCCGGACGTGTCGCCGATCCTTCGCTGCCCTGGGCGATGATCTGGCCGAACGTCGACAACCTGCCGCGCCATCCGTCGCCGATCTACCAGGCGCTGGTCGACGGCGTGCTGCTGTTCATCATCTTGTGGATCTACGCGCGCAAACAGCGCCCGCCGCTGGCCGTGGGCGCCGCCTTCGTCGGGCTTTATGGCCTGGCGCGCACCTTCACCGAATACTTCCGCACGCCGGACTACGAAGTGCATTTTGCGGGCGTGACGATTTCCGCCGGCCAGATGCTTTCGCTGCCGATGATTGCCTTCGGCGTGATTGCGCTGGCCATCACCTACAGCCGGCACCGCACGCACGCGACGGCAAGCCGATGAGCCGCGCTGCCGTCAACGTCGAACGAAAGGATGCGATTGCCTGGGTCACGCTGTCGAACCCTGGCAAGCTGAATGCACTCGCCCTGGCGATGTGGCGGACGCTCGCCGAGACGTTCACCGCGCTGGACCGCGACGAGAGCCTGCGCTGCATCATCATGCGCGGCGACGGCGGCAACTTCGCGGCGGGCGCCGACATCGAGGAATTCGAGTCGGTGCGCGCCACGCTCGCCGACGGCATGCAGTACCACAACGACGCCATCGCAAACGCCCTGCGTGCGATTGCCGAGTGCCGGCATCCAACGGTGGCGGCAATCGAAGGTGTCTGCGTCGGCGGCGGTCTCGAAA
>SPQI01000410.1 GCA_004570315.1 Oxalobacteraceae bacterium OM1 | reverse complement strand
GACGAATTCCTCGCGATGCTGGCGCACGAGCTGCGCAATCCGCTGGCCCCGATCAGCGCCGCCGCCAATTTGCTGTCGCTGCGCGCCGACAGCGACCCGCAGCTCGCCCGTGCCAGCAACATCATCGGCCGCCAGGTGGCCCATATCGTGCATCTGGTCGACGACCTGCTGGACGCGTCGCGCGTGACGCGCGGCCTGATCCAGCTCGACAGCCGGCCGGTCGATCTGAAGCAGGTGATTGCCGACGCCATCGAGCAAGTCCGGCCGGTCATCGAGCAGCGCAGGCACCGCTTCACGCTCGACCTTGCCGCCGATGCGGTCTATGTATTGGGCGATCACAACCGCCTGGTGCAGATCCTCGTCAACCTGCTCGACAACGCGGCGAAGTACACGCCCGAGGCCGGCCATGTCGAACTCGAACTGAAGGCGAATGACGGCGCGGTGACGCTCAGCGTCAGCGACAGCGGCATCGGCATGACGCCCGAACTCGCGCGGCACGCCTTCGAGCTGTTCTACCAGGGACAGCGGGCGCTCGACCGCACGCAAGGCGGCCTCGGAATCGGCCTCGCGCTCGTGAAGAGCCTGGCTGAACTGCATGGCGGCAGCATTGCGGCGGAGAGCGACGGCCCGAGGCAGGGCAGCCGTTTCAAGCTCACGCTGCCGCGGCAGATGCCTGCCGCACGCCCTGCGGACGTGCCCGACACCACGGCCCAGGCAAGTGCCGGCGGGCTGCGCGTGCTGGTGGTCGACGACAACGCCGATGCGGCGCTCACGGTGGCGTTGCTGCTCGAAACCATGGGGCATGACGCCGTCGTCGAACATAGCGCCGGGGCGGCGCTCGAACGCCACGAGCGCGGCGCATTCGACCTTTACATTCTCGACATCGGACTGCCCGGCATGAGCGGCTACGAGCTCGTGGCGCGGCTGCAGGCAAGCGGCACGGCGAAGCACGCCTTGTTCGTGGCGCTGTCGGGATATGGGCAGGAGCACGACCGCGAGGCCTCGGCGCGTGCCGGCTTCAGCGTGCATCTCGTCAAGCCGGCCAACCTTCGGCAACTGCAGGATCTGCTCGCCACGTTCCAGTCAAGGCGGCATTGAGGGCGGGCGGCGCGGCGCTTCGCTACGTCTCGCGGATGCCGAGCAATCCCTTCGGTCGCAGGATGAGCACTGCGATCATCAGCAGGAAGGGCATCATCGGCGCCATTTCCGACACCCGCAGCCCGAGCATCGCGCGGCCGGGAAGCTCGGCGACCGGCAGGCGCAAGGCGGCAAGCAGGTCGAGCAGCGACAGGTCGATGGCGATGCCGGTCGTCTGCAGGATGCCGATCAGCAGCGAGGCGGCCAGCGCACCGAGGTAGGACCCCAGCCCGCCGATCACGATGACCGCGAAGATCGCACTGCCGACGGACAGGCCCATCGAGGGCGACGTGCCGAGCGCGGTGCCGCCGATGACTCCCGCCAATGCAGCCAGTGCCGCGCCGCCCGCGAACACGATAGTGCGGGCCAGCGGCACGTCATGCCCCAGCGCTTCGGCCATTTGCGGATGCGTCAGCGAAGCCTGGATCACAATCCCGAGCCGCGTGCGGGACAGCAGCAGGTAGATCAGGATCAGCATGACGACCGCCACCAGCATGATGAAGACCCGGTACTTGGGGAAGGGTGTGCCGTAGAGCGAGAACATCGGGCCGTCGAGCAGACGCGGGAAGAAATAGAACTTCGCCTTGAGCCCCCAGATCAGGATGACCACTTGGACGAGAAGGTAGGAGACGCCGTAGGTCAGCAGCAGGGCATGATGTTCGTCGCCGTGCCGCAGGCGGCGCAGGCCGAAGCGTTCGACCAGCGCGCCGACTGCGCTGACTGCGAGCGGGGCGACGAGCAGCGCCAGCCAGAAATTGGTGCGCATCGTGACGGCGTAGCCGAAGTAGGCGCCCAGCATGTAGAAGCTGCCGTGGGCAAAGTTCAGCATGCCGAGCATGCCGAAGATCAGCGTCAGCCCGGCAGACAGCATGAAAAGCAGCAGGCCGTAGCTGACGCCGTACAGCGCCGAGAACAACAGGTATTCCGTCATGGCAGGGGAGCTCCTTGGGGCTTCCATGCTATGGGTGGCCGCACGAGGCGGCCATCCCATGAAAACGGTATGCCTGCGGACTTCAGAACGAGAAATCCTCTTCCCGGAATTCGCCTTGCGGGCGCGCGGCGTCCTGCGGGCGTCCCTGTTCCGCCTTGCGCAGTTCCACGCGGCGGATCTTGCCCGAGATGGTCTTCGGCAGCTGCGCGAATTCGAGCCGGCGCACGCGCTTGTATGGCGCGAGCTTCTCGCGCGTGAAGCGGAAGATGGACTGGGCGAGCTCCGCACTCGGCTCATAGCCCTCGCGCAGTGTGATGAAGGCCTTCGGCACCGACAGGCGCATCGCATCGGGGCTGGGCACGATGGCCGCCTCCAGCACGGCTTCGTGCTCGATCAGCACGCTTTCCAGCTCGAAGGGGCTGATGCGGTAGTCCGAGGATTTGAAGACGTCGTCGTTGCGGCCGATGTAGAACAGGTAGCCGTCCGGGTCGCGGCTGGCCGTGTCGCCGGTGTGGTAATGGCCGGCGCGCATCGCGTCGCCGGTTCGGGCGTCGTCGCCTTCGTAGCCCTGCATGAGGCCGATGGGGCGCGGGTCGAGTGCAATGGAAATCTCGCCAGTATCGACCGGTGCATCGTCGTGGTCGAGCAGGACGATGGTGTAGCCGGGCAGCGGGCGGCCCATGGAACCGGGCTTCACCGGCTGGCCGGGCGTATTGCCGACTTCCGCGGTCGTCTCCGTCTGGCCGAAGCCGTCGCGGATGGTGATGCCCCAGGCCGCATGGACCTGGTCGATGACCTCGGGGTTGAGCGGTTCGCCGGCGCCGACCAGTTCGCGCAGCGGCACCTTGTACCGGCGCAGGTCTTCCTGGATGAACATGCGCCAGACCGTCGGCGGGGCGCACAGCGAAGTGACGTTGCAGCGGATGATGGTGTCGATGCAGTTGCGGGCGTTGAAGCGCGCGTAGTTGTAGACGAAGACCGTGGCGCCTGCGTTCCACGGCGCAAAGAAGCAGCTCCATGCATGCTTGGCCCAGCCGGGCGAGCTGATGTTCCAGTGCACGTCGTTCGGCTTCAGGCCGATCCAGTACATGGTCGAGAGATGGCCCACCGGATAGCTCTGGTGGGTATGCAGGACCAGCTTGGGCCGCGAGGTGGTGCCCGAGGTGAAGTACAGCAGCATGGAGTCGTCTGCCATCGTCGGCGCATCGGGCGTGTAGCGAGGATCTTCGGAACCGGAGTCGTCGAAGTTCAGCCATCCGTCTGTCGCACCTCCGACAACAATACGGGTATAGCTGCCGGCCAGACCGGCGAACTTGCCGGCCTCGGAGGTTTGCACCACGACGTGCGCGATCCGGCCGCGTTCGAGGCGGTCGGCGAGGTCGTCCGGCGTCACCAGCATGGTCGTCGGCACCAGGACCGCGCCGAGCTTGATGCCGGCCAGCATGGTTTCCCAGAGCTCGACCCGATTCGGCAGCATGAGCAGCACGCGATCGCCGCGCCGCACACCCACGCGTCGCAGCCAGTTGGCCACGCGGTTGGAACGCTCGGCCATCTCGGCGAAGGAGATTTTCTGCTCGCGTCCGTCTTCCTCCACGACCCACAGCGCCGGCGTCCGGTTGCCTTGCGCCTGTACGTCGAAGACATCGAGCGCCCAGTTGAATGCGGTTAATTCCGGGGCACGGTAATCGCGGTACGCGGTCTCGTAATCCTCACGGTGCTGCAGCAGGAAATCGCGCGCCTTGAAGAACGCTTCGGAAGGCTGGGAATGGCTCATGGGTGTTGCTCCGTCTCCGTCGTTGAAATGATGCGGGCAGGGTGCCACGTCGGTGCCGCCCGGTACGCCAGTCATTAGAGGCAGGGTCCCTGCATCGGGCCTTAAGGTGCATCAAGCTCCGGCTGCGGATCGGCGTCGGCTCAATCGTTCCTTTCGCCCAGGGCCGCGATGCCGATCTCGATCTGGTCGAGTTCCTGCTCCACCCGGTGGAAGGCGTCGTCGCCGATCTGGCCCGTCTGCCACAGCTTGATGACGACATCGCGGGCCGCCTTGACTGCCTGGCGGCGCAGCGCGTTGTAGCGGGTGCGTTTGCCGCTTCCTTGCCGATTCCACTGCGTCTGCTCCAGCGCCTGGCGATATTCACGGCGCAGGCTTTTCGCCTCTTCGGAAGCATCGCCGTCGATCGCAGCCAGGGCCGCCTGCAGGGCACGCCGGGCGGCCAGGGTTGCCTCGCGTTCGACCGGTTGATCGTCGCGCAGATCGAGCCAGCGCAGCAGCGGACCAAGCGTGAGGCCCTGGATCACGAGGGTGCCCAGCACGACGGTAAAGGACGACAACAGAATCAGGTCTCGATACGGAAACGCTTCCGGCAAGCCGTAGGCGGCGGCAAGCGTCACGATGCCGCGCATCCCGCACCACGACACGATGATTCCGCTTCTGAAGGTGGCCGGGTGCGACGGCTGCGGCGCACTGTGTCCGCCGGCGTGCCGGTAGACCGAGCGCGCGATCGTGTTGTACGTCATGGCCCAGGCAATGCGCACCAGCACCACGACCGCGAGGACGGCCAGCGCGACGCGGGCATACTCGCCGCGCTGCGCTTCGGTCAGGCCGACCAGAATGGGCTTCAGCTGCAGGCCGATGAGCATGAAGGCGAGCACTTGAAGCACGAACACGACGGTTTCCCATACTGCATAGGAAGGGATGCGCATCTCCGCGCTGGTCCGGCCCGGTGCCACGCGGGCAATGGCGATGCCGTACGTCACTACCGTGATGATGCCCGACAGCGCGATGTGCTCGGCCAGGATCCAGACGCCGAACGTGGCGACGAACTGCAGGACGATCGCACTCGGATGGTCCTCGACCGATTCGGTTGCCCAAAGATACAGGCGGGCGAGCACCCAGCCCAGCGCCACGCTGCCGAAGGCGTTCAGCAGGAACACCGGTGCGACATTGCCGGCCTCGAACCCGCCGGTTGCCACCGCGCCAACGGCGAGCCGATAGATCAGGAGGGCCGAAGCGTCGTTGAACAGGCTCTCGCCTTCCAGCACGACGAGCAGGCGGTGCGGGAGGTTGACGGAACGGAGC
>SPQI01000004.1 GCA_004570315.1 Oxalobacteraceae bacterium OM1 | reverse complement strand
GCCCGATCTCACGCTGCTGTTCGACGTGCCCCTCGAGGTGGCCCGCGCGCGCCTGGACGCGACCCGCGAGCTCGACAAATTCGAGCGTGAGAAAGCCGACTTTTTTGCCGCGACGCGCACCGAATACCTGCGCCGCGCCGCGCAATTTCCGGAGCGCTTTCGCGTCATCGACTCCACGCGGTCCATCCCCAAAATTCATCGGGAGCTCCAGGGCCTCGTTGCGGCACTCTGAGCGGACGGCGACATGAGCGACTCCCTGTTCCCCTGGCAAAGCGCCCCATGGCAGCAGCTGCAGCAGATGCGCGAGCGCCTGCCGCACGCCATCCTGTTCCACGGCCCGGAAGGCGTCGGCAAGACCGCGTTCGCGGAGCGTTTCGCGCAAGCCTTGCTCTGCCAGACGCCCGCATCGGACGGACAACCGTGCGGCGCCTGCGATTCCTGCGGCTGGTTCGTCCAGTACAGCCATCCGGACTACCGCCGCGTGCGGCCGGAAGTGCTTGAGGACGAGGAGACCGGCGAGGCGGAAGAGGGCGCCGAGGCAGGCGACGGCAAGAAGACCAAGGCGGCAAAAACGCCGTCCAAGGAAATCAAGATCGACCAGATTCGCGCGCTGGCCGATTTCATGAATGTCTCGACGCACCGGCAAGGCATGCGCATCGTGCTCCTGTACCCGGCGGAGGCGTTGAATACGGCGGCGGCGAACGCCCTGCTGAAGACGCTGGAAGAGCCGCCGCCGAACACGGTGTTCCTGCTCGTGTCCCATAGCCTGGAGCGACTGCTGCCGACCATCCTCTCGCGTTGCCGCAAGTTCGCCTTGGCACTGCCGGCGCCTGACGAGGCGCTGGCATGGCTGAAGCAGAACGATGTTGCCGACGCCGACGTCTGGCTCGCGGAGCAGGGCGGTGCGCCGCTGGCCGCGTTGGCCGCGTCCGAGGGCGAAACACGCGATGTCATGGATGAATTTCTGCGGGCGCTGTGCCGGCCCGACGTCGATACCGCGCTCAGGACAGCCGACAAGTTGCAGAAGACGCCAGTCGTCCAGCTCGTGGCATGGCAGCAGCGTTGGCTGTACGATGTTTTCGCCCAGAAACTTTCGGGGAGAATCCGGTATTATCCCCGCTACAAGAAGGAACTGGCGGCGCTCGCGGCCAAGGTCGAGGTGCCTGCATTGCTGCAGGCGCTCAAGGCCGTCAGCGAACGTCGCGCCGTCGCCGAACATCCGCTGTCCGCGAAGCTGTTCATCGAGGACATGTTGCTGAATTACTCACGCGCCTTCACCGCCTGATCGGGGGAACACCATGAGCGATGCCACCGCCGCCACGAATGCCGCTGCCGCCGCTGCAGGCGTCGCGCGGCCATCGGTCCTGTCGCTGCCGATCAAGGAGAAGGCCGCGCTGTATGCCGCGTACATGCCTTTCCTGGCCAACGGCGGTATCTTCGTGCCGACCACCAAGCCGTACAAGGTCGGCGACGAAATCTATCTCATCCTGACGCTGATGGACGATCCGACGAAATACCCGATCGCGGGCAAGATTGCCTGGGTCACGCCGTCCGGCGCCAACAACAACAAGGCGCAGGGCATCGGTGTGCATTTCTCCGCCGACGAAAGCGGCCAGCGCGTCAAGCTGCGCATCGAGGAATTGCTCGGTGCCGCGCTGCGCTCGTCCCGCGCCACTCACACACTCTGAATTCACGATGCCGCAGTATTCCCACCGCCTCGCCCGTTTCGACGACCTTCCCGCCATCGTCGCCATCTACAACAGCACCGTTGCGTCCCGCATGGTCACGGCCGATACGGAGCCGATTGCGGTGGAGTCGCGCCATGCCTGGTTCCATGACCATGCGCCGGAGAAACGGCCGTTGTGGGTGGTCGAACAGGATGCGAAGGTGGTCGGCTGGCTGTCGTACTCGAACTTTTACGGCCGTCCGGCATATTCCGGCACGGCGGAACTGTCGATCTATATCGATGAGTCCCTGCGCGGCAAGGGATTGGGCCGGTATTTCCTG
This sequence comes from Oxalobacteraceae bacterium OM1, assembly GCA_004570315.1. Classification (GTDB taxonomy): domain Bacteria; phylum Pseudomonadota; class Gammaproteobacteria; order Burkholderiales; family Burkholderiaceae_D; genus Noviherbaspirillum. Next base: position 3,231 of record SPQI01000004.1, on the reverse strand, counting down.
GCGGAAGCGATCGCGCATGCACCGAAGATCGGCGTGCACACGCTGCTCGGCTTCATCTTCGGCCACAACGAACCGAGCCTGAAGCTGTTCGAGGCCTTCGATTTCGAGCGCTGGGCACACATGCCGCGCGTCGCCACGCTGGATGGCATCGAGCGCGATCTCGTGATCCTCGGCAAGCGAGTCGCTTGAGCGCCTGATCTCGCCCCCTGATCGCCCGAACGCCGCACGCTACAATGTGCGGATGTTCATCGATTCCCACTGCCACATCAATTTTCCCGAGCTGGCCGAGCGCCTGCCGGACATCTTCGCGAAGATGTCGGAAAACAAGGTCACGCATGCGCTGTGCGTCTGCGTGGATCTCCCTGAATTTCCGCAGATCCTGCAGCTCGCGGAGCAGCATGCGAATGTCTTCGCCTCCGTCGGCGTGCATCCCGATTACGAAGAGACGCCCGAGCCGAGCGTGGACGACCTGGTGCATCTCGCCGATCATCCCAAAGTGGTCGCCATCGGCGAAACCGGGCTCGACTACTATCGCCTGGAAGGCGATCTCGAATGGCAGCGCCAGCGCTTCCGCACGCACATCCGCGCCTCGCGCGCAACAGGCAAGCCTCTCATCATCCATACTCGCGCGGCATCAGACGACACGATCCGCATCATGCGGGAGGAAGGCGCCGGCACGAATGCGGGCGGCGTGGGCGGCGTCATGCATTGCTTCACCGAGTCGCTCGAGGTGGCGCAAGCCGCGATGGAAATGGGCTTCTATATTTCCTTCTCCGGCATCGTGACCTTCAAGAGCGCCAAGGACTTGCAGGCCGTGGCGCAAGCCGTGCCCCTGGACCGGATGCTCATCGAAACCGACTCGCCTTATCTTGCTCCCGTGCCGTTCCGCGGCAAGACTAACGAACCGGGCTATGTTCGCCACGTCGCGGAATTCCTGGCGACGCACAAGCAGGTGCCGCTGGAAGAACTGGCGGCGCGTACGACCGAGAACTTTTTCCGGTTGTTCGAGGCGGCACGATGACACGCCTCTCGACCGGCGCGCGCGCCTTGGCACTAGCCTGCTGGCTGGCAGGCGCATCGTGCGCGCAGGCAGGCTCCTATGACGAATACTTCCGTGCCGCCCAGTTGAACGACGCTCGGACCGTGGCCGGCCTGCTGGCCAAAGGCTTTGATCCCAATACCATCGAGGAAGCACGCGGCGAGAACGGTTTGATCCGCGCATTGCGTGAGGACGCGATGGACGTATTCCGAGTGCTGCTCAACGCACCCGGCATCGACCTCGAGCAAAAGGCCTACAACGGCGACACCGCCCTGATGATTGCCAGCTTCAAGGGAAACATCCCGGCAGTGAAGGCACTGCTTGAAAAAGGGGCCGAGCCCAACCGACCCGGCTGGACGGCGCTGCACTATGCCGCGAGCGAAGGGCATGACGAGATCGTTCGCATCCTGCTCGATAAATCGGCGTACATCGACGCGGAGTCGCCCAACAAGACCACGCCGCTGATGATGGCGGCGCGCGGCGGGCACATCTTGACCGTCAAGCTGCTGCTCGATGAAGGTGCGGATCTCATGCTGAAGAACGATCTCGGCATGACGGCGCTCGATTTCGCGCAGAAGAGCAATTCCAAGGACATCGCGGAAGGCCTCGCCTATCGCATGCAGCAGGCGGCGAAGCACTAGCGGGAGTGTTGAACAGGCACAGCAGCCAGGACTTGGAGCGCCGTGCCTTCGGCAAGGAATGCTTCAGGCGTCAGCCGTTGCGCCAGGGATGTTCCGCCCAGACGTCGCGTTGCACCGGCGGATTCAGGGACAGGTAGAGCAGCTTCAGTGCACCGATTTCCCTCGCGACTTCCTTCGGAAAACCACGGCGACCGCCACGCTGGTCCACTGCGAGTTCATCGAGGTAGCGCTCGCACAGCTGCCGACGCTTCCAGAGATAGGCGAGGCGGTTGGCAATTCGCGGATACTGGCGCGGCAGGGCCTGCGGGCGATGCTTGGGCGGCAGGCTTGCCAGCCATTTGAACGTCAAGGGGTGGAGGTCTTCGGGAGGCTTAGGCGGGGCGCGCAGCGCCTCGAGTCGGCGGCGGAGATTGGTGTCGAACTGCTCGCGGTTGCCGGCCAGCGTGTGGCTCCAGCCACGGGTGGATGAACGGTACGCGCTGTAATCCATGTTGCACCTCCGAAGGATGGCGATTACGACAGCAGACGGCGAAATTGCCTGAGAGACAAGATTGCCGGCGGATCGTAACACTTTTGTAACGCAATCGCTACTCGGGAAATCAACCGTACTTGCCGTATGGACTATTTCAGCAAGGGGAATCGAAGGACCACTTCAAGTCCGCCCTGTGGCAGGTTGCGCAACAGGATCGTCCCGCCATGCTGTTCGGCAATATTACGGGCGATGGTCAGGCCGAGACCAGTCCCGCCGGTGCTGCGGGAGCGGCTGTTTTCCAGACGGTAGAAGGGTTCGAAAACCTTGTCGTGCTCGGACTCAGGAATGCCGGCACCGCCGTCGCGGATGCGAATGACGGCAAAGCCCGGTTCGCGGACGATCGAGACCTCGGCGAATTGCCCGTACTTCACCGCGTTATCGATGAGGTTGGTGAAGCAGCGGCGCAGGGCGACCGGCCTGGCGAGAAGCGAAGCGCCGGTCTTGCCGCTGAAGTTCACGTTCTGGCCGGCGTCGGCCGCATCGGCGCAGACACTATCCAGCAGCGAATCCAGATCCAGCTTTTGCGGCACCTCGGCCGAATCCATGCTGCGGGCCAGGTCCAGCCCTTCACGGACCATCGTCTGCATGGCCGAAAGGTCGGAGACCAGCTTGTCGCGCAGCTCGTGGTCGTCCACCTTTTCCAGGCGCAGCCGCAGGCGGGTCAGCGGCGTCTGCAGGTCGTGAGTGATGGCAGCGAGGATCTGCGAGCGCTGGCGGACGTGATGCCGGATGCGGGTCTGCATGGCGTTGAAAGCGCCGGCGGCCTGGCGGATTTCCAGCGCGCCGTGCTCCGGCAACGGCGGCCGCTCGATGTCGTTGCCGAGCGCCGTCGCGGCGTCGGCGAGCTGCTTGAACGGGCGCATCGTCATGCGGGCGACGAACCACGCCAGAGCAGCGATGCACAGCAGGAAAATTAGGCCGTAGATGATGGCTTCGCGTTGCGGCGCAAACGGCGGGATCTGCCGGGGCGGAAGGGCGGTGACGCGCAGGCGCATGCCGTCGGGCAGGGTGACCAGCAT
>SPQI01000266.1 GCA_004570315.1 Oxalobacteraceae bacterium OM1 | reverse complement strand
TGCTCGAAGCCCGCAACGATTCGGCCTACGGGATGGCGGCATGAATCCGGTCTTCGAAGCCTTCGAGCTGGCGGCGGAATACCGCCGGCTCGCCGAGCTCCTCGCGGAACGGCATGACGACGAGCAGGTGATCGCGGACACGCTGGACAGCATGTCCGAGCCGCTCGACGCGCGCCTGGAAAACCTGGCGAAGATGGTGCGCAACATCGAAACCGCGGCACGCGGGGTCGAGGAAACCATCAAGAACCTGGAAGCGCGGCATGCCGCCCTCGGCAATGCCGCCGAGCGCGGCCGCAAGCTGGTGCTCGATCTCATGCGCGCGTCCGGACGCGAGCGCGCAACCACGGCGCTGTTTTCCATCGCCGTGAAAAAGAACCCGCTGACGGTGGTCGTGGACGATGCCGCCAGCGTGCCCCCGGCGTTCCTGACGCAGCACGAACCGCCGCCGCCCACGCCCGACAAGCGGGCCATCGCGGCGGCGCTCAAGGCGGGGATGCCGGTGGCCGGGGTGCATGCGGAGCAGGGCGTGCGGCTCGAAATCCGATAAGTCCACACCACTCTTGGAGATTGCAATGGCAACACTCAATAAAGTCACGTTGATCGGCTATCTCGGCCGCGACCCGGAGCGCCGCACCACCGCTGCGGGAGACGCCGTCGCCCAGTTCACGCTAGCCACTACCGAGAACTGGCGCGACAAGGCCACCGGCGAGAAGAAGCAGTCGACGGAATGGCATCGCGTCGTGCTGTATCGCAAGCTCGCGGAGATCGCGGGCGAATACCTGAAGAAGGGATCGCTGGTGTATGTGGAAGGCCGTCTGCAATCCCGCAAGTGGGTCGGCAAGGACGAGCAGGAACGCATCACCGTCGAAATCGTTGCGGACGACCTGCGCATGCTGGGCGCCAAGCCCGCCCAGCATGAGGAGGCGCCTGCCGCGGAAACCGCCGAAGGCAGCGATGCCAACGGTACGGCGAAAGACAACGAGTCGCGTGCTCATCGCTACGACTTCGAAGACGACGCCATTCCCTTCTGAGGCCCGACTGACGCCTGGTTTAAGCCCGGCGCGCGGGGCGCCTCCTCCTAGCTATGCCTCGCACGCCGTAATCCTTGGCGCCCGTCCCGTACGGGCGCCTTTTTTCCTTCCTGATGACAGTCGCCACGGAACAGATCGCCGGGACGCTCGTCTCGTACCGCCTCTACAACGACAAGTGGGGCCGCGGCACCCTGCGCCTGGATGAGGGCGACACCATCGTCGTCACCGGCGAAGCGCTTGCCGGCCTGACCGAAGGCAGCCGCTACCGGCTCGACGGGCGAATGGTGCATCACCCCAAATTCGGACGCCAGTTCGAATGCCGCGTCGCCGCCGTCGACATTCCGCTCGACGAGGACGCGCTGGTCCGCCACCTCTGCAAGAACTTCAAGGGCTGCGGCATTGCCACGGCAAGGAAGATGGTGGACCGCTATCGCGACACGCTGCCGGCACTGCGCGACCGCCTCGTCAACGACCCGCAGTCGCTCGACTTCACGCCCGTCACGCGGCGCAGGATCGCCGTGCTCGGCGAGTCCGACCGCAAGGCGCTCATCTACCGACACCTCTCCACCCGGCTCGCCGCGGCCCTGGTGCGGGACAGTCTGCTGCGCAAGATCGCGGACTGGCTGGCGCAGCGCGTGGAGCACGAGCCGGAAGCCATCGAAGCGGCCTGGGCCCTGTTCTCGCACAATCCCTATGCACCGATGCGCGACATCGACGGCTACGGCTTCGTGGCCGCCGACCAGATCGCGCTGGCCGCCATCGGCTTTCCGCGCTTCCACGCCTATCGCCTTGCCGCGCTGGCCAGTCACGCGCTGCGCGACGCCTGCGAGCAGAACGGCCATGTCTTTCTCGCGCGCGACGAACTCGAAGAATGCATCGCGCGCATCGACCCGGACGTCTGCGCCGAGACCGCCATCGCCGCGGCACAGGCCGCGCTGGAACGCATCGTGATCGAGCGCGATCGCTATTACCCGTCGCATCTGTGGCACGCCGAACGGGCGCTCGCGCTGGAGCTGGCGGCCCGGGCGCTGCGGATGGGCGAACCGATTTTCGCGGGCAGCGATGCAGAGTTGGTGGACGGACTGGCGACGGCCGAGCGCGAACTGTCCACGCCGGAACGCCCGTTCCGGCTCGATCCCTCCCAGCACAAGGCGATGGCACGGATGCTGACCTCGGCCCACTTCATCCACACGCTGACCGCCGGCCCCGGTTGCGGCAAGACCGCCTTGATGGAAATCCTCGTGCAGATGGCGCGCGGCAAGCGGGTGCTGTTCTGCGCACCGACCGGCAAGGCCGCCAAGGTGCTGGCTGCGCGCCTGCAGCGGCACGGCCACACGGCCACCACCATCCACGCGATGCTGGGCGCCGGCAACGAAGGCTTCACCTATCACGCGGAGAACCCGCTGGAGGCCGACATCGTCGTCGCCGACGAATCGTCGATGGACGATCTTGTCTTGACTCGCGCCCTGGTCAGCGCCGTGCCGCCCGACGCGCATCTCGTCTTCCTGGGCGACGTCGACCAGCTGCCGTCAATCGGCCCCGGTCAGGTGCTCAAGGATCTGCTGCAGCTGCCGTTCGACCACCATCGCCTCACGGTCACGCACCGCAACGACGGCGGCATTCTTGAAATCGTCCAGCAGGCGCGCGTCGGCGAAGTCGACTGCCAGCGTCGCACCGACGTGCTGTTCTCCGGCCGCATCCCGATGCCCGACGACGCGGGCGTCTCGCGCGTGGCCTCGGCCTACCTGAAGTCCGTCGAACGTTTCGGCATGGAGCGTGTAGGCCTGCTGATGCCGCGCCGCAAAGGCGACCCCGAGGTCGCCGGCTGGAACACCACCTATCTCAACGACGTGCTGCGCCAGGCGCTCAATCCCGAAGGCCGGCGCGTGACCGGCACCAGCCTGCGCATCGGCGACCGCATCATCGTCCGCAAGAACATGGCGCTGGAGCAGCGGGCCGACGGCACGCCGGGCGAGCAGGTCGTGAACGGCGACACCGGCTTCGTCCGCGATGCCGAGCTGGACGCGGGCGGCACCTGCGTCACCAGCGTGCAACTGGAGCTCGACGACGGCCGAAGCATCCGCTTTCCAGGCAAGGAGCTCGATGCGGTCGGGCTGGGCTATGCGCTGACGGTGCATGCGGCACAGGGCTCGGAATACGATGTCGTGATCTTCGTCTGTACCAACGGCTCGCCGGGCTTCGTGCACCGAGGCGTGATCTATACCGCTTTCTCACGGGCACGGCGGAAGTTGCTGGTGTACGGCGACGATGCGGTGGTGCGTGCGGTGGCGGGCCGGGCGGTTCCGGCAAGGAACAGCGGCCTGGTGGAGCGAACCTTAAAGGTGATGCGCCGCCTGCAGAAGGCGGGCGGCGTGGGCCACGCCGGGCCGGACGTCGAACGCGCGGCGGCGTAGCCCGTTGCGCGGACCGTTACTTCGAGATGATCGCGGTCTGCTCGCCCTGCGTGATGACGTAGACCGCCTCGCCGACCTTGTGCGGCTTGGCCGGCCGATCGACGATATAGCGTCCTTCAGTGCCGTCGGCAAACTTGACGGTGATCAGCGCGGGACTGCCGCTCGCGGTCGAGCTGGCGCTACTGGTGCCCGAGGTCGTGCCGGTCGAGGCCGCGCTCATGCCGGCCGCGGATTCGACGGACGCGACACTTCCGCTTTGCACCGTGCTACGCGTCGCAGCGCTTGCCTGCGAGGACGAAGGCGACGAAGAGGAGGCGCATCCGGAGAGCGCAGCGGCGGCAACGGTGCAGAAGGCGAGTAACCTGAGTGCTTCGTTCTTCATGGTGTTCTCCTTTGAGGGCGGTTGGCGAGATGAATTGGTTTGAAGCATCGTTATCGTTCGATGCATTCATGCGACTTCGGCAGGCGCGCGGAGTTCATTGCTAATCGCACAATTCACGCAAGGCAATGCCGGAGCCGCCATCCGCGCGCGCACCGGAATCGCGGCAAGTGCTATAACGTTGTCTGTGCTCAACAGACGCGACGCCGGCCATGCCCGAATCCCGTTCCACGACCTTTGATTTCCTGCTCCCGGCCGGCGGCGAGATGGGACGGCGCATCCGTGAATTCGACTGGACGCAGACGCCGCTCGGCCCGCCGGACGGCTGGCCCGCTGCGCTGAAAACGGCGCTGAACATGATGCTCTGCGCCCGCTTCCCGATGTTCCTCGCGTGGGGCGACGCCCTCATCTACTTCTACAACGACGCCTTCATCGACATCCTGGCGGTGCGCCATCCGGACGCTCTCGGTCGCCGCTTCAGTGAGCTGGCGCCCGAAGCCTGGGATACGGTGTCGGTCCTGGTCGGCCAGACCCTGGCGGGGCAACCGGCCTTCCACAAGGACCTGCCGTTCCGGCTGCGCCGCAAGGGCTACGAAGAAACGGCCTGGTTCACCGTCTCGTATTCACCGGTGTGCGACGACCAGCATCGCATCGCGGGCGTGCTGGGCATCTGTGTGGAAACGACGCAGCGCATTCAGGAGGACAAGGAAAGGCAGACGGAGCTGACCTGGCTGCGCGACATGTTCGAGCAGGCGCCGGTGCCCATCATCGTGCTGATGGGTCCCGACCATCGATACGAGATCTCCAATGCCGCGAACCAGGAATTGCTCGGCAATCGCCCGGTGGTCGGCTTGCCTGTCAGGCATGCGCTGCCGGAAGCCGAAGAGCAGGGCTTCACGGCGATCCTCGACGAGGTCTACCGCACCGGGCGGCCGTTCATTGCACGCGACATGCCGATCCATTACCGACGACCCGACGGCACGCTTGCCCTGGCCTACATGAATGTGATCTACCAGCCGATCCGCAGCCGCGACGGTGAGATCATCGGCATTTTCGGCATCGCCGGCGATACGACGCAAGCGGTCACGGCGACCCGCGGGCTCAAGGCCGGCGAGCAGCGCCTGCGCACCCTGGTCGATGCGGTGCCGCAGATGGTCTGGTCGGCGGCGCCTGACGGAACGAATCGTTTTTTCAACAAGCAGTGGTACGACTTCACCGGTCTGCCGGAAGGCTCGCTCAACGGATGGGAAGCGGTGCATCCGGACGACCGCGCCGCCAACACGGTGCACTGGAAGCGCTGCGTGGCCACAGGCGAGCCCTACGAAGTGAAGAACCGGCTGCGCCATCGCTCGGGGGAATATCGCTGGACACTGGTGCGGGCGCTGCCGGTGCGCGATGAGGACGGGCGCATCGTCGAAT
>SPQI01000464.1 GCA_004570315.1 Oxalobacteraceae bacterium OM1 | reverse complement strand
GAAGAGGACACGAAAACAAGACACTGGATTCCGGCGTCCGCCGGAATGACGGCGGTTGATTCGAGCGTAGGAGAGGCATCTCTGGATTCCCGCCGTCGCGGGAATGACAGCTCTTCGAACAACGCCGTCAAACCATCCTCACCTGAGCACCGACGACAACGGACAACGCAAGCCCAAAAAAAACGGCCCGGGTGCCTCACACCCGAGCCGCCTTCCGAGTCAACAGGAACCGCCCCTTACGGCCCCGTCGCCTTCTGCGCCGACTCACTCGCCGGCACTACCGCCCCGGTCGCTGCATTCGCTGTCAGCGTCGCAGGCGCGGCCCCCTCCCATACAACATTGTTATCCACCGCATACAGCTTGCACGGCTGCGAGCTGTTCTTCTGGCAGTCCAGCATGGCTTGCTCGACCGGATCGTCGCCGTCCTCCGCCCAGCTCCATGCGCCGGTCGGCGAGATCGCGAACGCGCGCGGATTGGTCTTGCTCAGGAAGACCTGGTACTGCTCGCGGGCGCGCGGGCCGAGATACGGAACCGCATCCACATTCTCGATGGACGCATACTCGGTCTTCGGAATCTTGACCTCGTCCTTCAGCGCATACACCGTGTCCGTCGGCATGCCGATCTCCTTCAGGAAGCGCTCGGTCTCCGGCCACCAGATGTTCACGCCGTCGCGGCTGGCGCTCATGGTGTGCGCATCCTTCTTGAACGCCCCGTAGGCCACCAGGCGGGCGCGGCCGCCGGCATGGTTGTAGGCGTCGAACATGCGCTGTGCGAGCACCGGGCCGAAGTGCTGGTCGTTCTCGCCGTAGAACCACAGGCTCGGCAGCGCGGTCTTGCTGCCATAGTCGGCGAAGGCCTTCACCAGCGAGTTTTCCCACTTGCAGTCGCCGCCGTGCATCTTGAGGCCGCCGGCAAAGTTGATCAGGCCGCGCACGCCGGGCATCGTGCGGGTGCCGAAGGCCATCGCGGTCAGGCCGCCGTAGGACTGGCCGGCGACGACGATGCGGTCCTTGTCGACCCAGGGCTGGGTCTCGAGGAATTCGAGCACGCCCTGCAGGTCGTCGGCCTGGGTCTGGCCGTGCGCGGTCATGTTGCAGCCGCTGTCGATGTAATCGCCGGTGGACTTGGAGAAGCCCTTGCGCATCGGCACGACGACGGCATAGCCGCGCTTGACGAATTCGCGTGCGATGACGACGAAGCGATCGCGCCCTTGCGCGCGCGGGCTGCCGAGCGCCTTGCCGTGGTTCATCACGACCAGCGGAAAGGGGCCGTCGCCGGGCGGTTTGTAGACAGTGGTTTCGAGCTGGACGTAGTCCATGCCGGAATGCACCGGCAGCATGACGACTTGTTCATTGAGTGCCGAGTCGAGCACGATGGCGCCGGCCGGCATCGGGTTGGCTCCCAGGCTGACGGCAGTCAGCACGGCTGCCAGCAAGGAGACGCTGCGCCGTTTGGCGCTGGAGCGGCCGAATGCGAAAAACTTCAGCAATTGTCTCTCCCTCGATGTGTTGCAAAAAATTCGTGTTGAGGATGCGTCAAGGCATGCTTGACTCACCGCAACGTTGCCCATTCTAAAGAGGGCTTTACGCGCGACTCAATACTCGTTTATGCAACAGGGAAAGATTTATTCGCGGAATTTTGTCGATGCCGCAACGGATTTTCGTAAATCGTGTAACCGCAGGCAACAATGCGTGCACGCTGCCGCGTTTTTCAGCGGCGCATGCCGTGTTGGCGGACTGCTACCAAAGGGAGAGCAAGGTGAGCAAAAGGACAGCGGCGCCATGCCGCGGCGCGCAACCTTTGCAATGACAAGAGGTCAATAGGGGACACTCGTTGCCATGAGGATGAACCATGAAAGTAGACGTGTACAAACGCCCGGAAGCCGGTGGCAAGTTTTCCTATCTCGCCGTACCCGAGGGCCGGCCGATTCCCGAAGAAGCAACCAATACCGATTGGGAAACGGCCTCGCACAACGTCGATCTCGACGACGACCACACTCCAGTGGACGATCTGCCGTCGCAGGACGCCCTGCGTCAGATCGACGCCAAGGGCTACGCGATCTCCAGCGTCAACAAAGTGCGCATCGGACCGAACGTCTGAAAAGGTCCGACGCAGCGCTGAACCATCAACAAGGGAGGATCAAGCTGCAGCATCCCGGGCGCCATGCGCGGCGCCCGCCGTCCACCCCTCCACCGGATCGATCTCTGCAGGCAAGCCGTAATCCGGCCGCTGCGCCGCCCAGGCCGCAGTGACCGTGCAGAGCACCGCATCCAGCCAATCCGCCATACCGTCCTCGATCAGCCGCTTGCGCAAGGCAGGCCGCAGACGCACCTGCACGCCCATCGGATGCGTGCCGCTTTCCAATGCCTTCACGATCTCCAGCCGCGCCGCGCGCCGCTCGGGCGTCTGCTTGCTGCGCTCGTCGCTCTTGTACGAGGCACGCGTGACCATGCGCGCCACCAGCCCCGGATAACCTTCGAGCGCGATGCGGTGCGGATCGCCTTGATGCAGACCGGGCACGGTGACGCCAGCGTCGAGCAGGCGGCGCGCGCCTTCATGGAACATGTAGGCCACCGGCGGATTCACCCACTTCATCGAAGGACTGGAGCCGGCCGGGCCGTCGGTGACGCGGTGCGCGAATTTGTTGCCGGCCGGACGCGCATCGCAGAAGGCCTTGAAGGTGTCGCGCAATTCATGCCGCGTGAGCGTGGCGCAATGCCGCACCAGCGGCGCCCATTGCAGCGGCCAGCCGAGTTGCTGGACAAGTTCGCGGGAGAGGCCGAAGGGAAAGTCGAAGGCGCCTATCCATTCGCCCGGTTGGGACAACCACGCTTCGTAGCTGCTCCAGTCCGGATATTCCACGAGGCCTTCGATGGTGAGCAGCGCCCCGTCGGCCGTGCCGTACGCGACGGTGATCGGCTTGGCGCGACGGGGCACCGAGGTGAAATCGACGCCGATGAGTTGCATCCGGCAAGTATGCCGCACCTGACAAGAATCAGCTTCCGCGTACAAACATTGCGCGCCGGGGAATGATCCGCAGGAAAATCGTCTCCAAGACAACAAGAACAACAGGACGTGCGATGCGTGCGTTGAAGAACCTTCCGGCGGCACGGCTACTGGAGCTAGTGCTGGCTCCGTTGCTGGCGTTCATGCTGACCAGTTGCGCGAGCCTGCCCAACGTCAGTTACCTGCGCGACCGTCAGCTGGCGCCGCAGGCCGATCCCACCATCGTCACCGCGCGCGGCGAACTGCCCGACGGCCGCGTGCAGGCACTGCTCGACCGCATGGCGGCGAAGGTCGGCCCCACCAGCATCCTCGACCGGCACGTCGCCGCCGAGGAAGCGATCAACGGCCGCCCGCTGGTGGCGGGCAACAAGGTCACGCTGCTCTCCGATGGGCCGGTGACGATGCGCGCCATGATGGCCGCGATTCGCGGGGCGCGCGACCACGTCAACCTGGAAACCTACATCTTCGAAGACGACGAAGTCGGCCGGGCGCTGGCCGATCTGCTGATCGAGAAGCGCAAGGCCGGCGTGAAGGTCAACGTGATCTACGACAGCGTCGGTACGCTGGAGACGCCGCGCGCGTTCTTCGACCGCATGCGCGCCGCGGGCATCGAGGCGCTCGAATTCAATCCCGTCAATCCGCTCAACGCCCCACGCGGCTGGGACATCAACGAGCGCGACCACCGCAAGCTGCTGGTGGTGGACGGGCGCATCGCCTTCACCGGCGGCGTGAACATCAGCCGCGTCTACGGCAAGAGTTCCTTCCTGCGCAGCAACCGGCAGGCCACGCCGAACAATCCGAAAGAAGCGGTATGGCGCGACACGCACATGCAGATCGAAGGTCCCGCCGTCGCGGAATTCCAGCGCTTGTTCCTCGACACCTGGCGCCGCAAGACCGGCGAGGCCTTGACCGGCGCGCAGTATTTCCCGCCGCTGCAGCACCAGGGCGATGCGCTGGTGCGCGCCATCGGCAGCACGCCGGACAAGGAAGACTTCGGCGCCTACAAGACCTATATCTCGGCGCTCGCCAACGCCGACAAATACGCACACCTGACCACCGCCTACTTCGTGCCCGACGACCAGATCGTGCAGGCGATGAAGGATGCCGCTCAACGCGGTGTGGATGTGCGCATCATCTTTCCCAGCATTACCGACGTCGGCATCATTTTGTACGCCGGCCGTTCGTTCTACCAGGAACTGCTCGACGCCGGCGTGCGCGTCTACGAGCGCAAGGCCGAGCTGCTGCATGCGAAGACGGCGGTGATCGATGGCGTGTGGTCGACGATCGGCTCGACCAATCTGGACATGCGCAGCTTCCTGCACAACGACGAGATCAACGCGGTGGTGCTGAACGTGAATTTTGCGACGCAGATGGAGGAGCTGTTTCAGCGGGATTTGACGGAGTCGCGGGAGATCAAGGCGGAGGAGTGGCGCAAGCGCGGGGCGGGGGAAAGGTTCAAGGAGTGGGCGACGCGGTTGTTGGATTATTGGTTGTAGGGGATAGGTGGCTCGGGACCAGTGTCTTGGCGGGGACTGGTGAAGCATCCCTGGGTTCCCGCCTTCGCGGGAACGACAAGGCGTGGCAAGCCGAGCCAGCCCCACTCTCCCCACCCCTCCCCTTTTATGCTGTAATCCCCCTGCCCACCCGGGCAGGAGACTCCCCCAGCACAAGAACGAAAGGACACCCCCTCATGAACCGCAAACAGCAACTCCTCGTCGCCGCCCTCGGCCTCGTCATCGCCGGCAGCGCCTGGTCCCAGGCCTCCGGACTCAAGCGCGAGATGGTGAAGAAAACCGACTCCAGCATCCCGAACCATGAAGTCGTGGTCGCCCGCGTCGAAGTCGCCCCCGGCGCCACCGCCGGCCGGCATACCCATGCCGGCGACGAGATCAGCTACGTGATGGAAGGCGAAACCGAAGTGCTGATCGATGGTGAGCCGCCGCTGAAGGTGAAGGCTGGTGAAGCTTTCGTCATCCCGGCCGGCAAGGTGCACGATGCGCGCAACAGCGGCAGCACGCCGGTCAAGCTGATCGGCACCTATGTCGTGGAAAAAGGAAAGCCGCTGGCGACGCCGGCGGCTCCGAAGTAAGTCCTGCTGAAGCGTGCCGCGACGGCCGGCTCCCTCGGGGCCGGCCGTTCGCTTTTTACGGGTACATCCGCAGCCAGATGTTGCCGTTCAGGCCCGCGCCCGTCACCGGCGTTTCGGTGTTGACGGTCACCGGCGTGCCGGCCAGGTCCTTGGTCGTGATCGCCGGATACTCCACGGTG
>SPQI01000439.1 GCA_004570315.1 Oxalobacteraceae bacterium OM1 | reverse complement strand
TTTCATGGCAGTGCAGCCGATCAGAACGTCAGCTTCTTCACGCCTTCGCCGGTGCCCAGCAGGCCGACGTTCGCGCCGCGTTGCGCAAACAAGCCGACCGTGACCACGCCGACGATGTTGTTGATCCGGTTCTCCAGCTCGGCCGGCGCGGCAATGCGCAGGCCCGACACGTCCAGGATGTAGCAGCCGTTGTCGGTCAGCACCGGCTGGCCGTCCTTCGCCCGCAGCTTGGGCTCCCCGCCCAGTGCCTTGAGCGCGCGTGCCACCGCGGCATGCGCCATCGGGATCACTTCCACCGGCAGCGGGAACGCGCCCAGCACGTCCACCAGCTTGGAGCCGTCGGCAATGCAGACGAACTGCTTGGCCACCGACGCCACGATCTTCTCGCGCGTGAGGGCCGCGCCGCCGCCCTTGATCATCGCGCCCTGGGCGGTGATCTCGTCGGCGCCGTCGATGTAGACGGACAGCGATTCCACTTCGTTCAGGTCGAGCACCGAGATGCCGTGCGCGCGCAGGCGCGTGGCCGTCGCTTCCGACGACGCCACGGCGCCCTTGATGCGGTCCTTGATCTTGCCGAGCTCGTCGATGAAGAAGTTGGCGGTGGAACCCGTGCCGACGCCGATGATTTCCCCGGCCGGCACGTATTCGATGGCCGCGCGCGCTACGGCCTGCTTGAGTTCGTCTTGAGTCATGGTGCGAGTGTGATGGGAAAACCGCTATTTTAGCTGTCCGGCGGCGCGCGCCCGGCGGATTTCGGCATTGCCAGCGCCCCTCGGCCGATGTTGCAAAATTGATCTCGGAATTGACGCAGATCATCACCCCGACAGGTTCGCTTGGCTGGCGCGGGCACAACCAAGACAATGCGTGCGATGCACGGCGCCGCGGCCGTGCAGGCACACGTGGGAGCAAGGCATGCAGCAGGGAATATCTTTCATCACCGACGACAGCGAGACCGGCCGGCTGGTCAGCCAAGTCGACTGGGGAAGCAGCCCGCTCGGCCCGATGGACGCCTGGCCGCAGAGCCTCAAGACTTCCCTCAGCATCTGCCTCGCCTGCCGCTTCCCTATCATTGTCTGGTGGGGACCGGACATGGTGATGCTCTACAACGACGACTACATTCCGGTCCTGGGCAACAAGCATCCTTCGGCCATGGGCGGCGCAGGACGCGATGTCTGGGCCGATGTCTGGCCGGTCGTGGGCCCCATGCTGGACGACGTGGTCCGCACCGGCAAGGCGGCCAAGGCCGAAGACCTGCTGCTGCTCATGCGGCGCAACGGCTACCTCGAAGAGACTTATTTCTCCTTCAGCTACTCGCCCATCCTCGACGAATCCGGCGGCGTGGGCGGCATCTTCACGCCGGTGATCGAAACCACCGAGACGGTGATCGGCCAGCGCCGCGTCGACACGCTGCGCAAGCTGGGGAGCCAGCCGCGCGGCGACGATCTCGCCGCCGCCTGCCACGCGGCCTGCAACGTGCTGGCCGAGGCCGCCGCCGACGTGCCCTTCGGCATGCTCTATGCCGTCGAGGAAGACGGCCGTTCCGTCCGGCTGCTGTCGGCCTTCGGGGTCGATCGCCATCCGGCGCTTGCGCCCGCCCGCATCGCACTGGACGACGCTGCGCCCTGGCCGGTCGGCGCCGTGCTCGAGGAGCGCCGCATCCGCATCGCGCCGGTGCCCGCGGGTCCGGACGGCTCGGCTCCGCTTGGCGCATGGGAAAAGCCGGTGCAGCAAGCGAAGGTCATCCCCATCGCACTGCCGGGCACGGAAGCGCCGGTGGCCATCGTCGTGGCGGCCGTCAGTCCGCACCGTCCGCTCGACGCAGCTTACTCGTCCTTCTACCGGCTGCTCGCCGACCAGATGCAGCGCACCATCAGCGAAGCCCTGTCTCTGGAGGCCGAACGTCAACGCATGACGGCGCTAGCCGAACTCGACGCCGCCAAGACGACCTTCTTCAGCAACGTCAGCCACGAGCTGCGGACGCCGCTTACGCTCATGCTCGGCCCGATTGAAGAGTTGCTTGCCGACGCTGGCCTGCCCGCAGCGGCGCGCGGCCAGATCCTGCTCCTGCAGCGCAACGGGCTGCGGCTGCTGAAGCTGGTGAACGCCCTGCTCGATTTTTCGCGCATCGAGGCGGGACGCATGCGCGCCTCCTTCGAACCGCTCGATCTTGCGGCCTATACCACCGAACTGGCGAACATCTTCCGCAGCGTGGTGGAGCGCGCCGCCCTGGTGCTCGACATCGATTGCCGCGCGCTGCCGCAGCCGGTCTACATCGATCGAGGTATGTGGGAAAAGATCGTGCTGAACCTGCTCTCCAACGCCTTCAAGTTCACGCTGGAAGGCCGCATCACCGTGCGCCTCCGGCATGCGCACGACCGCGCCACGCTGCAAGTGAGCGACACCGGCGTTGGCATCGAAGCCGGGCAGTTGCCGCACGTGTTCGAACGGTTTCGCCGCATCGAAGGGACGCAGGCGCGCACCCACGAGGGCACCGGCATCGGCCTGGCACTGGTGCGCGACCTGGTGTCCTTGCACGGCGGCGACATTCGCATCGAGAGCACGCCCGGTGCCGGCACCGCCGTCACCGTGGCGCTGCCCTATGGCGCAGACCACCTGCCGCCGGAACAGGTGACCGAGGCGCCGACGCGGCCGCCGCGCGCGCTGCGCGGCGACGCCTATACCGCCGAACCCGAGACCTGGCTGGCGCCAGTCCGGGAGGACAGCATCGCTCCGGCGGGCGCGTCCGCTGCGCTGGCCTACGTCGTCGACGACAACGCCGACATGCGCAGCTACATCACCGAGCTGCTCGCACCGCACTACACCGTGCGCCAGTTCGCCAACGGCGCGGCCGCACTGGCGGCGGCCAGCAAACAGGTGCCGGACGTCGTGGTTTCCGACGTGATGATGCCGGTGCTGAACGGCTACGAACTGCTCGACGCCATGCGCAAGGACCCGCAGCTGCACGCGGTGCCGGTGCTGCTGCTGTCTGCCCGCGCGGGCGAGGATGCGCGCGTGAGCGGCATCGAAGCCGGCGCCGACGACTACCTGGAGAAACCATTCTCGCGGCGCGAGCTGGTCGCCAAGGTGGATCACCTCCTGCTGCGTGCGCGGGTCCGGACCATGGAGTCCGAACAGGCCAGCTACATTCAATCGATCTTCGAGCAGGCGCCGGTCGCCATTGCCATCCTGCGCGGGCCGCAGCACGTCTATGAACTCGCCAACCCGCTCTACAGGCAGTTGGTCGACCGCCCGAACCCCATCGGCAAGCCGGTCCGGGAAGTCCTGCCCGAACTGGAGGAACAAGGCATCGTCGGCCTGCTGGACGAGGTCTACCGCAGCGGCGAGCCCTATCTCGGCCGCAGCATGCGCGTGGACCTGAAGCGCGGCGGCGTGCCGCTGGCGCGCGAGGGCTATTTCGATTTCGTGTTCCAGCCTTTGCGGCGCGCCGACGGCAGCGTCGAGGGCATCGCCGTCGTCGCCTACGAGGTGAGCGAAGCCATCATGGCACGCCAGGCGGCGGAGGTGGCAAGCCGCGCCAAGGACGAGTTCATGGCGATGCTGGGCCACGAGCTGCGTAATCCGCTCGCGCCCATCATGACGGCGTTGCAACTGATGAAGCTGCGCAATGTGCGCGAAGGCGAGAACGAGCGCGCGATCATCGAGCGCCAGGCGCAGCATCTCGTCGGCCTGGTGGACGACCTGCTCGACGTGGCCCGCGTCGCGCGCGGCAAGGTGGAATTGCGCAAGGAGCCGCTGGAACTGGCCACGATCGTGACCTCTGCCGTGGAAACCGCCAGTCCGTTGCTGGAGGAACGCCAGCATCTGCTGCAGATCGACGTGCCGCCGCGCGGCCTCGTGGTGAGCGCGGACCGGCACCGCCTCGGTCAGGTCATCGGCAACCTGCTGACCAACGCCGCGAAGTACAGCGACAACGGCAGCCGGATCACGGTGAAAGGCTGGCGTAACGATGGCGAGATCGTGCTGGAGGTGAAGGATACGGGCAACGGTATTCCGGCGGACATGCTGCCGCATATCTTCGAGATGTTCTACCAGGACCGCCAGACGCTGGCCCGCGCCCGCGGCGGCCTTGGGCTCGGACTGACCATCGTGCGCAGTCTGATCGAGCTGCACGGCGGTGCCGTGAGCGCCTTCAGCGAAGGGCCGGGCATGGGCAGTGCGTTCACGGTGCGCCTGCCGGCATACGAAGGACTGGTGGAGCAGCCGGCGGCCGTCAACAGCCCGCATTTCCGGCCGCGCGACGCGGCCGTCGTGCAGCCGCTATCGATTCTCGTTGTGGACGACAACGTCGACGCCGCCCGCACTTTGCAGGACCTGTTGCAGTCCATGGGCCATCGCGTGTCTATTGCCTTCGACGGCCCTTCAGGCTTGCGCGCATTGCAGGCCAGCATCCCGGACGTCGCCATCCTCGACATCGGGCTGCCGGGCATGGACGGCTACGAACTCGCGCGCCGCATCAAGGCCATGGCGGGCACCGCGGACATGCGCCTAGTCGCCTTGACCGGCTACGGGCAGGACATCGACCGCATGCGCACGGCCGCCGCCGGGTTTCACCTGCATGCGGTCAAGCCGTTGACCTTCGAGAAGCTGGAGCAACTGCTCGAAGCCGTGGCGCGCGCGTCGAGTTGATCTGCTGATCAGCTGATTGACTGATTAACTGATTAAAGACTCAGCCACGCAGCCGACTAGCAGCCGCGGCGAGTTCCGTGATGCGCTGCCAGTCGCCGCGCTGCATGGCGTCCTTGGGCGTGAGCCAGGAACCGCCGACGCAGGCGACGTTCTTACAGGCGAGGAATTGCGGCGCGGTCTCGATCGAAATGCCGCCCGTCGGGCAGAACGTCACATCGCCCAAGGGCCCCGCGATCGCATTGAGCATGCCGACGCCGCCCGCCGGCACCGCCGGGAACAGCTTCAGCTGGCGAAAGCCCGCTTCGCGCGCCGCCATCACTTCCGACGGCGTCATCACGCCCGGCAGCAACGGCAAACCGCTCGACTTGGCCGCCGCCACGATGGAAGCCGTCAGCCCGGGCGAGACGCCGAACACCGCGCCCGCATCGCGCGCGGCCGTCAGTTCCTCCGGTTGCGTGAGCGTGCCGACGCCGACGATGGCGTCCGGCACTGCTTCCGCCATTGCACGGATGGCCGGCAGGCCGTGCTGCGTGCGCAGCGTCACTTCCAGCACGCGGATGCCGCCGGCAACCAGCGCACGGGCGAGCGGCACGGCGTGATCGAGGTCGTCGATGGCGATCACCGGAATGACCGGCGAGGTACGCATGATGTCGAGGAGAGTCATGGTC
>SPQI01000421.1 GCA_004570315.1 Oxalobacteraceae bacterium OM1 | reverse complement strand
CCCCGCCGCGCCCCCTTCCGGCACCGGCGTGCGGCCGCGCCCCGGCGCCTTCGAGATCGACGAGGATGCCGCCCAGCGCGCACTCGAACGCACGCTGACGCAGTCGGGCGCGCTGCTGCTGCCGCCGCGCACGATCGAAGTCACACCGGGCTTCACCTACCAGCGCACTGAATTCACCACCCAGGCATTCGGCACGGCGATCAATCCGGCGACCGGAGCGGCGACGCCCGTGCTCGCCAACCAGCAGGTGCGCCGCAGCGAATACACCGCGAGTCTCGGCCTGCGCGTCGGCCTGCCCTACGGGACGCAGCTCGAATTCGGACTGCCCTATCAGCGCGTGTCGAGCACACAGCTCACTGCCGGCAGCGAAACCTCGGGCAGCGGCAGCGGCCTCGGCGACATCACGGCGGGCATCGCGAAAACCCTTGTGCGCGAGAGTGGCTGGCGGCCGGACCTCATCGGCCGGCTCACCTATAACAACGGCAACGGCAAGCGCAGCGACAACAACGTGCCGCTGCTCGGCGGCTATCGCGCCGTGCAGGCTGAACTGGTCGCGCTGAAGCGGCAGGACCCGCTGGCCTTCGTCGCGAGCGGCTTCTATCAGCGCAGCTGGGAGAAGGATGGCATTCGTCCCGGCGACGGCTACGGCGTGACGCTCGCTGCGCTGCTGGCTGCCAGTCCCGCGACCTCGCTGCAGTTCGGCGTGTCGCAGATCCACAAGGACAAGCAGGAGCAGAACGGCGTCCGCGTGCCGGGATCGGAACAGACGTACGGGCTCGCCACCATCGGCGCCTCGTCGGTGCTCTCGCGCGACCTGACGCTGGTGACGCAGGTGGGCATCGGTCTCGGCAACGATGCGCCGAAGTACAACCTCTCGCTGCAGCTGCCGATTCTCTTCCGCTGAAATGGAAAGCGCCCCTCCCGAAGGAGGGGCGCCTTGACCGCGACTGACTCGACCAGTCGCCTCCGATCCGGCTTACTGCCGGATGTAGGAGAAGTTGCCGCTGCCGACGAGCGCGAAGTTGCCGCCGCCCAGCGTGAGGACATTGGCCTGCACCAGGGTCACCGGCGAGGCGTTGAACTGGAAGACATAGGCGCGGTCACGGCCGGCCGTCACGGAATCCATCTCATCTGCGCTCAAGACTTCCGCTGCGAAGGCGCCGGAAGACAGAACCAGAACAGGTGCTGCTGCAAGTGCAAGTAGGGACTTTTTCATGTCGATCTCCTAGGTGGTTGAAACAACGCGGGCAGGGTCATGCTGCCCCGCACTGCGTTACTGGCGAATCCAAGAGAAGTTGCCGCTCAAGACGATGGCCGAATTGCCGCTGCCCGCGGACAGCACGTTC
The DNA here is from genome assembly GCA_004570315.1 of Oxalobacteraceae bacterium OM1. GTDB lineage: Bacteria > Pseudomonadota > Gammaproteobacteria > Burkholderiales > Burkholderiaceae_D > Noviherbaspirillum. The sequence continues at coordinate 3,969 of SPQI01000421.1, read as the reverse complement.
AGCTGCACGATGGTGACCGGCGAGACGTTGATCTGGCCGACCCAGGCGCGTGCACCTGCTGTCACGTTATCCATTTCCGTTGCGGTCAGTTCGGTCGCTTCGGATGCGAACGACATGGAAGACACGGCCATGGCGGGCACTGCGACCAGCGCTGCGATGAGGGATTTTTTCATTGCTTGCTCCTTGCCTTATAAGTTGATTGAACGAACCGACAATGTTCAGTCGCGTTCCCTACCAATCTAGCGAGCGCCATTCAAAGAATAAGTACGAAATTTCGATGGCGCGGGAAGCGCGGCGGCCGCTTCGTTCGGATTCTTGAAGCGCTCACCGGGCAAAGCCGAGACCGATCTGGAACAGGCCGCTGGTATTGCCGCTCATGAGCTGCGCGAGGTTGATGCCATTGCTCAGCACGTTGATCTGCACGATGGTGACCGGCGAAATATTGAGCTGCAGGGGAAGGGCCAGCGCGCCGGCAGTGACGCTGTCCATCTCCGCCGCACTGAGCGTGACGGCCTGGTCTCCTGCGTCGGCGGCGAAGGACAGGGACGACAGCGACAGCAGTGGCACTGCCGCGAGAGCAATCAGGGATGTCTTCATGGTGTTCTCCTGTGGCGAAACGAGTTTGAGAGTGAAGCGCGTTGCGGAGGCAGACACGGTTCACTCTCAATCTATGCGGCGCACTTTTGGAAGATAAGTAGGAAAAATAGATGCGCGCACCGTGTACGGGGCGCGATCGTTCCAGCTCGCCGATCGATGTGCGCACGAAAAAAAAAGGCGGACCGGGGGCCCGCCCGTACAAGGCTGCGAACACGTCAGCGCAGCTGCGTGACGCTGACGGGTCCGCCGCCGTTGCTGCGCACGAAGAGATAGTTGGTGCCGCCGTTGCTGACTGAGTGTCTCGCCCGGTTGCAGGAACCAGGTCTTGACGCTGCCGTCGGCGGAGGCCGCTGTCGCTGCCGTTGTCGGTGCCATTGCTGCCGGCGCGGCGCCGTCGGGCCGCACGAGCACCAGCTGTTGTCCGCCGGCGAGCGTGAACGTGGCGGCCAGTGTGCCGGGGTCGATCTTCTGGAAGCTGAGCGGCTCGGTGAAGGCGGCAGGCAGCCATGCCGCCAGATCGCTCGCCAGCATGGGAAGCGCGGGCACGTTCAGCAGATCGAGATGCAGGACAGGCAGCTGCGCGAGCAAGCCTTGAAACTGTCCGAGGAAGGAGAGGTTGCCGGCCGTGATGCGATCGAGTGCGTCGCTGTCGAGGACGACCGGCGCGGCCTGTACCTGGGCCGCTGCAAAGACGGAGAGAGCCGCGAGGCGAGTCAGAGAGCGAATTGACATGACGGCTCCTTGGTTCGAACAAGCCGGCCGCCTGCGCGGCCGGCTTGACCTGCTATTGACGAATCCACGAGAAATTGCCGCTGATGACAATGGCCGTGTTGTTGTTACCGATCTGGACGATGGTGACGGGCGCGGTGTTCACCTGGGTGACCACTGCGCTGCTATGCGCCATCTGGCCCGGCGTGAAGGCGGTCCACCATGGGCGTCCCTTTCCGGCAGTGAGGTTGTCCATTTGCTCGGCTGAGAGCGTCATGGGTCCGTCGGATGCAGGCTCCGCCGCGAACGTCACGGCAGAGAGGGACAGCAGGGGAACGGCGAACAACGTAGCCACGATCGATTTCATGGGAATCTCCTTTGCGATTGAGTCGAGTGATTTGCGGTCAAGCCGCGCCGAGGCGCGACTCTGAAAGCGTAGTCAGTGACATCGCAAAGGATAAGTAGGAAATTTCGATGCCCGCGGCAACGCGGGCATCGAGTGCGCCGATTTTTTCAATCGGTCAGTTGAGCGCGACGAAGTCTTCGGCGCGCGGCTGGAGCGCGTTGGGCGCGGCGATGCCGTCGGGTCGCTGCACGGCAAAGCCGATATGGCCGAGGCTGGGATAGTCGATCCAGTGCTGCATGAAGTCGGCCACCGACATGGTGCGATTGCCCCACGCCGGATCGGCCAGCAGCACGCGGTCGCGCGCCATGCCGCGGAAGATCACGAAGTGGTTGTAGCCGTTGACCGAGACCGGCACGATGAGCGGCGCCTTCTCGAGCAGGTCCTCCAGTTTGAGTTTTCCGTAGCCCACGCCCTTGTAGCCGCGTGCATCGGCATGCCGTTTCAGATCGAGCAGCGAGAAGCCTTCGCGCCCCTGCACGAGCTGCGGATTGCGGATGTATTCCTCGCGCTTCATCAGCGCCACCGCCACCTCCTTCTCGTCCACGTCCTCGCCATGCTGGTAACGCAGCAGCGTCGCCAGCGCGGCGGCGCCGCAGCTGAGATCCCATTGCTGGATCACTACATTTTCACGCCGCATCTCCAGCATGGATTTCACGGCGCGCTCCTCGGCATGCGCCGGGAGGGCAAGCGTCGCCGCGGCCGCGACGCCGGCTGCCAATGCGGCAAGGCGCGCCGTCCGCGCCTGTGTCGTCAGGTGTTTCATGTCCGTTCCTTTCGTTGCCTCCGTTGCTTCGGGCGGTTCAATGACGGGCGCCGTGCCGGTTCGCGTCCTCCAGCGCCATGCCGCGCAGGATCTCGGCGAAGCGCCCGGCGGCCGGAGTCGCGCTCCAGGGACGGCCGTGGATGAGGTAGAGCATCGCCGGGTGGCTGCGCTTGCCGTTCAGGGACAGCGGCACGAGCGTGCCGGCGGCCAGCCATTGCTCGATGCGGTGGCGCGGCAGCCAGGCATAGCCCAGTCCTTCCAGCACCGCGGCGAGCACGCTGTCGAAGCTGCTCATGGTCCAGCGCCGCAGGGGACGCTCGTGGTAGCCGCCATGTTCGGCCGGATGGCCGGAACGGATGCCGATGAGCACATGCTGCGCAAGGTCGAGTGCGTTCAGGTCGCGCCCGAGCGACAACAGCGGATGCGAGGGGTGCGCCACGGGCAGGTACTCGATCTCCATCAGAGGTTCGCCGAGGAAGCCGAGCGGCACGCGCTCGCCGACCACGAGGTCGACGTTGGGGTCGCGCAGCACTTCCTCGGGATGCAGGTCGGACACTTCGCGCAGCCGCGCGTGCGCCTGCTGGCCGGCCGCATGGAACTGGCCGAGCGCGCGCATCAGCAGCGCGGAAGGCACGTTGTGGTCCACCACGATGCGGACTTCGCCGCCCCAGCCCTGCCCCATGCTGCGCGCCAGGGTTTCGAGCTCGATGGCTTCCTTGAGCACCTGGCGCGAACGCTCCAGCAACGCGCGGCCTTCCGCCGTGAGCACGGCGCGGCGGCCTTCGATGCGCAGCAGCGGCAGGCCGAGCTGTTCCTGCAGCTTGGAGACGGTATAGCTGATGGTCGACTGGCTCAGGTGCAGCGCCTTGGCTGCTTCGGCGTAGCCGCCGCAATCGATGACGGCATGCAGGATGCGCCATTGCTTGAGGCTGACGTAGATGTTGTGCACGTCATGCGGTCGGGAAGTGAATTTCGGACGGTTTTGCGGTTGACGTGCGGGCCGCGGCAGCATGGTGTTGACGGGTGTGTTCATGGTTCATCCTTTGTTCACGTGATGCCTTCGTTGTTGTCCTGCAGCGCAGGGCTATCCCGGATGCCGGGCGCCTGAAACGCCGCCCTGCGGTTTAGCGCGGCTTCCTAATGCAAAACCTACGCCGGTACGCCAAGCATTTGATTTCTCGATGAATGTCCTGGCATCAAGGACCGGCGGTGTCCGGAGCTGTAACGATTGGTACACGGTGCGCACCAGTCCCGAAGCACAGCAGCGGGCAGGCGGCACGGCGGAATTTTGATGCGCCGCCGCAGGGGGAAAAGGAAAGAACGAGAATGTGGGAACGGCGCAGTCCGCGCACGGCTCAGTCGTGTCGGATGGTGTGACAGGAATCGATAGACAGATGCAATGCAAAACGGCAATAAAAAACGCCACCGCAAGGGTGGCGCTTTTATTGCCGTGAAGCGAGTCGCTGGGATCAGCCGCCGATGTAAGCGGTGCGCA
>SPQI01000329.1 GCA_004570315.1 Oxalobacteraceae bacterium OM1 | reverse complement strand
AGCCACCGGCACCCCCCCCTGCCGAACCCGCCCAGGCCGCCGCCGACACGATGAAATTCGCTCCCCTGCCCTCGGCCGAACTCGACTACGCCGTGCAGGCGCTGCGCGAAGGCCAGCCCTGGCACGGCGCCGGCATGTATCGCTGGGAAGCCGGCGACGGCGCCTATCGCATCGCGGTGGAAGCCAGCATCCGCCTGCTGGTGAAGATCAGCGTGCTCAACAGCAGCAGCGAGGGCAAGCTCGGGCCGGGCGGCATCGCGCCGGTGCTCTACAGCGAAAAGCCCTTCCGGCGCGCGCTCACCAATACGCATTTTCAGCACGACGCCCGCAAGATCACCTTTTCCGCCTCCGAAGCCAGCTTCCCCTATGCCGGCGGCGAGCAGGACCGGGCGAGCATCGTCTGGCAACTGGCCGGCATCGGGCGCGGCGATCCATCGCGATTCAGGTCCGGCGCGCGCTTCGACATCGTGGTGGCCGGCCCGCGCGACGCCGAGCCGTGGCAGCTCGACGTGGTGGGCGAGGAAGCGCTGGAACTCGACAGCGGCAAGGTCACCGCCTGGCACGTTGCCCGCCTGCCCAAGCCGGGTTCCTACGAAGCCCGCATCGACATGTGGTTCGCGCCGGAGCGCGAGTGGTATCCGGTGCGCATCCGCCAGAGCTACGCCAACGGAGATTATCTGGACATGGCACTATCGAAGCTTGCGCCGCTGGCGCGCTGATTCACACCCTTACCGCACATGATTTCCTCACTGCGCCTTCTCGTGGCCGCCGCTGCCCTCGCGACCATCGCCAACGCCGGCGCCGCCGACACGGCGACGCCCGGCGCCAACTACCGCGTCAACCTGCCGCCTTCGGCCGAGCTGAACTACGTCATCAAGTCGCGCCAGAGCGGCATTCCGCTCGAAGGCAATGCCGTCGTGCAATGGACCGCCGGCGACCGCAAGTTCACGCTCGCAACCGAAGCCCGCGCCGCCCTGCTCGGCAAAATCCTCGACTCCAAGAGCGAGGGCCTGATCGACGAGCACGGCCTGGCGCCGCTGAGCTTCGTGGAAAAACGTTTCCGGCGCGACCAGACCGTCACCACCTTCGACCGCACCGCCGGCACGATCCGCTTCAGCACCACCGAACAGACGCTGCCCATCCAACCCGGCGAGCAGGACCGCAACAGCGCGGTGTGGCAGCTGGCCGGCGTGGCGCGCGCCGCGCCGGGCAAATTCAAGGCCGGCTCGGAATGGACCTTCCTCGTCGCCGGCCAGCGCGACGCCGACCCGTGGACCTTCAAGGTCGTACGCCAGGAAAAGATCCGCACGCCGCTGGGCGAAATCAGTGCGGTGCACGTGATCAAGGAACCGCCGGCGGACTCCAAGGAACAGCAGGTCGACATCTGGCTCGGCCCACAGCACGAGTGGTATCCGGTGCGCATCCGCTACACCGACGCCGATGGCGATTACATCGAGCAATCGCTGAATCAGATCCAGCGCAAGGAGTCCTGAAGCGGGACTACAATGCCGCCTCCGAACAGTCCGTACAGCAAGGTCACATCATGAGCACAGCCACCGGCGCCCTCGTCCTCTTCAGCGGCGGCCAGGATTCCACCACCTGCCTCGCCTGGGCCCTCGCCCGCTATCCGCGCGTGGAAACCATCGGCTTCGACTACGGCCAGCGCCACGCGATCGAACTCGCCGTGCGCCCGGTGCTGCTGCAGAAGATCACCGCACTCCATCCCGAATGGAAGACGCGCCTCGCGGACGACCACATGATCGACCTCGGCCTGATCTCGCGCATTTCCGAAACGGCGCTGACCCGCGACGTCGCCATCGAGATGCAGGACAACGGCTTGCCCAACACCTTCGTCCCCGGCCGCAACCTGCTCTTCATGACGGTCGCCGCCACCCTTGCCTATCGCCGCGGCCTCGACGTACTGGTGGGCGGCATGTGCGAGACCGACTTCTCCGGCTACCCCGACTGCCGCGACGACACCATGAAGGCCCTGCAGGTTGCGCTCAACCTCGGCATGGCGACGCGCCTGAAAGTGGAAACGCCGCTGATGTGGCTGGACAAGGCCGCCACCTGGCGCCTCGCGCAGGAGCTTGGCGGCACGCCGCTGGTCGATTTGATCCGTGAAGACACACACACCTGCTATCTCGGCGAGCGCGGCGCGATGCACGACTGGGGGCACGGCTGCGGCACCTGCCCGGCCTGCGAATTGCGGGCGCGCGGGTATCGGCAGTTTGCCGGACAGGCGGCGTAGACAGGGACTTGAAAAGCTTCTAGCCTAGCCTTCGATACCTTCACCGGAACCGCCATGCTCACCGCCATCCTCACCGACCTGCACGCCAACCGCGAAGCGGTCGAAGCCTGCCTGGCTCACGCCGAGATGCGCGGCGCGCAGCGCTACGCCTTCCTGGGCGACCTCGTCGGTTATGGCGCCGATCCCGGCTGGGTGGTGGACACGGTGCGCGACTACGTGGCCCGCGGCGCGCTCGTCGTGCTCGGCAATCACGATGAAGCCGTTGCCGCGGCGCCGGGCAAGCACATGAATCCTGTCGCGCGCCAGGTCGTCGAATGGACCCGCGCGCAACTCAACGCCGAACAGCTCGCCTTCCTCGCCACCCTGCCGCTGACCGCCGAAGCAGGCGACGTGTTCTTCGTACACGCCAGCGCCGCCCGCCCGCGCGAATGGGAATACATCACCGGCTCCGTGGAAGCCGCGCGCAGCATGATGGCCACCGACCGCCGCGTCACCTTCTGCGGCCACGTGCACGAGCCGGCGCTCTACAACCTCACGCAGACCGGCAAGATCTCCTCCTTCATCCCGGCCGGCGACGCCGCCATCCCGCTCGGCACGCAACGCAACTGGCTGGTGATCCCCGGCTCGGCCGGCCAGCCGCGCGACGGCAATCCCGCCGCCTGCTACGCCCTCTACGACGACGCCTCGAACGAGCTGACCTTCCTGCGCGTGCCCTACGACCACATCACCGCCGCCGGCAAGATCCGCGCCGCTGGCCTGCCCGAATCCCTCGCCAACCGCCTGGGTGCCGGGACCTGATGGCAGCAATCCGCCTCGAACCCGGCTTGGTCGTCGACGGCTTCACGCTCGTCGAACGGCTGCACCGCGGCGGCATGGCCGCCCTCTGGCACGTCACCCGCGAAGGCGACAGCACCAGCATGCTGATGAAGGTGCCGCGCCTGGGCGACGGCAGCGACCCGGCCGGCATCGTCGGCTTCGAGGTCGAGCAGATGATCATGCCGAAACTCTCCGGCGTGCATGTGCCGAAGTTCATCGCTTCCGGCGACTTCTCCGAGCAGCCCTACATCGTGATGGAGCAGCTGCCCGGCGACTCGCTGCGCGCGCGGCTGGCCGATGCGCCGCTGCCCCCTGAAGAGGTCGCGAAGATCGGCGCGGAAGTCGCCACCGCGCTGCACGACCTGCATCGCCAGCATGTCATTCACCTCGACCTCAAGCCGAGCAACGTGATGTTTCGCCCGGACGGCACCGCGGTGCTGATCGACTACGGCCTCGCGCGGCACGACCAGCTGCCCGACCTGCTCGAAGAAGAATTCCGCCTGCCCATGGGCACCGGCCCCTACATCTCGCCCGAGCAGGTCCTGCACATCCGCAACGATCCGCGCAGCGACCTCTTCGCGCTCGGCGTGCTGCTCTACCACCTCGCCACCGGCGAACGCCCGCTCGGCAATCCGAGCGGCGTGCGCGGCCTGAAGCGCCGGCTGTGGCGCGATCCGATACCGCCGCGCGCCATCAATCCCAAGGTGCCGCCCTGGCTGCAGGAAGTGATCCTGCACTGCCTTGAAGTGAATCCGGACGCGCGCTACGGCACCGCCGCGCAGGTGGCGTTCGACCTGCACGCGCCGGAGCAGGTGCAGCTCACCGCCCGCGCGGACAAGATGCAGCGCGACGGCCTCGGCACCGTGCTGAAGCGCTGGATGCGCGCGGTGGGCCGCGAGGAGCTGCCGCGCCAGTCGGCCGCCGTACAGCTGGCGCGCGCACCCATCGTGATGATGGCACTCGACGTCGCCAACGGTTCGGAGGCGCTCGCCGAAACCCTGCGCACGGTGACGCGCCGCCTGCTGGAGACGCAGACCGGTGCCCGCCTGGCCTGCGTGACGGTGCAGCGCACGAACCGCATCGCGATGGACGACGTGGTCGACAAGCAGGGCCGCAACATCCACGTGCAGCACCTCGTGAAGCTCAAGCACTGGGCGCGGCCGCTGGAACTACCGGCCGATCGCATCACCTATCACGTGCTCGAGGCGCCGGACCCGGCGGCGGCCATCGTGGAGTTCGCCAGGTTCAATGCGGTGGACCACATCGTCATCGGCTCGCGCGGCAGCTCGGTGCTGCGGCGCTATCTCGGCAGCGTGTCGTCGCAGGTGGTGGCGCAGGCCGATTGCACCGTGACCGTCGTGAAGAATCCGGGAACCGAATCGTAGGAGGGAAAGCCATGCGCATCGATGCGATGAACTGGATGCAGGTCGAGGACTACCTGAAGACGAACGACGTCGCGGTCGTGGCGCTGGGCAGCACGGAACAGCACGCCTACCTGCGGCTGGCCGTGGACAGCATCCTGTCGCAACGCGTGGCGGAGGCGGCCGCCGATGTCTGCGGCGTGCCCGTCTTCCCCGGCCTGCCCTACGGCATGACGCCGCAATACGCCGCCTATCCGGGCACGGTTTCTCTGCGCCCGGCCACCTATTTCGCGCTGCTGGAAGACGTGCTCGACAGTCTCTACCGGCACCGCTTCCGCCGCATCTTCCTCGTGAACGGCCACGGCGGGAACATGCCGGCGACGGCGATGCTTTCCGAGTGGCTGGGCCGACATGCGGATGCGCAGGTCATCCTGCACAACTGGTGGTGCGCGCCGCGCACGCTGGCGAAGTTGCGCGAGATCGATCCGGTGGCCACGCACGCTTCGTGGATGGAGAACTTCCCATGGACGCGCATCGCCGGCGTCGACATGCCGCGCGAACCCAAAACCCCGGTCGACATCCCCCTGCTGCGCCAGCTGCCGCCGGCGACCATCCGCAAGGTGCTCGGCGACGGCCAGTATGGCGGCGCCTACGAGAAGGACGACGCGTCCATGCAGGCGATCTGGGAAGTCGCCGTCGAAGAAACCGTCACCCTGCTGCGCAACGGCTGGGCCAAACTCTGACGTTGCGGCGACTGCAAGCGCTTGCAGTCCCGATCGGCATGAGAAATGTCCGGGGAGCGTGTCCATTCCGTCATGCCGCTCTGCTACCATGCGCTGCACACCCCCTCCCCCGACATCATGAACGACGAGCTCCAGACCCAGCTGCGCCTCTGCCC
>SPQI01000396.1 GCA_004570315.1 Oxalobacteraceae bacterium OM1 | reverse complement strand
GCTGGCCGACCTCATTTCGGCGCAGGAGGCCGCGGACGCCGGCTTCGTGCTCGAGGTGGTCGCCGAGGAAGCGCTCGATGCCAAGGCCGCGGAACTCTGCACGAAGCTCGCCAGGCTTGCGCCGGTGACGCAGCGCGTGTCGAAGGAAGCCATACGGCGCGTCGTCGCCGACGCCGTGCCGGAAGGAGACGACCTGATCCGTGCCTGTTACGGCAGCCGCGATTTCAAGATCGGCGTCAACGCGTTCCTCGACAAGAAGCGCCCGGAATGGACCGGCACCTGAGCGCGGCGCGCCATCACCTTTGAACGCAGTTCACATCTGATTCTCATGAGCGATAGCCACACCACCTCCCATCCCGGTCCGCTGGCCGGCATGCGCGTACTCGAACTCGCGCAGATCATGGCCGGGCCGACCTGCGGCATGATGCTCGCCGACATGGGCGCCGACGTCATCAAGGTCGAGAAGCTGCCGGGCGGCGACGATTCGCGCGGCTACCGCGAGCCACGGATCAACGGCGTCTCGGCGCCATTCATGATCCTCAACCGCAACAAGCGCGGCATCGCGCTCAATCTCAAGCATCCCAAGGGACGCGACATCCTGCTGCGCATGGTGAAGGACGCCGATGTGCTGACCGAGAATTACCGGCGCGGCACGCTCGAAAAGCTGGGCCTGGGCTACGACACGCTGAAGGAAGTCAACCCGGGCCTGATCTACTGCTCCGTGTCCGGTTACGGCCGCAACGGGCCGTACGGCGACAAAGGCGGCTTCGACCTCATCGCGCAAGGCTTCTCCGGGCTCATGTCGGTGACCGGAGAACCTGGCCGTCCGCCGGCGAAGACCGGCAATTCGGTGGCCGACATCAACGCCGGCATCCTCGCCGTCACGGGCATTCTCGCGGCCTACGTCCACAAGCAGAGGACCGGCCAGGGGCAGGTGGTCGATACGTCGCTGATGGAAGCCGCGCTGCAGCAAACCTACTGGCATGCCGCCATCTACTTTGCCACCGGGCAGTCCGCCGGACCGACGGGTTCGGCGCATCTGCTCGCCGCGCCTTACCAGGCATTCCAGGCCAGCGACGGCTGGATCAACATCGGCGGAGCGAATCAGGCGAACTGGGAACGCATCGCCGATGTGCTCGGCCATCCGGAGTGGCGCAGCGATCCGCGCTTCAAGGACAATGACGGGCGCATGGCGAATCTGCACACGCTGACCGAGGCCATGGGCGCGGTGCTGCGCACCCGCACGCGGGACGAGTGGATTGCCGCCTTCGACGCGGCCGGCGTGCCGGTCGGTCCCGTCCACAGCATCGGCGAAGCCTTGACCCACCCGCAGACGCTGGCGCGCGACATGGTGGTCGAGGTGGACCATCCGAAGGCCGGAAAAACCCGGGCGCTGGGCTGCCCCATCCATTTTTCGGAAACGCCCACCCGCGTCGACCGGCATGCACCCATGCTCGGCGAGCACTCGCGCGACTTGCTGAAGGAATATGGCTACAGCGATGCCGAGATCGACGGCTTCGTGGCCGACGGTGTGATCGAGGAGGCGCACACCGGCTAGGAGCACCTGGCGCCGCGCCGGCCGGCTGCCGGCATTCATCGAGAGGAAAGGATGTCAGCATGCGTCATACGAAAGTGATCGCTGGACTTGCCGTACCCGGCGCCTTCATTGCCGGACTGTTTGCCTCGCCCGTGGTGGAGCGGGTCTTTCCCGATGCCCATGCGGCGTCCGCGCCGCTGATGCCGGCGGTGATCGATCTGCAGGCGCTCACGCACGGCGATCTGCCGCGCACGCCGAATCCCGAGATGAACAACCGGCTTCTCGTCGACACCGACAATGCCACCGTTGCCGTCCAGTCGGGCAACGTCGCGAAGCACATTCATCCGAAGACCGATGAAATCCAGTACATCATCGAAGGCAAGGGGGCGATGTGGCTGGGCACGGAGCGCAAGGAATTCAAGCCGGGTACATTGATCATCATCCCCAAGGGCACGGCGCATGGGGGCACCATCGTCAGCGAAGGTCCGGTCAAGGCGCTGGCCATCAAGATTCCGCCGCAGCCCAAGGACGATGTGGTGTTCGTCCAGTAAGCGTCGCGCGACCGCTCGGCTTTGGCGGCATCGCGTGGAGCCGCCATTTCCATGCGCCGCCGGGCGTCGCGCTTTTCCTGTTGCTGGCCGTCTTCCGGGAGCGCACACCGGTTCTCCCACCAGCCAGCGCACGGCGCCGTGACATGATGGAATACTTGCTTGTCCTGTTCGTCGGGGTGTTCGCGGGCACCGTGGGCGGCATCATCGGCGCGGGTTCGTCCCTGATGCTGATGCCGCTGCTGACCGTGCTGTTCGGTCCGCAGGCGGCCGTCCCGATCATGGCAATCGGCTCGATCATGGGCAATCTGGGCAGGGTGCTCGCCTGGCGGCGCGAGATCGACTGGCGCGCCTGCGGCGCCTATTGTCTGACCGCGATTCCCGGCGCTGCCCTGGGCGTGCGTACCTTGCTTGTCCTGCCTCCCCGCGCCATCGAACTGGGCCTGGGCCTATTCTTCCTCACGATGATTCCGGTCCGGCGCTGGCTGGTCCGGCATGCCACAAGAATTGCGCTGGTCCACTTGGCGCTCATCGGCGGCGTCGTCGGATTCCTGACGGGCATCGTCGTCTCGACCGGTCCTATCACGGTGCCGATCTTCACGGCCTATGGACTGGTGAAGGGGGCCTTCATCGGCACCGAGGCGGCGGCGTCCCTGGCCGTGTATGCGACCAAAGTGGCGACGTTCAAAGGATCCGGCGCCTTGCCTGCAAGTCTGGTGTTCAGCGGAATCATCACGGGCAGCGCACTGATGGCCGGCTCTTTCCTGGCGCGCCGGTTCGTCTTGCGCATGCCACCCGGCACGTTCGCATTGCTGATCGACGGCATCCTGCTGGCGTCCGGCCTCTCCCTGGTCGGCGCTGCGGCGCGGTAGGATTGATGCTCCTCATGGCCGTTCGGGATACCCGTTGCACGCGGCATCGGCCACATTAGGCTCAATTCTGGATACAGCTTGGCTTGCTTTTTCCATTGCTTCGATTGCTTCGACTGCATGGACATGCGCTCGCTGACCTCGGGCAAGCATGCCCGGGGAGACGGCCCGTACGGCTGAAGTTTCGGCTGAGGTTTGCGCCGACATCTCATGCCGCGTGTCCAGGAATCCTCAAAGGAGGGTTCACATGAGCGTTTCCGCATCGCGTGCCTTTCGCGCACTGCTCCTGACATGCCCCCTGGCGATGCCAGCGGCATTTGCCCAGACCCAGAACGTAGCGCAGCCTGCGTCCGGCGCCGCCGGCATGCAGGGGTTGCCTCCCGCGTGGGCCTATCCATGGAATCCCGATTTCAAGCCGCCGCCTGACGACGGCACCCCGCGTCGCGTTCCCGACAGTGCCGCGACATACACGCTCACCCAGGTGCGGGATCTCTTCGTGGCGCCGGACTGGCATCCGAACGATCATCCTCCGATGCCGGACGTGGTGGTCCACGGCAGAAAGCCGGACGTGCGCGCTTGCGGCTCCTGTCATCGGGTGCAGGGCTCGGGCGGTCCGGAGAACGCCAGCCTCGCGGGGCTGCCCGCCGCCTACATCGTCGAGCAGATGGCGGACTACAAGAGCGGTGCGAGAACGACATCCGTTCCGCAACGCTCCGCACCGCAACTGATGATCGCGCTTGCCAAGGCTGCGACGGAGGCCGAAGTCAGGGAGGCCGCCGCGTATTTCTCTGCATTGAAGCCGACGCCCAACATCAAGGTCGTGGAAACGCAGACCGTTCCGCAGACCTCGATTGCGGGAAACTTCCTTGCCGCTGTGCCAGGCGGCGCCACGGAGCCGATCGGCCAGCGCATCGTCGAGGTCCCTGTCGATGCCGCGCAATTTGCCTTGCGCGACAGCCGAGCGCAATTCGCGGCTTACGCGCCGCCGGGCAGCATTGCGAAAGGCGAGAGTCTGGTGAAGTCCGGCGGCGCGGGCAAGACGGTCGCTTGCGCTTCCTGCCACGGCGCGGACTTGAAAGGTCTTGGCGCCGTGCCCGGCATTGCAGGACGATCGCCGAGCTACCTCGTGCGCCAGCTTCATGATTACAAGACCGGCGCGCGAGCCGGAAAGGCGAGTGCACAGATGAAGGCGAGCGTGCAGAACCTGGGCGATGAGGACATGGTTTCGCTTGCCGCCTATCTGGCGTCCCTGAAGCCCTAGCCGATCGCGTCACGCGACCGGTTTCAACTTGCGAGGCGATCATGACTCTCCGCATCACCGTTATCGCGCCGTTGGCCTTTATCCTTGTCGCCGGCCTGTCGCCCGTTCCCGCGGCAGGCCAGCAGAAGTCGCTCAAGGAACAGCTTGTGGGAACCTGGCAATACGTATCGGCCGTCAACATCAAGCCCGACGGCAGCAGGGTGCCGCTGTTCGGTCCGAGTCCCGAGGGCCGCATCTCCTTCGACGGCAAGGGAAACTATGTGCTGATGGTGGCGCGTTCCGGCCAGCCGAAGTTCGCCGCCAATGACCGCAACCAGGGCACCAGCGACGAGTACAAGGCGGTCGTGCAAGGGTCCATCGCGCATTTCGGCAAGTACACGGTCAACGAAGCCGAAAAGACCATCACCTTCAACATCGAAACATGCACGTTCCCGAACTGGAATGGCGTTTCGCAGAAGCGGCCATTCAGCATGTCGGGAAACGAGCTGAGATGGAAGACGCCGGCGGCATCGAGCGGCGGGTCCGCCGAGCTGGTGCTGAAACGACTGGAGTAGGGACGGAAAGGACGCCGCTACGCAGCAGTCGCGCGCACGATAGGCACGTAGGTCGCGACCTGCCAGAACAGCGTGCGCTGATACGAGTGCCGGCGAAAGCCGTGTTCCCGGATCATGGTTTCCACCGCTTCGGTCGGATGCACATAGGTGCGGAACGCACTGCCGCGCAAGCGCAGGAAGGCATTGACAGCGCCCATGCCCATGCGCATCGTCCAGTCGTCGCGCGGGTACACCAGTGCATAAATCTGCCGCGCCCGCGCAATGGACGCGCCGATCAGCCGCGCGATATCGGGGTAGCAGCAGATCACCCGGTCGAGCGTCACGATGTCGGCGGGTGGAATCGTATCGGCGAGCTCCACGAAGTCGCCGTGCTCATACCGTATCCGCTGGATGTGATTGCGGCGCCGCGCCTCTTCCTGCGACGCAGCGAGATAAGCGCCCGAGGCCTCCACCACGACGGCGGCGCCGAGGCCCGCCGTCAGCAGCTCATGAGGAATGGCGCCGATGCCGCTGCCGATGTCCAGGAGCGTTCTGGTCTGCGCGCCGGGCGCGCCGACGGCACGCAGCAGGAGTTCGGTCG
>SPQI01000452.1 GCA_004570315.1 Oxalobacteraceae bacterium OM1 | reverse complement strand
AGGCAAGCCGCTGGCCTTCGGTGAGGTGAACCGGCCGGGCAATGCCCAGGGCGCGTTCTTCATCGGCCTGCCGGGCAATCCGGTGTCGAGCTTCATCACCTTCCTGCTGTTCGTGCGGCCCTTCCTGCTGCGCCTGCAAGGTGTGGATCATGTCGCACCGCGCAGCTTCGCATTGCGGGCGGATTTCGACTGGCCGAAGGCCGACCGGCGCAATGAATTCCTGCGCGCGCGGATGAACGATCAGGGCGGGCTCGACCTGTTCCCGAACCAGAGTTCGGCGGTGCTGACATCCACCGTCTGGGGCGACGGCGTGATCGACAACCCGCCCGGGCAGACGATCGCACGCGGTGATACAGTCCGCTTCATTCCCTTCAACGAACTACTGTTCTGAACCATGAACATCCAGCTGCGCTTCTTCGCTTCGCTGCGCGAGGCGATCGGCACGAGCCAGGAATTGCTCGCGGTGCCCGCACAGGTGCGCACGGTGGGCGAGTTGCGTCAGCATCTGCGCGAGCGCGGCGGCAAGTGGGCTGAAGCGCTGGCTGAGGGCCGGGCCTTGCGCATGGCCTTCAACCAGCAGATGGCGGCGCCCGAGACGCCGCTGGCCGATGGTGCGGAAGTGGCATTCTTCCCGCCGGTGACCGGAGGCTGAACCATGCCGATCCGCGTCCAGACCGAAGACTTCGACCTCGGCAAGGAGGTGGCGGCACTGCGCGCCGGGAACGCTCAGGTCGGCGCGGTCGCCAGCTTCATCGGCACGGTGCGCGACATCAACGACGGTGCCAGCGTCAGCGGGATGGAGCTGGAGCACTATCCGGGCATGACCGAGAAGGCGCTGGAAGACATCGTGGTGCAAGCGAAGGCGCGCTGGGACATCTTCGATGCGCTCGTCATCCACCGCGTCGGTCCGCTCAAGCCGCTCGACCAGATCGTGCTGGTGGCGGTGACGTCCAAGCATCGCGGCGAAGCCTTCGCCGCCTGCGAATTCATCATGGATTTCCTCAAGACCCAGGCGCCGTTCTGGAAGAAAGAACAGACGGCGGAAGGCGCGCGCTGGGTCGATGCCCGCGTATCCGACGACAAGGCGCTGGCGAAGTGGGGCACATCCGCGCCGAACGCACAGGAGCCGCGTTGAGCTGGCTCGCGGTTGGCCTGGGTGCGGCGCTCGGCGCATGGCTGCGCTGGGGGCTGGCCGTCTTTCTCAATACGGCGAAAGTCGCGATCCCGCTGGGGACGCTGGCCGCCAATCTGGGCGGCGGCTACTTGATCGGCCTGCTGGTCGCCTGGTTCAGCCAGCATCCCGCCGTGCCGGTCGAATGGCGGCTGTTCGCGATCACGGGATTCCTCGGCGGCCTGACGACCTTCTCCACGTTTTCGGCAGAAGCCATGACGCTGCTGCAGCGTGGCGACTACGCCGTGGCACTCATTCACTCAGCCGTCCATCTGATCGGCTCGATCGCCTGCTGCATCGCCGGCTACGCGACCTACCGGGCGTTCGCCTGATCAGTTCATCACGCGGCCGGCGGCGCTCAGCGCGGCCGGCAGCTTCAGTTCCAGATTCCAGTCGGCCGGCTTGACCGCGTCCTGCAGCATCGAGCAGAAGCTGTGCAGCAGGTGCAGCGGCAGGCTGAATTCGAAGCCGGACTCCTGGGCGTTGACGAAGTGCATGCGCACCGGCTCATGGGCCGCCTGGCTGAAGTGAACGGTGGCGGTGAGCAAGGGCGCTTCGCCGAGCGGAAACGTCGTGCTGCCGGCATCGTAGGGCTGGCCGAAGCCGCCGCTTTCCTTCATTGCTTCCACGAAAGTCTCGTGGGCCATAACGATCATGTCGGCACTGGCGTGCGCCGCGTCGGGGGAGTCGAGCGCGACCTGGGTTTCCAGCGCGCCGATCAGTCCACCCCAGAGCAGGGAAAGCATGCGGCGCGTGAGCCAGGCACGAATTTCTTGAAGTTCGCCTTCCGGCGTCTTGAATGAAGTACGGAGCAGCAGCCGGTCTTCCTCGGCGTGATATCCCACCTGAATTTGATGCAGCTCCATGGCAAGGTCGACCCGCATGAATGCCGGTCAGTATCCCTTCTTGAAATGCGGTCTTGCGACCTTATGTTGTTAGCAGTGAATGAAGGAGGACCTATGCGTCTCGACAAACTAACGACCAAATTGCAGGAAGCATTGTCCGATGCCCAAAGCCTGGCCGTCGGGAATGATAACCAATACATCGAGCCGGTGCATATTCTCACCGCGCTCTTGCAACAGGAAGACGCCGGTGCGAAGTCGCTGCTGCAGCGCGCCGGCGTGAACGTCGGCGGCCTGTCCAACAGCCTCAAGACCGCGTTCGACCGCTTGCCCAAGGTGACGGGCACCGGCGGCGAAGTGCAGATCGGCCGCGAGTCCGTCGCGCTGCTCAACCTCGCCGACAAGGAAGCCCAGAAACGCGGCGACCAGTTCATCGCCAGCGAGATGGTGCTGCTCGCGCTCACCGACGACAAATCCGATGCCGGCCGCCTGGCTCGCGAACACGGGCTGAGCCGCAAGTCGCTGGAGGCGGCCATCGAAGCCGTGCGCGGCGGCGGCAACGTCAACTCGCAGGACGCCGAAGGCCAGCGTGAAGCGCTCAAGAAATACACGCTCGACCTGACCGAGCGCGCCCGCCTGGGCAAGCTCGATCCGGTGATCGGCCGCGACGACGAGATCCGCCGCGCCATCCAGGTGCTGCAGCGCCGTTCCAAGAACAATCCGGTGCTGATCGGTGAGCCGGGCGTGGGCAAGACTGCCATTGTGGAAGGCTTGGCGCAACGCATCGTCAACGGCGAAGTGCCGGACAGCTTGAAGAACAAGCGCGTGCTGTCGCTCGACATGGCGGCACTGCTCGCCGGCGCGAAGTATCGCGGCGAGTTCGAGGAACGCCTGAAGGCGGTGCTGAAGGAGATCGCGCAGGACGAAGGGCAGACCATTGTCTTCATCGACGAGCTGCACACCATGGTCGGCGCCGGCAAGGCCGAGGGCGCTATGGATGCGGGCAATATGCTCAAGCCGGCGCTGGCACGCGGCGAGCTGCATTGCGTCGGCGCGACCACGCTCGACGAGTACCGCAAGTACGTCGAGAAAGATGCCGCGCTGGAGCGCCGCTTCCAGAAGATCTTTGTCGAGGAGCCGAGCGTGGAGGCGACCATCGCCATTCTGCGTGGCCTGCAGGAGAAGTACGAAGTGCACCATGGCGTGGAGATCACCGACCCGGCGATCGTGGCCGCGGCCGAGCTGTCGCATCGCTACATCACCGACCGTTTTCTGCCGGACAAGGCCATCGACCTGATCGACGAGGCTGCCTCGAAGATCAAGATCGAGATCGACTCCAAGCCGGAAGTGATGGACCGGCTCGACCGCCGTCTGATCCAGCTGAAGATCGAGCGGGAAGCCGTGCGCAAGGAAACCGACGAGGCATCGCAGAAGCGCCTCGGCCTGATCGAGGAAGAGATCCACAAGCTCGAGCGGGAGTACGCGGACCTGGAAGAGATCTGGAAAGGCGAGAAGGCTGCGGTGCAGGGCGCCCAGCACATCAAGGAAGAGATCGAGAAGGTGAAGCTGCAGATGGACGAAGCCAAGCGCAAGGGCGACTGGCAGAAGATGTCCGAGCTGCAGTACGGCCGCCTGCCGCAGCTGGAGTCGCAGCTCAAGCAAGTCGATGCCACCGAAGAGAAGCTGGCCAAGACGCGCCTGCTGCGCACGCAGGTCGGTGCTGAAGAAATTGCCGAAGTGGTCTCGCGCGCCACCGGCATCCCGGTTTCGAAGATGATGCAGGGCGAGCGCGACAAGCTGCTGCACATGGAAGCGGAATTGCACAAGCGCGTGGTGGGCCAGCATGAGGCCATCGTCGCGGTGTCGGATGCGATTCGCCGTTCGCGCGCGGGTCTGGCCGATCCGAACCGGCCGTACGGCTCCTTCATGTTCCTCGGCCCGACGGGCGTGGGCAAGACCGAGCTGTGCAAGGCGTTGGCGAACTTCCTGTTCGATACCGAGGAAGCGCTGATCCGGCTCGACATGAGCGAGTTCATGGAGAAGCATTCGGTAGCCCGCCTGATCGGTGCGCCGCCGGGCTACGTCGGCTATGAGGAAGGCGGCTACCTGACCGAAGCCGTGCGCCGCAAGCCGTATAGCGTGATCCTGCTCGACGAGATCGAGAAGGCGCATCCGGACGTGTTCAATGTGCTGCTGCAGGTGCTGGACGACGGCCGCATGACCGACGGCCAGGGCCGGACCGTGGACTTCAAGAACACGGTGATCGTGATGACCTCGAACCTGGGTTCCCACAAGATCCAGTCGATGGAGGACAGCGATCCGCAGCTGGTGAAGCTGGCCGTGATGGCGGAGGTGAAGTCGCATTTCCGGCCGGAGTTCATCAACCGCATCGACGAGCTGGTGGTGTTCCACGCGCTCGATGCCAAGAACATCGGCGCGATCGCCCGCATCCAGCTGCATACGCTGGAGCAGCGGCTGGCGAAGCTGGAGATCGGGATGCAGGTGTCCGACGCGGCACTGCAGAAGGTGGCCGAAGCCGGTTTCGATCCGGTGTATGGCGCGCGTCCGTTGAAACGCGCGATCCAGCAGGAGATCGAGAATCCGCTGTCCAAGCTCATCCTCGAAGGGCGCTTCGGTCCGAAGGATACGGTGTTGGTGGATGCGGGCGATATCGGCATCGTCTTTGAAAAGATGGCGCCCGAGGTAGTGGCAGTGCAACCGGTGTAACACGGGCCGCGATGGCATGAAGCATATAGGTGGACCGCTTGTTATGTTGATCCAAGCATGTATACCGAATTGCGCTACGTGAAGTCGAAAGACGCTCTAGGTGGCCGAGGCGGCTGAAGGAGGCGCCTCGTAAAGTGCCTGTCGGCAAGCGCTAGCCAACAAGGAGCTAATGATGCCGCCGCTATCCATTAATGCAAGGGTTTCATTGGAGGTATCGAAATGCAGGAATTCGACCTATATCTCAATTCGGAGAGACCTACGCTCGGCCTCTATGTCAAAAAAGGCGCAGGCCTTCCGGATCTGGCCGACGCCAACCAATGGGTGCTTGAGGGCCATGTCTGGCGTACCGAGCTACCCCCGGAAATATTGCGAGGACTGGACGCGAACGGTCACGCGTTTCAAGAACTGGGAAAATGATCGGTGAGTTATCAAGCCCTTGTTTGAAGTGCAATGCCGTCCCTGAATCTCACCGCACAACGTTTCGCTAGCGTGTGCAAAACTGAATGCAATTGGCATGTTCAACCGGAGGCCATCATGGCAAATTCCGCTTTCCTGAGCGACATTCAAACCCTGCGCGACCGTGCGCGCCAGCACATCGAAGACGGCGCCGTCACGGC
>SPQI01000153.1 GCA_004570315.1 Oxalobacteraceae bacterium OM1 | reverse complement strand
ACACCGACTTCGGTCTGCTCACGGCGCATCCGGAGCTGACGACCGAGGTCAACGAGATCTTTATTCATCTCACCAGCCTGACCAAACCGAAGAGCCTGAAGTACCTGTGGCTGGCGCCGTTCTCGCTGCAGAAGGAAATCATCAAGGCGATCCGCAACGAAGCGGCCCTCGCCCGCCAGGGCAAGCCGGCGCACATCATCGCCAAGATGAACGCGCTGCTGGACGAAACGGTGATCCGCGCCCTGTACGCCGCGTCGGCCGACGGCGTGAAGATTGAACTGATCGTACGCGGTGCTTGCGCCTTGCGGCCGGGCGTGCCGGGGCTGTCGGAAAACATCAAGGTGCGATCTATCGTCGGCCGCTTCCTCGAGCACAGCCGCATCTATTATTTCCGCAACAACGGCGCGCACAACGTCTATCTCGCCAGCGCGGACTGGATGAACCGCAACCTGTTCCGGCGCGTGGAAGTCGCCTTCCCCGTGCTGGACAAGACGCTCAAGAAGCGGGTCATCGCGGAAGGCCTGCAGCCTTACCTGAAGGACAACAGCAACGCCTGGGAACTGGAATCGGACGGCCGCTATCAACGGCGCAAACCGCGCGGCAAGCATCCGGCCTTCAGCGCCCAGGCCTACCTCGCCCAACTGCTGGGCACGCCAGCCAAACCGGAGGGATGATGGACCTGATCTTGTGGCGCCACGCCGAAGCTGAAGACCCGATGCCGGGGCAAGCCGATATCGAGCGCGCACTGACATCCAAGGGAGTGAAGCAGGCGGCGAAGATGGGCAAGTGGCTCGACGCCCACCTGCCCTCCTCCTGCCGCATCCTCGCCAGTCCGGCGGTCCGTACCGTGCAGACGGCCGAAGCGCTGGGCCGCAAGTTCAAGACCCATCCTGGATTGGCGCCGGACGTGACGCCGCAGTCAGTGCTTGAGGCGGTGAACTGGCCGGATTCCAAGGAGCCGGTGCTTGTCGTCGGGCATCAGCCGACGCTGGGACAAACCATGGCGCTGCTGATTGCCGGCACGCGACAGGACTGGACGCTGCGCAAGTCCAATGTCTGCTGGATCGCGCAACGTGCGCCGGGCGAGGCGGACACGGTCTACATCAAGCTTCTGCTCGGGCCGGATCTGGCCAGCCGCTAAAGTACAAGCGAAATGGTGTGCAGCACCAGGCCGACGAGGCCGCCGACCAGCGTGCCGTTGATGCGGATGTATTGCAGGTCGCGGCCCACGTGCAATTCCAGCTTGCGCGACATCGTCTCGGCATCCCATTTGCGGATGACCCGCGCCACCAGATCGGCGATGGTTTCGCGCCGGGCAACGATGGTTTCGGTCGCCACGCCGCAGATCCAATGATTGAGCTTGGACTGCACCGAGGGGTCGGCGAGCAGATCGGTGCCGACGTCGCGCAGTGCGCTGTCGAGCTTGGCCGCCATCTGCGACTCCGGCGACTCCGCGTCGGCCATCAGCCGTTCCCGCACGTCGTGCCAGATCTTCAGCGTGTAGTTGCGGAATGAGGGATGGCCGAGGACATCGTGCACCACGGCGTTGATCTTCTCTTCGTATTCCGGCGACGTCCGCAAATTGTCTTCCAGCTCCTCCATCGCCTTGCGGAAACGCAGCCGCCATTCGCTGTCGCGTTCGCGCATTTCGTCCAGCGTGCCTTCCGCCGCCGCGAGCAGGCGCTCGTACACGCGTTCGTCGATCGCCTTGGGCAGCCAGCGCGGACTGTTCTCGTGAATCTTCCAGCGGATGTAGGGTTTGTTGTGTTCCAGTGCATCCGCCGCAAGGCTGATCAGATGGTCGAACAACTCTTCGTGATGGTTGCTCGCCATCAGGAGTTCGATGAGCTCCGCGATGACGTCCGAAAAGCGCGCCCGCTCGAGTGCCGCCATCAAGCGGTTCTGGAGGAATTGCCGGACGTCTTCATCCTCCACGACGCGCATCATCGTCGGCACCATGCGCACGATCTGGCGCGCGACCGCCTCGCTGTTTTCCGGGCGCCCGATCCAGTCGGCGGCCGCGCCTGAGAAATTGATGGCGCCGAGTTCGTCCTGGAGGATTTCCCGTGTGATGAAATTGTGCTCGAGGAAATCGGAGAGGCCGTCGCCGATGCGATCCTTGTTGCGTGGAATGATGGCCGTGTGAGGGATCGGCAGGCCGAGCGGCGAACGGAACAGCGCGGTGACGGCGAACCAGTCCGCCAGGGCGCCGACCATCGCCGCCTCGGCGAAGGCGGAAACGAATGCGAGCCACGGCAAGCGCGGTTGCAACAGGCGGGCGACGACGAAGAACACGGCCATCAGGACCAGGAGGCCGGTCGCAAGGGCGCGGGTGCTTTTCAGTTGTCGGGCCTGCTCCTGTTCGTGCATGGTGCCGGGGGCGAATTCAATACGGTTTCGAGCGCCCGGCAATGCAATTAGTTCATGTTGACAACAGGACGCGTTGCCGATGCGACACGGCGAACAACACGATGGCGCAGCCGGCGAAAATCCAGTAATCGGCCGGGGCGTGCCAGAACCAATGCTTGTGCCAGTGCACCGCTGCCGGATGGAAGCGCGTCAGGCCAAAGGCCGGATTGAGCACGAACCAGAGAAAGTCCTCGGCAATCCAGAAGACCATGATGCATGCCAGCACCCGCGCTTCGGCGCGCCACGACCAGTGGTGCATGAAGAACAATGGAAAGTGAAAGAACAGCGCAATGAACGGAAACACCCAGGCGTGGTAGCCCGTCATGGCGCGGCCGCCCCAGAACACGTCGAGCAGCCAGTGCTGTTCGATGCGCCAGGTCGGCAGGTTGGCCGCCCAACCGGCAGGACCTTCGACGACGATCTCGATCTCGGCGAAGAAAAACGCCAGCAGCAGCACCCAGATCAGAGTCAATGCCATCTGCCTGGCATGGCTTTGGAAGGCCATCGATTCAGCCCGCGAGAAGGATCTCGATCACCTTGCCGGCGGCATCGGGACGGCCAAGTGCGCGGGCCCGGGCGGCCATCGCAGCGCGGCGCTCGGCGTCGCTCAACAACTGACGCACGAGGTATTCGAGCGTGACGGCATCGCCGGCCTTCACCGCGACGCCTTGCTCGAGCAGGTAATCGGCATTGCGCTCTTCCTGTCCGGGGATCGGCGAGTGCAGCACCATCGGTAGCCCGAAGGCCAGGCATTCGGATACCGTCAGTCCGCCTGGCTTGGTGACGACGAGGTCGGCGCAGGCCATCACGCGCTCGACACGATCCGTGAACGGCAGGGCCGCCACCCGCCCCGGATGTGCGGCGGCCAGCGCCTTCATGGCAGCGAGGACGGCGGGATTGCGGCCGGCCAGCACCGCGAGCTGGACACGGGCGTCGCAGCCCAGCAGTTGGGCAGCAACCGCAGGCAGGCCGCCCAGTCCTGCGCCGCCGCCCATCAGCAGGACAGTCGGACGTTGTGGATCGAGGCTGAGTTCGAGCGCGCAGGCGCGCCGCTCGGGAAGCTGCCGGAACGCCGGCATCACCGGAATGCCGGTGAGGTGAATGCGCTCTGCCGGCACGCCGCGCGCGCGCATCCGGTGCGCCACTTCCTCGCTGGCGACGAAATAGCCGGCGACGTTCGGCTGCACCCACATGCGATGCAGATCGAAATCGGTCACCTGCACCCACACCGGGGACCGCAACGGCCGCCGTGCCGCCAGGTAACCGAGCAGTTCGGCAGGCAGAAAATGGGTACAGAGGATGAGATCGGGATCGGTCACGTCGAGCGCCCGCAGCAGCGCGCGGGCGCTGGTGCGCTCGATGCCGCGCCGCAGCCGCTGCGGCCAGGCATCCGGCTCGGCGCGGTCAGTCGCCTTGTAGAGCTGACCCCAGAGCGCGGGATAGCGGGCGACGAGCTGGAGGTAGTAGTCGCTGTAGACGCGGCGAAAGCCGGAGGCCATGTAGTCGAGCGCGTCGAGATGCAGGATGTCGACGTCAGTACGCCGGGCGGCATGGGCCTCGATCGCCTGCGCCGCACGCACATGGCCGGCGCCGGCCGACACGCTGAGCACGAGAATGCGCCTGGCGCGGCTCGACTGACCTCGTGCGTGCGTCTCGACATGGCGCTGCGTCGCCACAGCTTCCGGCAATCCGTCGCGCGACAGCAGGTGGGCCGTGCTCATTGCGGCACCGCGCTCGGTTCGAGCGTCGCGGCCAGCATGTCGCGCTCGCGCTGCGGCACGATATCGTGCCACGTCACCAGACGCAGTTCGCCCGACGTCTCTTCCACCAGCGCGGACAGGCTTTCGACCCAATCGCCATCGTTGCAGTACGTGATGCCATCGATCTCGCGGATTTCCGGCTTGTGGATGTGACCGCAAATCACGCCGTCCACCCCCTTGCGGCGCGCCTCGGCAGCCAGCGCGGTCTCGAACGAGGTGATGTAGCTGACGGCGTTCTTGACCTTCAGCTTCAGATATTGCGACAGCGACCAGTACGGCAAGCCGGCGCGCGCGCGCCAGCCGTTGTAGACCCGATTGAACTTCAGGATCATGGTGTAGAGGCTGTCGCCGACATAGGCCAGCCACTTGGCGCAGGCGATCACGCCGTCGAAGCGGTCGCCGTGCAGGACCAGCATGCGCTTGCCCTGGGCGGTGACGTGAATGAGTTCGTCGCGGATGCGGATGCCGCCGAAGTCGAGATCGATGAATTGGCGGATGGCTTCGTCGTGGTTTCCCGGCACGAAGATGACTTTCGTTCCCTTCTTCGCCTTTTTCAGGACGTGCTGCACCACGTTGTTGTGCACCTGGTCCCAGTACCAGCGACGCTTGAGCTGCCAGCCATCGATGATGTCGCCGACGAGATAGAGCGTATCGGATTCGGTCGCCTGCAGAAATTCAAGCAGCCGCGCCGCCTGGCAGCCGGTGGTGCCGAGGTGAACGTCGGAGATCCAGATGGTGCGGAAGCGGCGCCTGGCATGGCCGTGGCGTTTGTCGAGCTTCGCTTCGAGGAAGTGCTCTCCCGGTTTCATCGCGCCTCGCCTTCGTGCTGTTTGCAGACGCGGTCAGCGTAATGCGGGATTGCTGCAGGGACATGACGGCGTGATGTCAGGCCGATGACATCGAAGCGGGAACGGCTGCCGCTGCAGCCGCCCCAGGCATGCGGCAGTGCCGCCGCTCGTGTCTTGACTGACTTTACTTATTTGCTCTTCTTCGGACGCCCAGCCTTCAAGGTCGGCAGGCCGGCGAGAATTTCCTTCAACTTGGCGGAGTCCAACTGGCGCACCAGCGACACGCCGACGCGCAGCAACTCGCTCTTCTTCACCTCGAAGCCGGCCTTCAGGCACGCCTTCTTGACTTCGCCGAGCGCCGCGTACTCCTGCTCCGGCATCGTGAAGCTGTCGCGCACCAGCTTCGGCTTCTTCGGCTTCTCGGCGTCGCCTTTCGCCTTGGCTTCCTTCGCTTCCTTGACCGGCTTGGCC
>SPQI01000268.1 GCA_004570315.1 Oxalobacteraceae bacterium OM1 | reverse complement strand
CCGGCTTGAGATACACAGTCAGCACGCGGAAGGCTTCCAGCAAGCGGCTGCAGACTTCCTGCAGGCGCGCATCGTTCGCCGGATCCTTCGCCAGTTCCCACGGCTTGTTGGCATCGACGAAGGCATTGATCGCGTCGGCCTGTTCCATGATGATGCGCAGCGCCTTGCCGTATTCGCGCCCCTCGTAAAGCGATTTGACTTCGCCGGCGGTGCCGCGCAGGCCGGCGAGGAAGGCGTCGTCGGGCGTTGCCCATGCCATCGACACCTTGCCGCCGAAGCGCTTGGTGATGAAGCCGGCGGCGCGGCTGGCGATGTTCACGTACTTGCCGATCAGGTCGGCATTCACGCGCGCCATGAAGTCTTCCGGATTGAAGTCGACGTCCTCGACTTTCGCATTCAGCTTGGCCGCGATGTAGTAGCGCAGCCATTCCGGATTCATCCCGATCTCGAGATAGCGCAGCGGCGAAATGCCGGTGCCGCGCGACTTCGACATCTTCTCGCCCGACACCGTCAGGAAGCCATGCGCGAAGACATTGTCCGGCAGCTTGTAGCCGGAGAACTTGAGCATCGCCGGCCAGAACAGCGTATGGAAGTAGGTGATGTCCTTGCCGATGAAGTGGTACTGCTCGGTCGCCGGGTCAGCCATGAAGGCCTCGAAGTCGCGGCCGGTCTTGGTGAAGTAGTTCTTCAGCGAGGCGAGATAGCCGACCGGCGCGTCTAGCCAGACGTAGAAGTACTTGCCTGGCGCGTCGGGAATCTCGATGCCGAAGTAGGGCGCATCGCGGCTGATGTCCCAGTCGCCCAGACCGCTTTCGCTGTCCAGCCATTCGCGTGCCTTGTTCGCCACTTCCGGCTGCAGGCGCGGCTCGCCGTTGACGTCGCCGAGCGCCCAGCCGCGCAGGAATTCCACGCATTGCGGGTCGGAGAGCTTGAAGAAGAAATGTTCGGAAGACTTCATCACCGGCGTGGCGCCGGTGAGCGTCGAATACGGATTCTTCAGGTCGGTCGGCGCATAGACCGAGCTGCACACCTCGCAGGAATCGCCGTACTGGTCCTTGGCGCCGCACTTCGGGCACTCGCCCTTGATGTAGCGGTCCGGCAGGAACATGTTCTTGACCGGGTCGTAGAACTGTTCGATGGTCTTGGAGGTGATGAAGCCGGCGGTCTTCAGCTTGCGATAGATGTCCTTCGATAGTTCATGGTTTTCCGGGCCATCGGTCGAATTCCAGTTGTCGAAGCTGATGTGGAAGCCGTCGAGGTATTGCTTGCGCCCGGCCGCGATCCCGGCGACGAACTCCTGCGGCGTCTTGCCGGCCTTCTCGGCGGCGATCATGATCGGCGCGCCGTGTGCATCGTCGGCGCAGACGAAGTTGACCTCGTTGCCCTGCATGCGCTGGAACCGCACCCAGATGTCGGCCTGGATGTATTCCATGATGTGGCCGATGTGGAACGCCGCGTTGGCGTAGGGCAGGGCAGTCGTGACGAAGAGCTTGCGGGGCGTGTGGGTGCTCATTTGGCGATACTTAAGCGGGAAAATGGACTGAAACGAGCATTTTAGCAGTCGAAGCCCTCCCGCCGCAGGGCGTGGCCCTTGGCGTCAGGTTAAAATACGCGCTTTCGATCGACCACGGCTTTGGCGCGCCAAGGCCGTTTTTATTTGCCATGACCGTTCGCACCCGATTTGCCCCCAGCCCGACCGGCTATCTCCACCTCGGCGGCGCCCGTACGGCGCTGTTTTCCTGGGCTTTCGCCCGCCATCACGGCGGCACCTTCATCCTGCGCATCGAAGACACCGACCTTGAGCGTTCCACGCCCGAAGCCGTGCAAGCGATTCTCGACGGCATGAAATGGCTGGGCCTGGAGCACGATGAGGGCCCGTTCTTCCAAATGCAGCGGATGGACCGCTACCGCGAAGTGGTCGGTCAAATGTTGCAGGCGGGCACCGCCTATCACTGCTACTGCACACCGGACGAAGTGGAAGCGATGCGCGAGCGCCAGCGCGCCGCCGGCGAAAAGCCGCGTTACGACGGCACCTGGCGTCCCGAGTCGGGCAAGACCCTGCCGCCCGTCCCTGAAGGCATCAAGCCGGTGGTGCGCTTCAAGAATCCGCTGGACGGCGACGTCACCTGGGACGACATGGTGAAGGGCACGATCACCATTTCCAACCGCGAACTGGACGACCTCGTCATTGCTCGTCCCGACGGCACGCCGACCTACAACTTCTGCGTCGCGGTCGACGACTGGGACATGCGCATGACGCACGTGATCCGCGGCGATGATCACGTCAACAACACGCCGCGCCAGATCAACATCCTGCGCGCGCTCGGCGCGCCGCTGCCGGTCTACGGTCACGTGCCCATGATTCTCGGCTCCGACGGCGAGAAGCTGTCCAAGCGCCACGGTGCCGTCAGCGTGATGGAATACCCGGCGCAGGGCTATCTTCCCGAGGCGATGCTGAACTATCTCGCGCGCCTTGGCTGGAGCCATGGTGACGACGAAATCTTCTCAATGGAGCAGTTCTGCCAGTGGTTTGACGTGAACCACCTCACGAAATCGCCGGCGCAGTTCAACCCCGAGAAGCTGGCGTGGCTGAACAACCACTACATCAAGCAGGCGGACAATGCGCGCCTCGAAGCGCTTGCGCGTCCGGTGCTGGAACGCGAGGGTGCCGACTTCACCGGTGCGCCGGCACTGCAGCCGGTGATCGCGCTGATGAAGGAGCGCGCGAACACCATCAACGAACTGGCCGATGCGGCCATGCTGTTCTATCGCCAGCCCAAGCCGGACGCTGCGCTGCTTGCCCAGCATGTGACGGACGCGTCGCGCCCCGCGCTGCAACAGTTCGCCGAGGCCTGCAAGACGGTGGAGTGGAACAAGGTTGCGCTTTCGGCAGCGATGAAAGAGGCCTTGGCCGCGCACAAGCTGAAGATGCCGCAACTCGCCATGCCGCTGCGCCTCATCGTCACCGGTCAGCTGCAGACGCCGGCCATCGATGCAGTGCTGGAACTGTTCGGCCGTGACGTCGTGCTCGCTCGCCTTCAGGCGATGCTCGGATAAATTTTTCGGGAAGGCATTTACAGACGAAAAAAGAATTTGCTATACTCTCGTTTCTTCGCAAGGGGGTATAGCTCAGCTGGGAGAGCGCTTGCATGGCATGCAAGAGGTCAGCGGTTCGATCCCGCTTACCTCCACCAAGCGAAATAGAATGTGCGGTATAATAATAGGCTGCAATACGACAGGTTACTGTCCCCATCGTCTAGAGGCCTAGGACATCACCCTTTCACGGTGAGTACCGGGGTTCGAATCCCCGTGGGGACGCCACTTAAAACGCCACGCTTCTGCGTGGCGTTTTTCTTTTGCGGTCCGGATTTTGAGCGGTGATGCGCGCAGGCTGTTTTCGGGCACCTTTGCATTCGATGCCGTGCTCGGCATAGCCTTCTCTGCAATGCCTCACATGGTCGAACATCAAGACATGAGTGTTCCAGCTTCCCAACTTCGCACGCTGACAATCTTCTGCAAGGTCGTTGATAACTTCGGCGACATCGGGATCTGCTGGCGGCTCGCGAAACAACTGCGCCGCGAACACGAACTGGATGTGAGCTTGCGGGTAGATGACCTGCGCAGTTTCCGGCGCATTTGCCCGCAAGTCGATGCCGAAGCCGCGCGTCAGCACATCGATGGCATCACGGTCCTGCATTGGAAAAATCAGGAAGGGCGCTTTACTCCGGACGACGTGGCCGACATCGTCATCGAATTCTTCGGCTGCGACATCCCGCCGAGCTATATCGAGGCGATGTCCCGGCGCGATCCGCGTCCGGTGTGGCTGAACCTGGAAGGCCTGACGACTGAGGAGTGGGTCGAAGGCTGTCATCGCCTGCCGTCCCCGCATCCGCGCCTGCCTCTGACGAAGCACTTCTTTTTCCCTGGCTTCACCGATCGCACCGGCGGTTTGCTGCACGAGGACGATCTCGAAGAGCAGCGCTTCCGATTCCAGTCCGCTCCAGGCGCCCAGTCGGCATTCCTTGCTGAACTGGGCTTGACGGCGGCCGAGATCGCGTCGCAGAAGGTGTCGCTGTTTTGCTATTCCTACGCGCCGGCCGCAGCCCTGTTCGATGCGTGGGAGCGTGGCAACGCGCCGTTGACCTGCCTCGTTCCCGAAGGCGTGGCAGCCGATGCGGCACGAGCCTTCCTCGAGGCGGATCCGGTGGCCGGGGCAATGCGCACGCGTGGCGCGCTCACCGTGCGCATCCTGCCCTTCGTGGCGCAACCGGACTACGACCGCTTGCTCTGGGCTTGTGATGTCAATTTCGTGCGGGGCGAAGATTCCTTCGTGCGTGCGCAGTGGGCGGGCAAGCCCTTCGTGTGGCACATCTATGCGCAGGATGAAAACCTGCATCACAAGAAGCTGCGCGCTTTCCTGCAACGGTACGCGCCTGGACTGGAAGACTTCGCGGCAATGTCGCTGGTCTGGAATGGCGTGCAGGACGGTGATTGGCAGGCGTTATGGAAGGGCTTCGTCGCCGAGGCACCGAAGATCGCCGCACGCGCGGAAGACTGGCGCCGGGAAGTCCTTGCGATCGGCGATTTCGCCTCCAACATGATGGCGTTCGCACGTCAGCTTCAGTCGGGAAACACCGAAAACACGGTATAATAAGCGGTTGATCTCTAACGTTTGTTTTCGATCGAACGTCTGCTTGCGCCGCCGCCGGTATCCGGCAGCGGATGAATTTCATGCAACCACTCTTTACGATTAACTTTCTATGAAACCTGCAAAAGAAGTCCGCGTTGGCAACATCATCATGGTTGAGGGCAAGCCGTTCATCGTGCTGCGTTCGGATGTCAACGGTTCCAGCCGCACCGGCTTCACCTACAAGTGGAAGATGAAGAATCTTCTGACCAACGCTCCGCTCGAAAACGTGTTCCGCGGCGACGACAAGTTTGACGTGGTCATCCTCGACAAGAAGCCCGTGACGTATTCCTACTTCGCCGACCCGCTGTACGTCTTCATGGACGAAGAGTACAACCAGTACGAGATCGAAGAGGAAAACCTCGGCGACGCAATTCACTACCTGAAGGACGGCATGGAGTGTGAAGCCGTGTTCTACGACGGCAAGGCAATTTCCGTCGAACTGCCGATCACCATCGCGCGCGAAATCGTCTACTCGGAGCCGGCCGTCAAGGGTAATACCTCCGGCAACGTGCTGAAGGACGCCATCATTGAAAACGCCATCGAGTCCAAGCGCCACACCGTGCAGGTGCCGCTGTTTGTGAACCAGGGCGACGTGATCGAGATCGACACCCGCACCAACGAGTACAAGAAAGTCGTTCGCGGCTAAGCGCAGTCGCACGACGAAAAAGCCGCAGCTTGCCTGCGGCTTTTTTGTTTTGTGCGCGCGACGTCCCGCTTTGCCTTCCGCCGCCCGGCCGGTATAAAC
>SPQI01000269.1 GCA_004570315.1 Oxalobacteraceae bacterium OM1 | reverse complement strand
GACAGGCTGCGGCAAGAACAGCGCGCCGATGCCGCCGGCATCGAGCCCGCGCCCGACCACCATGGCGGGCGGCGTGATGTTCACTGCCGACTACCGCGTCTCCAAGCTGCCCAAGCCGTCAGCGCCGGGGATGATGTAAACCTGTGTGGCACGGAGCTTGCCTGCCGCAACCGGAATTGTGCAGAGTGAAGTGAACGCCATGCCGGCCACGGTAGCAAGCGAGCCCGTGCGCGTGCAGGCCGGCGAATGCCGGCTCGATGCCGCGCTCTGGCTCCCGGAAGACAGTCTCGGCCTCGTCCTGTTCGCCTACGGCGGCAGCAGCAGCCGCCTCAAGCATCCCAACGATTACGTTGCCAGCATCCTGCGCACGGCGCGCCTGGGCACGCTCTGGGTCGACCTGCTGCTTCCCGAGGAAGCACGCAGCCACGCGTCCCGCAGCGATATCGGCCTGCTCTCGGAACGCTTGCAGGCGGTGCGTGACTGGGTGCGCCGCGATGGGCGCGCAGACGGGCTCGAGGTCGGCATCTTCGCCGCCCGGCACAGCGCCGCGGCCGCCCTGCGCGTGGCGGCCGCCGCCGGGGCGGGCGTGTCCGCGGTGGTGGCCCGCAGCGGCCAGCTTGGGCTCCTCGAGCATCACACGCTCGTCGGCATCGATGTGCCTACGCTGCTCATCGTCGGCGAGCTCGATGAGCCGCTGGTACGGGTGAACCGCCAGGCCTACGCCGCACTGCGCTGCGACAAGCGCCTGGACGTCGTCCCGGGCGCCACCCACACCTTCGAGGAGCCCGGCAATCAGGAAGTGGCCGCCCGGCGCGCCCGTGCATGGTTCCTGCAGCATTTGTGCGGCACCGCGCCGCTGAGCCGGTATATCCTGCGACGAAGTAGAAAATTTACAGGGCGGCAGCGGTGCGGAAGCTCTCGATGACGGCCTGCCGCAGTGCCCGCCAATGCGTGCCGCCCTCCATCACATGGCGCTGGTTGATCTCCAGTTCGAGCCCGAGATAGGCATCGGCCGGAAAGCGCCGGCGCAGATAGACGGTGAAGCCGTCGGCGGTGCCGAGGTAGGGATAGTTCATGCGGATCTTCAGGCCGCTGGCGCGCTCGCGCAGGCTCTCCTGCCAGCGCCGGCAGAGCGCCGCCTCACGGGCACGCGCCGGGTCGTAGAGCAGGCCGAGGTCGGCATTGCGCACCTTGCCGGCGAGCTCCGGCGTAAAGGTGTGGCAGGAGACGTGGACCACCCGCGCGCCGCCTGCCATGGCCTGAGCAATCGCGGTTTCGGCCTGGGCGCGAAAGGGCAGGTAGCAGCCGGCGATGATCTCTTCGCGGAGCGGCTTGGGGAGGCCGTGCGTGACTTCCGAGAACGCCTTGGGGTGCCCGAGCGGGCGGTTCAGGTCGATGAGCAGGCGGCTTACGGTGGAAGCGATCAGCGGGGCGCCGAGAGCAGCGGACATCTCCCTGGCGGTGCGCAGGGCGCCGTTGTCGTAGCCGCGATGGCTGCGCAGGAGCGGTTCGAAGCCGGTGAAGCACTCGCGATAGCGGGACGGGATGCGGTTGCCGCCGTGTTCGCAGGTGATGACGACGTGGGTGGTCAAGGTGTCCGATGCCTCTTGTTATGGATGTTTGCGGGCGAGCTTGTCCGCTTGGTCGGGTGGCTACCTCTCCCCGTCATTCCGGCGCACGCCGGAATGACGGGGAAGGGCAGGCACAGTCGTTGAAGCAGGCGCCCGCCGTCGGAGGCCTATCCATCTACGGCAAAAACATCCTGCCTTCCTGCAGACACCCGCACAGCTCCCGATACACCGCCTCGATCGCGCCGCGCGATGGCGCGTTGCCCGCCGCCGCCAGAATCCTCCGCGCCAACGGCCCATGGTCCAGGATGTTGCGCAGCGGCTCGCGCCAGAACGGGTCCTGCGCGGCGGTGTCTTTCTGCATCCGCTCCACCAGATGCCACCACAGCTCGCGCGCATCGCAGGCATTCCCGGGAAAGCCCAGCAGACGCAGATAATTCGCGTCGGTAATCACAGCCCGTTCCGCTTCGCGTATGCAGTCCTGCAGGATTTTCGCCAGTGCCGCGGTCGGCATCTCCTGCTGTGCTTCCAGCGTGGAATGCTCCGCGCGGTACAGGCTGCGAATCGCCGAGCGCGCCGCCGCCGCGATCGCCAGATCCACGCGCGGACTTTCCTGCGTATCGATCACGCGGATCTCGATGGCGTTGCGGTCGAAGCGCGCAATCGCCCCGCGCGAGTTCAGCCATTCATGCTGCAGCACCCCGTCCGGATCTTGCGGTGCGATCGCCTGGTACATCGGCTCCAGGATGCGCGACTCGTAGGCCGCGCGGCTCGTGATCGTCTCCGGCACCACCATGCCGGTAATCGCCGGGAAGCCCTCGGCGTTGTCGCAGTACACCCGCATGCGGTAGTCCGCCCAGCCGGTCGGCGCCCCATTGGCGATCGGCGAGCTGGCCGCCAGCGCAGGGAGGATGGGCAGCACCAGCCGCGCCGCCGCATGCAGCCGCGCGAACTCGCGGTCGTCGGCGAAGGGCAGGTTGATGTGCATGCTCTGCAGGTTCGCCCAGCCGTGCGACTGGCTGTCGAAGATGCGGGCGTAAGCCTTGTAGATGGCGTCGTTGTCGTGCGGCCAGAGGCGGGTTTCGCGCTTCGGGTCCATCCACGGATGCATGGCCGTCGGCATCAGCTGGGCGTCGTATTTTTCCAGCATGCCGTTGATGTACTGCACCTCGTCGAGGAAAGCCTCCGGCAGCAGCGACAGCGAGGCGATCGGCCGCTGGTTCTTGATTTCGATGACATGCAGCACCAGCTCGTTCGACCACCCCAGCAGCCCGCGGTCCACATCGTTGCTCGGCTGCCCGGCCGCAGCGTGCAGCAGGCGGTCCGCCAGCGGCTTCACCGCGAGCGTGCTGCGGTCGACCAGCATGTATTCCAGTTCGATGCCGTAGCCACCGAAGGCGTGCAATAACGGGGGCTCGCCCTCTTCGTCGTCGTTCATGTGTGGTTTCCTTTCCCTTTCTTCGCCTCGATGCGCTTGCGGAATACGCCCATCACCTCGCGGTAGAGCGCGTCGCCGAGCACGGCGTCCTCGTTGCCGGCGTCGACGTTCGGGTTGTCGTTGATCTCGATGACGTAGTACTGCCCGCCGACCTGCTTCAGGTCGACGCCGTAGAAACCGTCGCCGATCAGGTTGGCGGCCTGGACGGCAATGTTCACCACTTCGTCGGGCACCTCGCCGATGGACAGCGCCTCGGTCTTGCCCTCGCGCATTTCATGGTGGTCGTGCTTGATGATCTGCCAGTGGCCCGGCGCCATGTGGTACTTGCAGACGAACAGCGGCCGGCGGTCGAGCACGCCGATGCGCCAGTCGAATTCTGTCGGCAGGTATTCCTGCGCCAGCACCAGTTCGGATTCCTGCAGCAGCTCCTCGGCCTTCTCGATCAGGTGCTCTTCGGTCTCTACCTTCGCCACGCCTAGCGAAAAGGCGCCGTCCGGCTGCTTCAGGATGCAGGGTAGGCCGAGCGTGGGCACGATCTGGTCGACGTTGCCCTTGTGGACCACCATCGACTTCGGCGTGGCGATGTGATGGCGCGCGAGCAGCTCGCCGAGATAGATCTTGTTGGTGCAGCGGAGGATGGAGTCGGGATCGTCGATCACCACCATGCCGTCGTCGGCCGCCTGGCGGGCGCAGCGATAGGTGTAGTGATCGACGTTCGTGGTGTCGCGGATGAAGAGGGCGTCGAATTCGCCCAGGCGGCGCGTCTCCTTGGGCGTGATGAGTTCCGCCTGCATGCCGAGCGTTTCGGCGGCTTCGACGAACTTGCGCAGCGCCTCCGGATTGGAGGGCGCTTCCTTGCGCTGCGGGTCATGCAACACGGCGAGCGAGTGGACCTCGCTCGCCGGTCGTCTGGTCCGGACCTTCTGTTCCTTCAGGTAATCGGCCACCGCATCGGCGACGAAGCTGCGGTCGTGCTCCGGGATGTCGCGCGGGCTGCCGGCATACACGCTGCACAGATGCCAGCGGCCGTGGGCGCGTTCGAAACGGGCATGCAGCAGCGGCGTGCGCAGCTGCAGGAACAGCTGCTCGGCAAGATGCGGGTGGCGGCCGGACGCGTCGCGCCCGAAATAGATGGTGAGGTCGGCGATGTCCTCCTCGGAGCGAGAGAAGGAGCAGTCGATCAGGTTGCCCAGCTTGTCGCTGAGCGCGGCGACGAGGTCGTCGGCGTGCAGGTCCTTCATCGCTTCCACGTCCGGCACCGGCCGGTGGCCGCGCGCTTCGGCAAGCAGCGAGACGTAGTAGCCGTAGCCCTGGTAGCGGTAGGTGCGGCAGAGGTTGAACACCTGGGTGGAATTGAAATCCCCGTACTGCTGGTCCAGCAGGTAGGTTTGCGCGGGAATGATGCTGATCCCGGGCAGGTCGATCGGCCAATCTTCCAACTGGCTGACGACGAAGAGGATGTTCATGGTCTTTCCTGTCGCGACCCGGAAGGCCGCTGGATGATCAGCAGGTTGGCATCGTGCGTGACGATGCCGAGATGCACCGCGGCCACGACGCGCTCCAGGCTGAGCCAGTACTCGTGGTTGCTCGCATAGGGGTTGGCCTGATACGGGTCCATCACCAGCACGCGCCGCCGTGGCCGGTCGTAGCCGGCGATGACCACGAAATGCCCGGCCGGGATGCCGCGCACGTCGTCCGGCTGATCGTCCGGTCCGTATTCGCGCGGCACGCGATAGAGGTAAGTCGAGCTCAGGCCGGTGATGATGGGCATGCCGCGGCGCAGGTGGCCGTGGATCAGGCCACGCGTCAGGTCCATCAGGCGCAGGCGGCCGCCGAGCTTGAGGAACTCGAGATAGCCGGTGGTGGCGTGTTGCAGCCGGTAATCCATCTTCACTTCGCGCTGCCGGCGCAGGCGGTCGGCGATGTCGACGTCGCGCCGGGTGAACCAGCTCGGGTCGAACACGTTGAGGTTGTAGGTGTAGATGGTCGCCGAGTAGCCCTTGCGCAGGGCGTCGCAGGCGAGGAAGACGGCGAAGGTGCCGCCGTGCTCGAGGCGGCCGGTGCGGGTGATGACGTCTTCGAGCGGCTCGTTGTCGTCCCAGTAGCGGTAAACCGTGTGCAGGCAGGTCGGCCCGCAGGTCGTTTCATCCGGCTGGGGCAGTATCTTGACCGGCAGTTTGAGAATCGGCGTACTCACGGATCGGCGCGTGGAATGCATGCGGGCAGGCAGCTGCATGCGGTCTCTCGGGAAAATCGATATTGGCGGTGGAGCATTTTTGGTGCCAATGGCGGCATGCGGGCCGGCGGCGATCCATGCAAAGGGACGTGCTGAAAAGACGCCTGCCGCGTGTAAAAGTTTCCCCGATCGGGGGCGGCATAAAAGATGCATCCCTGCAGGGTTTCATCAGCACACGGAGACTTGCATGAACGCATTGGCTGCGATGCTGGCGCTGGCCTGCGGCGTCTGGG
>SPQI01000009.1 GCA_004570315.1 Oxalobacteraceae bacterium OM1 | reverse complement strand
CCTGGAGGCCGCACGCGCCGCCGCCACGCCCGTCACCTGCATCGGCCGCATCGACGCCGCGCCCGGCCTGCGCCTGCTCGACCGCGACGGCGCACCGCTGCCCTTGCAAGTGCAATCCTTCGACCACTTTTCCGCATCATGATCACACTCGAACCGGGCCAGCAGGCCCATGTCCGGCGTCCGAACGGACGCTTCATGCTCTCGCATCCCGCCCACATTCTCGCGCAGGGTTTTGGCAGCGGGCTCTCGCCGGTCGTGCCGGGAACCATGGGCACCCTGTTTGCCTGGGTATCGTACGTGCTGCTCACGGCGCGCTGGCCGGACGTGTTCACGCCGACGGCGTGGGCGGCCATCATCGGCATCGGCTACGTGATCGGTGTGTGGGCGTGCCAGGTCACGGGCAAGCATCTCGGCATTCCCGACCACGGCAGCATGGTGTGGGACGAGATCATTGCCTTCTGGCTGGTGCTGGTCTTCCTGACGCCGGCCGGATTCGGCACCCAGTTCTGGGCCTTCTTCTGGTTCCGGGTCTTCGACATGACGAAACCGCCGCCGATCCGCCAGTTCGAGCGGCGCTTCAAGCGCGGGTTCGGGGTGATGACGGACGATGTCCTGGCGGCGTTCTACACGCTGCTGCTGTTCGCCGTGTGGCGGGCGATCTGAAGGGCGAAAAAAAACGCGGTCACGAATGACCGCGCAAGCTCGAAACGTCACACTGCTGCTGGGTCCTGCTGGCGAAGGGAGGCTCCCCTTCAAGCCTCATCTTACGCAGGCCGGCCGTGCCGGCTTTGATCGAGATCACAACGCGGGCGACGCCCAGAAGCGACGCAGGACATCGTCGGCGCGGTGCATGCCGCGCAGTGCGCCGGCATCGTGGAGCAGCGCCTTGGCCGCAGCGCAAGGCAGCGGCGCAGGCGGATGGTAAAGTAGGCCCACCAGCCAAGGAGCGCGCCATGAACGACATTCTCGACCTTGCGGCCCGCGTGGGCCGTGCCCTGCAAACCCGTGGCCTGCTGATGGCGACCGCCGAATCCTGTACCGGCGGCGGCGTCGGCCATGCCATCACGGAAATCGCCGGTTCGTCGGAATGGTTCGACTGCGGCTTCATCACTTACTCCAACGCATCGAAGACCGAATTGCTGGATGTGCCGGCGGCAATGATCGCGCAGTGCGGCGCCGTCAGCGAAGAAGTGGCGGGCGCGATGG
Organism: Oxalobacteraceae bacterium OM1; assembly: GCA_004570315.1. GTDB lineage: Bacteria > Pseudomonadota > Gammaproteobacteria > Burkholderiales > Burkholderiaceae_D > Noviherbaspirillum. Next base: position 4,283 of record SPQI01000009.1, on the reverse strand, counting down.
CCGAGGGCGCGCTGGCGAACAGCAATGCGCACCTCGCCGTGTCCACCACCGGCATCGCCGGGCCGGGCGGGGCTGTGCCGGGCAAGCCGGTCGGCACGGTCTGTTTCGGCTGGGCGGTGGAGCACCATACCCATACCGAACGGCTGGTGTTCTCCGGCGACCGCCAGGCCGTGCGCGAGCAGACGGTGGCGCATGCGCTGAAGGGCCTGCTGCGCCTGCTGGAGCAGGTCCGTGCTTGAGCGCTTTGCCGCCGACCGGATTGCGGTCAACGGCGTCGAGATTCATCTGCGGCACGGCGGCAGCGGACCGCCGCTGCTGCTCTTGCACGGGTATCCGCAGACGCATGTCATCTGGCATGGCGTCGCGGATCGCCTTGCGCAACGCTTCACGCTCGTGATGCCCGACTTGCGCGGCTACGGCGATTCCTCCAAGCCCAAGGGACTGCCGGATCACAGCAATTATTCCAAGCGCACCATGGCGCAGGACATGGCCGATCTCATGCAGGCGCTCGGCTTCGCGCAGTTCAACGTCTGCGGCCATGACCGCGGCGGCCGCGTGGCGCATCGCCTCGCACTCGACCATGCGGAGCGCGTGGACAAGCTCATACTGCTCGACATCTCGCCGACGCGGACGATGTACGAGCGCACCGACATGCGCTTCGCCACGCTGTACTACCACTGGTTCCTGCTGATCCAGCCGGCGCCGCTGCCGGAAACGCTGATCGGCGCGAGCGCGGAGTTCTATGCCAACGCGACCCTCGGCGGCTGGAACCTGCAGGGCGCAAACTTCATGGACCCGCGCGCAAAGGCCGAGTACGTGCGCTGCTTCTGCCAACCTGATGCCATTCATGCGGCCTGCGAGGACTATCGTGCGGCCGCCTCCATCGATCTCGAGCACGACCGCGACGGCAAGCGCATCGCCTGCCCGACGCATGTGCTCTGGGGCGAGCGCGGCGTCGTGGCGCATCTGTTCGATCCGATGAAGGACTGGGGCGAAAAATGCGCCGGGCCGCTCACGGGCAAGGCCGTGCCGGCCGGGCATTTCATTCCGGACGAAGTGCCGGAATTGCTGGCGGAGGAAATGCTGGCCTACTTCGCGTGAAGGCCGGTGCGGGATCAGACGCGGTAACGGTTGATCTCGTCGCGCGTCTCGGTGGCGACGCGGCGTGCGGCCGCAGCGAAGTCTTCGCCCGCATTCGCCTTCGCATACAGGATGGCGCGCGAGGAGTTGATCATCATGCCGGTGCCCGCTGCGGTGCGGCCCGCCTTCACCGTCGCCTGCACATCCCCGCCCTGCGCGCCGATGCCAGGCACCAGCAGCGGCATGTCGCCGACGATGGCGCGCACCTGCTGCAATTCCGCCGGGAAGGTGGCGCCGACCACGAGGCCGCACTGACCATTGGTATTCCACTTCTCCGCGACGAGGCGCGCCACATGCTGGTAGACCGGCGTGCCGTCGGCCTGCAGGAACTGCAGGTCTGAGCCGCCCGGATTCGAGGTGCGGCACAGCACGATGGCGCCGCGGTCCTTCCATTCGAGATAGGGCGCCACCGAATCGAAGCCCATGTAGGGATTCACCGTGACCGCATGCGCGCCATAGCGCTCGAAGGCTTCGCGGGCGTATTGCTCGGCGGTGGCGCCGATGTCGCCGCGCTTGGCGTCGAGCACGATGGGAATGTCGGGGTAGGCCGTGCGGATGTATGCGCACAAATCCTCGAGCTGCCCTTCGGCACGCAAGGCCGCGAAGTAGGCGATCTGCGGCTTGAAGGCGCAGGCGACGTCGGCGGTGGCATCGACGATGGCCTTGCAGAAGGCGAGCACCGCGTCGGGGCGGTCCTTCAGCGCTTCGGGGAACTTGGCGACGTCGGGATCGAGGCCGACGCACAGCAGGGAATTCCTGGCGGTCCAGGCGGCGGAGAGTTGTTCGATGAAGGTCATCGGGCTGCCTTGTGATGGGTTCGTTGGAAGCGCATCGCGCGTGGGAGCAGGACGGCAAGCGGGCGCCGCGGGTGGCACCGGCCCAAACCCGTATTGTAACGTGCCGTGATATCGTTTCGGCATGACCCTGACCCGCAAAGACTGGACTCTGCTCGTGCTGCTGACGCTCGTCTGGGGCGTCAACTGGCCCATCATGAAGCTCGGCGTGCGCGACTTCCCGCCGCTCACCTTCCGCACCATCAGCATGCTGGGCGGACTACCCACGCTCTGGCTCGCGGCCCGCCTGCAAGGCGCCTCGCTTGCGATCCCCAAAGGCGAGTTCGGCAAGATCCTGCGGCTCGCGATTCCCAACATGCTGCTGTGGCACGTCTTCGTCATCCTCGGCGTGCGGATGCTCAGCTCCGGACGCGCGGCCATCCTCGGCTACACGATGCCGGTGTGGGCAGTGCTCTGCGGCGTGATCTTCTTCGGCGAGCGTCCCGCACGCCGCGCCTGGTTCGGCGTCGGCTGCGCACTGGCCGGCGCGGTGCTGCTGATGTCCAGCGAACTCGCCAATCTGTCCGGCCAGCCGCTGGGCAGCCTGCTGGTCCTTGCGGCAGCCGCAGGCTGGGGCTATGGCACCGTGCTGATGCGCCGGTCCACGGTCGCCATGCCGACCATTTCACTTACCTTCTGGATGATGGCCATTACCAGCGTCATCATGACCCTTCTCTCCATCGTCTTCGAACATGACGCCTGGCACGCGCCGGATGCGACCACCTGGGGCGCCATCATCTACAACGCGGTCCTCATCTTCGGCTTCGCGCACACCGTCTGGTTCGGCCTCGCCCGCAACCTGCCGCCGGTTGCCTCCAGCCTCTCGGTGATGATGATCCCGGTGCTCGGCGTGTTTTCCGGCGCCTGGCTGCTCGGCGAAACGCCGCACTGGCAGGATTACGCCGCCATGGGCTTGATTCTCGTCGCGATGAGCACCGTATTGTTGAAACCGCGCAGCACCGACACCAACTAAATGCTGTCCAATCTGACAATCAAGAACGAGGAGCGCCGATGCGTACATGGATGAAATGGTTGCCGACGGCCATCGTGGCCGTCATGCTGGCCGGTTGCGGTTACAACGAATTCCAGGACAAGGACGAGAACGTGAAGGCGGCATGGGGCGAGGTGGTGAACCAGTACCAGCGCCGCGCCGACCTGATTCCGAACCTGGTGAACACGGTGAAGGGCTACGCCTCGCATGAGCGCGAGACGCTCGAGGCGGTCACGCGGGCGCGCGCATCGGCGACCAGCATCCAGGTGACGCCGGAAGTGCTGAACGATCCGCAAGCCTTCCAGAAATTCCAGCAGGCACAAGGCGAGCTGACCCAGGCCCTGTCGCGCCTGATGGCCGTCTCCGAGAACTATCCGAACCTGAAGGCCGATGCCAACTTCCGCGACCTGCAGTCGCAACTCGAAGGCACCGAGAACCGCATCACGGTCGCACGCCAGCGCTACATCCAGTCGGTGCGCGAGTACAACGTGCTGGCGCGCAGCTTCCCCACCAACCTGACGGCCATGATGTTCCACTACGACGTGCGGCCCTCCTTCACGGTGGAGAACGAGAAGTCGATCTCGAACGCCCCGACCGTCAACTTCGGCAAGTAGATGTCCGCCGCACTGCGCCTGCTGCTCGCCTGCCTGCTGGCCTGCGCATTGAATGCCGGCGCGCAAGACTTCGTGCCGGTGCCGCAGCTGACGGCTCGCGTCACCGACCAGATCGGCCTGCTCGATGCCGGCCAGCGGCAGACGCTGGAAAACGTGCTGAAGGACTACGAGGACCGCAGCGGCAGCCAGATTGCCATCCTGATCGTGAAGACGACGGCGCCGGAAGCCATCGAGCAGTACAGCATCCGCGTCTTCGACCAATGGAAACTGGGCCGCAAGGGCGTGGACGACGGCGTGCTGCTGATCGTGGCGCGCGACAACCCGCCCTCGCTGCGGCGGCTGCGCATCGAAGCCGGACGCGGCGTGCAGGGCAGCCTGACCGATGCCCAGTCCAAGCGCATCCTGCAGGACGTCATCGCCCCGCATTTCCGGCAGAACGATTTCTACGGCGGACTGTCGGCGGGCGTGTCGGCGATCAGCGCGTTGATCGACAAGGAGAAGCTGCCGGCGGCTGAGCGCAAGGCCGCGCAGGACGACGAAGGACCGGACACCTTCTCGTTTGCCCTCGTCTTCATCTTCGTGGTGCTGTTCATCATCCTCTCGCGCATGCGTTCGGCTCGCGGTTATACGCACCGCCGCGGCGGCTGGGGCGGTCCGGGCATCATCATCGGCGGGGGCGGCGGGGGTTCCGGCGGGGGCTTTGGC
>SPQI01000093.1 GCA_004570315.1 Oxalobacteraceae bacterium OM1 | reverse complement strand
GGCGCACGACGGCCGCTGGATCGTGCCTGTCTATCACCCGGCCTACGTGCTGCGCTGCGGCGACCTCGCCGAATGGCGGCGCGCGATGCTGGTCATTGCGGACGGCTTGCGCACGGCGCAGCGTCTGCTGGAAGACGCGCCCGCCTGAAGACCGGCTGTCGGCACCGCTTCCGAGGCATCTCTGCAGCGCAGTTCGTCCCTCGATTCTTGCAGTTCATCGCAATCGGCTCGCGCCCGGCGTGGCGGCCGGGCAGGATGCGGGCTCCAACAACGACAACGAACGAGACGCCCATGTCGCTCCGCCAGCTTTCCGCACAGCGCCCAGTTATCGCTGCAGTCTGCCTTGCAGCATTCCAGTTCCTGCTCACCTTTTTCATCCTGAAACTCGGCCAGGCCTTGGCACCGCCCGCAGCCTTCGGCAAGGTCAAGCTGCTCGCCTTCGCCTCCACGATCATCCTGCCGCTGGTCATGGTGCAGGTGCTCGGCCTCTGGCGGCAGATCGGCATCGAGTTCGGCAAGCTCAAAGCCGAGCCCTTCTTCTTCGCCGGCCTGCTGATTTGCGCGATCTATCTCTCGCTGGGCGTGCAGGTCGGTCCGCAGCGCGACATCGGGAGCGACCTGCTCATCCAGATCCCGAACGCCTTCGGGGAGGAATTGCTGTTTCGCGGCGTGATCTTCGCGCTGCTGCTCGGCCTGCCGCAGTGGCGGGCCATCATGATCAACGGCCTCCTGTTCGGCGCCATGCACCTGCTGCACGGCTTCATGGGCGCCAGCTGGGAAGACGCCCTCACCCGCGCCGGGCTCACCGCCATCAGCGGCATGATGTTCACCGCCGTGCGCTACCGTTGCGCCAGCCTGTGGCTGCTGGTCTTCCTGCACATGGCCATCAACATGAGCAAGCTCTACGGCACGGTGCAGTTCATGGACCACGATACGTTGCAGATGGTGAACTGGGCCGGCTACCTGTTCGAGACCGCGCTCGTCATCTATGTCGTCGTCCGCGATGCACGCCGCACCGGGCGCCATGCCGAAGCCGGCATGCCGGCCGTCGCCGGCCGCTCCTGAGGTCCGCTCGCCGCGTCAGCCGTGCAGGCCCGTCGCGGCAAGCAATCCTTCCGTCACCCGCCGCTGGAACAGCACATAAGCCAGCGCCACCGGCATGCCGCCCAGCAGCGCCGCCGCCATCAGCTGGGCGTAGCGCACGCCGAAGGCGTCTTCCGTCTGCGTGAGGCCGAGCGGGATGGTCATCATCTCGGGCGAGGCAATCACGATGAAGGGCCAAAGGAAATTGTTCCAGGCGCCGATGAAAATCACGATGCCCATCGCCCACACGATGTTGCGGCTGAGCGGCAGATAGACGTGACGCAGCACCTGGAAGTGCGAGGCGCCGTCGATGCGCGCCGCGTCTCGGAAGTCGCCGGGGATGGCATCGAAGAACTGCTTGAAGACGTAGATGGCCATGGGCGACACCAGCTGCGGCAGGATCACGCCGGCATAGGTGTCGACCAGCTGCAAGGCGTTCATCATCCGGAACAGCGGGACGACGAGCGCCTCGAAGGGCACCATGAAGGCCAGCATCGACAAGGCGAACAGCAGCTGCCGGCCGCGGAAACGCAGTTGCGAGAAGGCATAGGCGGCGCCCAGGCTGGCGGCCAGCGTGAGCAGCGTCACCAGCAGCGCGACCACGGCGCTGTTGAACAACCAGCGCAGCACGCTGCCGCTCGCCAGCACTTTCGCGAACGCTTCCGCCGTCCAATGCCGCGGCAGCCAGTGGAAGGCGGCGGACACCGTCTCGTGCTCCGGGCGCAAGGCAGTGGCGAGCGCCCACAGCAGAGGTGCGGCCCATAGCAGTGCAAGCAGGCCGGCGCTTGCCAGCGCCACTAACGCCCACGGCAGCGAGCGGCTGCGTACCATCATGCCCTCCCCCGCGCCCATCTGAGGAGCGCTGCCTGCGCCACCGTGAGCCCGGCCACGATGACGACGAAGGCCATCGCGATCGCCGCGGCATAGCCGGCGTCGCTCTGGATGAAGGCCGTCTCGTACATGTAGTGCAGCGTCACCCGCGTGGTGTTGTACGGGCCGCCGGACGTGAGGATGTAGGTCTGCCCGAAGATCTTGAACGAGGCGATCAGTTGCAGCACCAGCGCCATGCCGACGGTGGGCAGCAGCGCCGGCCAGGTGATGTCGCGGAACGCCTGGAAGCGGTTCGCGCCGTCGAGGGCCGCGGCTTCGTAGATCTCGGCGGGAATGTTGCGCAGCGCGGCGAGGAACATCAGCATGTTGAAGCCCGCGGTCCACCAGATGGTCCACGCGGCGATGGAGGGCATGGCCCAGGTCGCATCGGCAAACCAGGCGCGGTCGCTGCCGAGCACATGGTTGACCGGGCCGAAGGTAGGGTGCAGCACCCAGCCGGCGACCAGTGTCATGACGGAGATCGGCAGCACGACGGGCAGGAAGAAAATGGCCTGCAGCAGCCCGCGGCCGGGCCGGAAGTGATCCACCAGCACCGCCATCAGCAGGCCCACGGCGGTCAGCGGCACCACGGTCAGCACGGCGAAGTAGCCGGTGTGGCGCAAGGAGTCGCGGAAGGCCGGCTCGCGCAGCAGCGCAGCGTAGTTGGCCAGGCCGATGTAGGCATTGGTGCGCGTGAGGCTGCTGTCGCTCAGGCTCATGGTGAAGGTCTGCAGGGCCGGCACCAGGAAGAACAGCAAGAACACGAAGAAGAAAGGCGCCAGCAGCAGCCATGCGGCAGGAACGCGTGTGCGGAAGCGCGCCATGGTCGGCACTCAATACCGTGGTGCCGGCTTGGCCAGCAGGCGCGCCGCCTCCGACGCGAACATGTCCAGCGCCTGCACAGGCGTGAGCTGGCCCGAGAGCGCGGCCGGCAGGAACTTGGACGCGATGAACTGCATCGGCCCGGCCGCGCCGGCATACCAGGCGGGCGGATCGTAGACCACGTCGGCGACCGCGTTTGCGTAGCTCGCATTCGGTTCGAGCGCGCGCACCGCGGCCGACTCGGCGACCGGCCGATAGGCGGGCACGTGACCGCCCTCGGCCCAGGTCAGCGCGTGGCGCTCCGCATAGGCGACGAAGCGCAGCACCGCCCGCACTTTCTCGGGCGATGGCGACCGCTTGCCGTTGGCGGGAATGGCGAAGCCGTGCGAATCAGCCCAGGCAGCAGCATCGCCGTACAGGCGCGGTAGCGGGACGATGCCGTAGTCGAAGCCCAAGGTGTTGTTGCGCCGGGCCGCCTCCAGCGTGGGCACTTCCCAGACGCCGTTGAGCATGAAGCCGGCACGGCCGCCGATGAACTGGCTGGTCGAGCCCGCATAGTCGAGGCCGCGGCTGGCGTAGCCCTGCGCGAACCAGCGCGAGATGGTGGCGAGCGCATCGACCCCGGCGCTACCGAATGCGAAGCGGTTTCCCGCGACGAGCGGCACATGCTGCTGCGCCAGCATCGAGAGCCAGAGGCGCCACACCGCATACGAGCTTTGCGCGCTCTCCATCGTCATGCCGCGCGCGCCGGTGCGTTCGCGCACCTGGGCAAAAGCCTGCGTCAATGCATCGATGCCGTCGATGGGACGCAGGCGACCTTCGGCGTCGAGCAGGCCGGCTTGCCCAGCGAGCGTCTTGTTGTAGTAGAGCACGAGCATGTGCAGGTCGAGCGGCACGGCATATAGCGCGTTCTGGTAGCGCGCCTGCGCCTGCTGGCGCGGATAGAAATCCCGCTCCTGCAGTCCGGCCTGCGCCAGCTCATCGGCAGCGATCGGACGCAGCACGCCGCCGCCTGCGAGGTTGGCAATGCGCGAGAGATGGATCGTCGCCACGTCGGGTCCGGCGCCCACGGCGGAGGCAGTGATCAGCTTGGTATAAAAAGGCTCGCCCCACTTGAGCGTGGTGCTGACGACTTCGACGTCCTGCTGGCTGGCATTGAAACCGTCGACGAGGGCACGCATGCGGGCGCCGTCACCGCCGTTGAGGAGGGTCCAGAGCCTGACTTCGACGCGCGCCCATGCCGGCGCGCAGCACAGCAGTGCGGCCGCCAGGACGGCCAGCCATCGAACGGTCTTTGCCAAAGGCGCCTCCCGACATGCGCGGCATCATCGCCGCCCTCGCCACCCTCATCGCATGATGGAGCGGGCGGCTGTGCTCAGCCTTGCGGCCGCGCACTGTCGATCGCCGATTCGGCCGCCGACAGGTAGCCCTCTTCGCCGGGAAATGGGCCGCCCGCTCCACCCCCGTGCGCACGCGCCAGTTCCGGCACCACGACGGCGAGGAGTTCCGAGGGGATCGACTCCGCGCAGGCGGTGAACACCGGCTGCAGGCTCTCCATCGCATCGGCATTGCCCGCGCGCGCCTGCTCCACCATGGGCCCGAAGCGCTGGCGCGCCTGCTCGAGGAACATGGCATGCATGCGTGCCGATGCGGGGTTGCTTGCGGCGGCCTGGGCCAGCGCGGCATGGTCGAGCAACGCACGTACGGTGCTCTGCGTGGCGCCCGCCGTTCCCAACCGGAACGGATCGAAGCCGGCGTCGAGCGAGAAGCGCACGAAGCGTTCGTGGAAGGCAGTGTGCGGCACGCCGTCCAGCACGAGCGCATGGAACGACGGCCCCGCTTCGTCGTTGTAGGCATGCGCGCCGGCACTGGCGAGTTCCTGCAACGCTTCCCACGAGAACTGATCCGGATTGCCTTCCCAACGCTCCTGCAGTTCGGTAAAGCGGGCTACCAGGGCGTTGACGTCTGCAGTATGTGACTGAGTCATGGCCACTCCTCAAATCTGATTTGAAGAAGATCCGGCCGTCACGTTCCGTTGCAATGTTCCGCAACCTGGAGCCGCCGGGCAACATGCCGTGCTGCACGCAGGGGATTTGCCGTAATTGCCATGAACCTTTTGCAAGCCGCGCGCACCAATCCGCATGCATCACGCAATGCATGCCGACATGTTCGGCCAAATCGAATTTCATTCCACTAATGATTGGAGGCAGGATATGAACAAGCTGTTGATCGCACTTCTCGTTTCAGCGTTGGGCAGCGGCGTCGTGCTCGCCCAGAGTTCTTCCACAGGCAGCGGGAGTTCGGGCACTTCGGGCTCAAGCGGATCGAGCGGATCGAGCGGGTCCGGCATGACGGGGTCCTCCGGATCGTCCGGCGGTTCTGGGATGACTTCCGGCGGCTCGGGCATGAGCTCCGGCGGCTCGAGCATGAGCTCCGGCGGAAGCTCGGGATCGTCCGGTACCTCGGGCACGTCGGGTAGCGGCAGCTCCGACAGCTCGGGGACTTCGGGCAGCTCGGGCAGCTCGGGTGCTTCGGGCAGTTCCGATACGTCAGGTGCGTCGGGTACGTCGGGTAGCTCCGGCAGTTCGGGCATGACCGGCAGCTCCGGGACTTCGGGTGCTTCAGGCACGACGGGCAACACCGAACCTATGGGGTCGTCCGGCAGCTCTGGCACGTCCGGCGGATCGAGCGGCTCCAGCGGCACGAGCGGTTCTAGTGGATCTAGCGG
>SPQI01000407.1 GCA_004570315.1 Oxalobacteraceae bacterium OM1 | reverse complement strand
GAATATAACTACTCGAAGGAAGTTGGCTACCAGCTCGGCCTGCGTGAACTGGATATCTGCACCGGCTGCGGCCCGGGCGCGATGAAAGGGCCGATGAAGGGCGCGACGATCGGCCACGCCAAGCAGCGCCTTGCAGGCGGGCGATACCTTGGCATATCGGAGCCTGGCATCATTGCCGCGGAATCGCCGAACCCCATCGTCAACGACCTCGTGATCTTGCCGGACATCGAAAAACGGCTCGAAGCCTTCGTGCGCGCGGGCCACGGCATCATCGTCTTCCCGGGCGGCGCCGGCACGGCGGAAGAGATTCTGTATATCCTCGGCATCCTGCTCCACCCGGACAATGCCGCCGTGCCTTTCCCGCTCGTGTTCACCGGGCCGGCGAGTGCCGAAGCGTATTTCCGCAAGATCGACCAGTTCATCGGCGTGACGCTCGGCGCGGAAGCCCAGAAGCGCTACAAGATCATCATCGACGATCCGGTACGCGTCGCGCAGGAAATGCAGTCGGGCATCAAGCTGGTGCGCGAATTCCGCAAGGAACGCAGCGACGCGTATTACTTCAACTGGCTCCTGCGCATTGACCACGAGTTCCAGCGGCCCTTCCTGCCGACGCACGAGAACATGCGCAGCCTGCACCTGCACAAGGACCAGGAATCGCATCAACTGGCCGCCAACCTGCGGCGCGCCTTCTCCGGCGTGGTGGCCGGCAACGTGAAGGAACAGGGTATCCGCGCGATCGAAGAGCGCGGCGTCTTCGAAATCCATGGCGACCGCAGGATCATGGAGCCGATGGACGAACTGCTCGCCTCATTCGTCGCCCAGCACCGCATGAAGCTGCCGGGCAAGGCCTACAACCCCTGCTATCGCGTGGTGAAATAACGAAGAGGATGGAACGAAGGCTTCCCGACAAACCGGGAAGCCATCGCAAAACACCGCTCAGGCGGCGCCGGCGAGTTTTTCGGCGCCGAACAGCAGCGATTCGACGGCGCGCTCGAATACGGGGGCATATTCCACCGGGAAGATGGTGCCTTCGCGCAGCGCTTCGAGCAGCGACGAGGACGTATGAATGGCGAGGCTGCGGTCCTTGTCCCGCTTGAACAGATACAGCGAGCGGTGGGTGCTGATCCACACCAGCTGTGCGGTCTCGGCATCGGCTTCACGCCGCATCTCCACACGCGTTCCCAGCAAGTACGTCTGCACCAGGAACTCGCGGTCCGCCTCGGTCGAGCCGAGCGACTTCTCGCCGATGTGCAGCTCGGCCTTGACGCCCTTGCGCTGAATCACCTCCTCGATGATTGCGGCACGCGCCTGCGGCGGCTCGTCCAGATTCCACGTGACGCGGTCCCAAGCCACCGCGATACGCCCGAGGTCCTGCTGCAGAATCGCCAACGTATGACTGTCCGAAGCTGCCGGCCTCTGTGCCGGGCGCAGGACAGCCGTGTGCATGTTCATGAGAAGGTCGAGGATTTCCTGCACCTCGTCCTCGGGCAACTGGATCAGGCGCAACGCCGCGTTGAAACGCTTCACGATGCCCGGCAGCTGCTTGATCAGGGCTGCCCTATCGGCCGGATCGGACTTTTCTTCGATGCTCCAGATCAGTTCAGCGAGCAGATTGCGGTACTGAAGGAACTGGCTTGCCAGCGGATGTCCCTGCTCCGCGTCCTGCCAGGCAGCCTGCACCAGGACATGAGGCCAGACGGCGATCGCGAAGTCCGAGATGCGCTTGTCGATGCTCAGCGGAAGCAGTACGTCGCACAGAGCCGTCGTGACGTTGGTGAGCAGCACGCTGATCTTTTCCGACGCTTCGATGCAATCGATAGCCACGGTCGTCGCGGAGTCTTCGTGCCGCGCGAGGTCGGCCTTGAACGCCTCGAACTGCTCCAGGCTGCGCGCGAAGATCGACAGGTCCTGGTCGAATCCGGACAGGATGGCGTCGACCACTCGATCGATTTCCTTGCGCGTCGCCTGGCCCGCCTCGATCTGCGGATCCGCAGCGATTGCCGCAGAGGCAAGCCGGTTCAACAGCAGGCGGGCGGGATGCGTCTCGTCGTGCAGGAGATCCTGGTCGAGCATCGCAGCCTTTAGCAGCGGAATCTGCAGGCGGCTGATGCTCTGCCGCAGCAGTTCGGGAATCTGCTCGTCGCCGACGATGTATTCGAACAGCATCGCGATCACATCGACTGTCAGCCGCTCCATGCCGGACGCCTTGCTCAGATCAAGCTTGTCGCGCAAGGCAAAGAGCTGGTTGCCTTCCCGCGCGGCGGAAGAATCTTCTGCCGCCTGTTTCTGAAACTGGCCGAGTTGCTCGACGATGGGATTGGCGCTCTGCTGTCCCGCGCGCGCCCCACGGAACGGCGAGCGCCCGGGGTTGAATATCTTGCGCACGAATTCATCGACGGTGGCGGGCTTTTCCGCATCGCCGTCACCATCCTTCGCAGTCGCATCAGGCGCCGCCTGGTAATTCGCGTACAGGCGCTGCAGGTTAGGCAAGACGCGGTCGTTCAGGTGTGCCGCTGGCATACCAGCCATGCCGGGTGCGACCGGCGCCGCGCCGAAATATCGCTGGAACTGCGACATGCGGGACCGGACCGCGACGAACTTGCCTCGCATCCCGGCGTCTTCGAAGACTTCGCGCACCGCGCTGTAATACCCCGGAAGATGCTCCACGAGGGCATTCGACAAATAGTCGAACAGGGTTTTGGCCTTCTGCTCGTCCGTCGCGATTTCGCGGATTGCCTCGTAGACCGGGCGCGCGAGCAGGTAGGGACGGAAGGGATTTTCCCGTTCCTTCGCGTCGTGCTGGCCATGCATCTGGGCGATGATCACATTCAGGCGACCGATGCTCTCTTCGTTGGCGTCGCGCATGCGCTGCGCCAGGCGTCCGACCTCGATCTGATTGGTCATCACTTCGTCGTCGACCAGCGACAGTTCGCTCGCCGACACTTTTTTCAAACCGGGACGAAAATCCACGTACATGGTTTGCATGGCGCGATCGAGGTAGGTGCGATAGAGCGCGTCCACGCGGCGCAGGAACTGATTGCCGTCCTGCCGGAGGAAGTGGCGCACGGCCGACAAGGTCGATTGCTCGAGCGGCGTGCGCGCCTCGATCATCCTCTGAGCGATGTCCTTCTCGGCATCCTGCATCGCCCGCTGCACCAGCGCGAGGAAACCGAAGGTCGCGCGGTCTTTCGACGACTGGATCAGGCGTTTGTATTCTGTCTCTTGCATGGCATCGGAAGGTTGCGGAGCAGCGGCCCGTGGACGGGCTCTCTATGGGTCTGTCGCAGTGCGACAAGCCACTATCTTAGTGGCAAATCATAGCCCAGAAGAAGCGCAGGAATACCACACTGCAACACAGGCGCCCTTGACATTGCGCAGATCAACCCGCCAGCAAGGCAAGCTCGGCCGATTCCAGGTAGCACCAGTCCCCCTCCTCCAGGCCGAGGGCGTCCAGCGTCAGGCCGCCGATGGCGGTGCGCTGAAGGGCCGCACAATGATTGCCGGCCGCAGCGAGCATGCGCTTGACCTGGTGATATTTGCCCTGTTCCAGCACGATTTCCAGTTCGTTTGGCCCGACTTGCCGGCAGGTGCGCGCGGCGAGCGGCGCCGGCTCGTCGTGCAGTTGCACCCCGCTCAGCAGGCGCTCGACCAGCGGGGCATTGACCGGCTCCGCGGTCGTGGCGAGGTAAAGCTTGGGCACGTGGCGCTTGGGCGACGACTGCGCGTGGATGAAGGTGCCGTCGTCCGACAGCAGCAACAGGCCGGTCGTGTCGTGGTCGAGGCGCCCGACCGGCTGGACGTCGCGCCAGGAAAACTGCTCCGGCAGCAGGCTCAGGACCCCGGGATGATGGCTGGGTTTGCGCGAACACTCGTAATTCGAGGGCTTGTTCAGCGCAATGTAGACGTGCTCCCGATAAGGCCAATCCTCATCGAAAACCCGGAGCACCAAGCCTTCCGTGTCGACCGTGGCCCGGAAGTCGGTGGCGCCGGTGCCATTGACAAAAACTTGCCCATCGGCAATCAATTCACGGCACCATTTGCGGCTGCCGAAGCCCTGCGATTGCAGGATGCGGTCCAATGTCTGTCTGCTCATCCGCGCGACTGTACCAGATGCCGCACGTTTGCCCGGCCATGGGCATCACGGGTATCATTATTTGCGAAAAAAGCACGAAAAACGCCCATCCGGAGACAGCCGAACAATGACGCCCGAGCCCATCCTCGATGCGGAGCATGCCGCCTTTCTCCAGATGGGCGTCAGCATGTCCTTCGCCACCTGCGACGCGCAGCACATCCCGGTCGCCGTACGTGCCGTCGGCTGCCGCGTGGCTGCCGACCGCCGCCGCGTTGCCCTGTTCGTGTCTTCCCGCCAGGCCGGCCGGGCTCTGGACTGCCTGCGCGAGCGCGGCGTCATTGCCGTTGTCTTCAGCCATCCGCCTACCCATCGCACCGTACAGCTGAAAGGCAAAGACGCCGCCGTCGAAGGGCTGCAGCCGGGCGACCTCGAACTCATGGCCGGACAGCAGGCCGCCTTCATCGAGCTGCTTGCCCCGATGGGCTACGCGCCCGAAGTGGTGAGCCGGCTCTTCATGCTGCCGCCAGCCGACCTCGTGGCAGTCGCCTTCACGCCGATCGCCGCCTACAGCCAGACGCCCGGCCCGCGCGCCGGCGAACCCTTGCGGAGTGCGGCATGACGATACGCCTCGACGCCATCCGGGAATGCTTCGAAGGCGTGATTCCGGGCACGATGGCCACGTCCGACCCGGACGGCATGCCGAACATCGCCTACCTGTCGCAAGTGGAGTTCGTCGACAGCCAACATGTCGCGCTGTCCTACCAGTTCTTCAACAAGACGCGGCAGAACATCATTGCCAATCCGCGCGCCTGCCTCGTCGTTGTCAGCCCGCTGACCGTCACGCAATACCGCCTGACACTCGAATACCTGCGCACCGAGACCTCCGGTCCGCTGTTCGAGCGCATGAAGGCCAAGCTCGCCAGCATTGCCTCGCACACCGGCATGAGCGGCATCTTTCGCCTGCTCGGTTCGGACGTGTTCCGCGTTCACGCGATCGAGGCACTCCCCGGCGATCCGCTGCCGCTGACTGCGCCGCCGCGCAACCTGCTTGCCGGCCTGCGCGCCTGCAGCGAGCGGCTCGCGGCCTGCCAGGACCTGGAACGCCTGCTGGCGGAAACCCTCGATGGCCTGGAGCAGCACTTCGGCATCGCGCACACCATGGTGCTGATGTTCGACGAGGCCCGCAAGCGGCTCTACACGGTGGCCAGCCGCGGCTACGCAGCGTCCGGCGTCGGTTCCGAGATCCAGCTTGGCGAAGGCGTGATCGGCGTGGCGGCCCGCGAGCGTACGCCCATCCGCATCGGCCACATGACCTCCGAATACAGCTACAGCCGCGCCATTCGCGAAAATACCGCCCATAGCGACTGGGCCGGCGCACTGGAAATCGAGATTCCCCTGCCGGGCCTCGCCGAGCCGCGCAGCCAGCTGGCC
>SPQI01000105.1 GCA_004570315.1 Oxalobacteraceae bacterium OM1 | reverse complement strand
GGCCGTAGACCCAGGCCATGTCGAGGCCGAGGCGCTCGGTGCTCGCGGTCATCACATCCTTGTGCGGCGTGGGGAAGCGCTGGGTGAAGTCGAACTCGGTCTTCGTGCGGTCCGAAGTGCTCACCATGCGATCGAGCACCTCCTTCTGGCGCGCGAATTCCGCCGCCGCCAGCAGCTGGCGCTCGTTCATCTTGCGCAGCTCCCAGTTCCACTCGCGGTAGCCTTCGAAGCGCATGTTGAGATCGAAGAACTTCAGCGCGCGCTTGAAGCCTTCGTTCTTCGCCATCGGCGCGATTTCCTCGGCGGTCGGCGGCACGGCGCGCGGCGGAATCGCAATCTTGCGATCCAGCTCTTCCAGTGCGAGCTGGCCGTAGAAATGCGTCTGGTCAGCGATGGATTCGAATTGCTTCTTCGCTTCGTCGATCTTGCCTTCGGTGCGCAGCTCGCGGCCTTTCCAATAAACCCAGGCCGACTCCGTCGCCAGCGCTTCCGGCATCGCGTCGATGGCGTCCTTCACCAGCTTCCAGTCGCCGGCCCGAAGCCCGGCGCGCGCCTTCCACTGGTAGCCCTCGAACGACAGCGGCGCCCCTGCAGTGCGATGCCAGTACACCGGCGCTTCCACCGCCAGCTTCTGCGAGGCCTGCAAGGCGATCTGCGACCACGCGACGGCAAGTTCCTTCTCGTTGAATCGCTTGGCGCCCGCGACCAGCGCATCGACCGCGCGGTCGAGATTGTTGCGGGCCGCACGGCCGAGCGCCACGATGAACAGTTCATGCGTCGTGCGGCTTTCGCCCGGACCGCGCACCAGTACGGCTTCCGGCTTCTCGACCGCCTGCAGCAGCGAGGCTTCGCTCAATTCGGTCAACGGCGCCAGGCGGCGCAGCGTGCCGGGGAAGCCGCCTTCCGCGATCAGGCGCACCTGCTGCCAGACGTCGTCGGCATTGAATTCGCCCGTCTGCACCAGCGTTGTCACCAGCGCCGAGCAGGCCTCGCCATAGTTCTGCGGATTGGTCAGCGCGGCGCGTGCCTCGTTGGCAACCTTCTCGCCCTTGAGCGCTTTCGACATCACCGCATAGCACTTCACCTGGTAATCGTCGTTCAGGACGAACTTCGGATATTGCTCATCGAACA
This sequence comes from Oxalobacteraceae bacterium OM1, assembly GCA_004570315.1. Classification (GTDB taxonomy): domain Bacteria; phylum Pseudomonadota; class Gammaproteobacteria; order Burkholderiales; family Burkholderiaceae_D; genus Noviherbaspirillum. The sequence goes on along the minus strand of SPQI01000105.1, from coordinate 4,373 downwards.
GCGTCCAGTTGCGCGCCTTGCCGAGTTCCAGCAGCCAGTCGTTGCGCAGGCGGTCAGCGATCGCCTGGCCTTCATAGCGATTCAGGAAATCGCGGATCTCCTGCTCGGACGCCATGCCGATGCGCGGCTTGAGCTTGTAGTAATCGATGTAGGACGGAATGGCATAATTGCCCAGTCGCGCGGCCAGCTCGGCGGCACGCGGCGCATCGTTGCGGGCAGCCGCATCGCGCAGCGCGGCGAACAGTTCGTCGTCGCTCGACGGGGCCGGAGCCGCCGCCTTCTTCTGCGCATGGTGATGCGACTTGGTCGCGGCCTGCGCCGACGCGCCGATGCCGAACGCCGCGCCGAGAAGCAGCGCGCCGAGGAGTGTGGTCTTGGAAGTGAATTGCTGCATGCGCCTTACCGTTTCCTGCCTTCAATAGTCGATTAAAGCATAGCATCGGACCCGCCATGCCTGAAGTTTCGCCCAGCAAGGCCGAACTGCGCCGCCAGCTGCTTGCCCACAGACAATCCATTTCCGCCGAAGTTCGGCGCGAGTGGGACATTGCCATCGGACGGCGCGTTCTGGCTTGGTGGAATGCCAATCCTGTTGCGGTATTGGGTGTGTATTGGCCCATCCGCAGCGAGCCCGACCTGCGCCCGTTCTATGACGGATTGGCAGCCCGCGGCGCACGCTTGGCATTGCCCTTAGTGGCCCAAGTCGACGCACCGTTGCAATTTCATGCCTGGCAACCGGGCGACACCTTGATCAAGGACAGTTACGGTGTGATGGTACCGGCGGACGGTGCCGTCGTGCATCCCGATGCGTTGTTGATTCCTTGCGTGGGATTCAATGCCGGCAACATCCGGCTGGGATACGGTGGCGGCTTCTACGACCGCACCCTGGCGAGCGCCGCACGACCGCTGGCCGTGGGCGTCGCTTATGCGCTGGCGCGGCGCGATTTCCCGGGCGATGCCCATGACGTCGCGCTCGACGCGATCATCACCGAAACCTCGCCCGATCGCTTCGCGCCGCTGGCGCGCTGAAGTCAGGCGGAGACGCCGAGCCGCCGGCAGATTTCCAACGTGGCATTCGCCTGGTTCAGCGTATAGAAATGCAAACCCGGCGCGCCGCCGGCCAACAGTTTCTCGCAGAGTTCGCTCACCACATCGAGACCAAAAGCCTTGATCGACGCGGCGTCGTCGCCGAAGCTCGCCAGCTTCAGACGAATCCAGCGCGGGATCTCGGCGCCGCACATGTCGGAGAAACGGCTGAGCTGCGAATAGTTCGTGATCGGCATGATGCCGGCCACGACCGGCACGTTTGCGCCCGCCTTGCGCGCCTCGTCCACGAAGCGGAAATATGCATCGGCGTTGTAGAAATACTGCGTGATCGCCGAGTCCGCGCCTGCTTTCACCTTGCGCGCGAAGTTCTGCAGATCGTCCTGCGGCGACTTCGCCTGCGGATGCATTTCCGGATACGCCGCCACCTCGATGTGGAACCAGTCGCCGGTCTCCGCGCGGATGAACTCGATGAGCTCGTTCGCATAGCGGAATTCGTTGGCGAAGCCGGTACCGTAGCCGCTCGGCATGTCGCCGCGCAGCGCCACCAGCCGGCGAATGCCCGCGGCCTTGTACTGCTCCAGCAGCCCGTGCAGCGTTTCGCGCGAGGTGCCGATGCAGGAGATGTGCGGCGCCGCCTCGCGGCCTTCGCGCTTGATCTCCAGCACGGTATCGAGCGTGCCCTGTTGCGTGGAGCCGCCGGCGCCGAAGGTCACCGAAAAATACTGCGGCTGCAAGGCCGCCAGCTGCGTGCGCACGGACCGCAGCTTCTCGACGCCCTCCGCCGTCTTCGGCGGGAAGAACTCGATGCTGAGTTGATGGGATTCCATGGTCATTTCTTCAGCAGTAAGGAGGACAAGGCCCAGGAAATCAGGCTGTAGAGGATGGCTGCGATGAACGCCGAACCGAAACTCGCGACATAAAAGCCGCCGATGAAATTGGCCACCAGCCAGAACATGAAGCCGTTGATCACGAAGATGAACAGCCCAACCGTGATTATTGTGTTCGGCAGCGTCAGCAGCACGAGAATCGGCCGGATCAGCGTATTCACGAGACTCAGCACCAGCGCTGCAATCAACGCCACCGCAAAGTCCTGCACATAGACTGTCTTCATCAGATACGGCAGCGCGAACAGCGCCACCGCATTGATCAGCCAGGTGAACAGCAGCCGCATGCAACCTCCACAGCGAGAGAGTTTCCTGGACGGCGACGGCGCGACGAAGTCCGCGCCGCCACCACCTTTTTCTAAAACCCAGAGCACACCACCGCAGTCAAGGGTGGGGCGAAAACCGTAGCGAGCGGCCCGAGCTTGCGCCGAGAAGCGCAGCCGTACTGGAGTACGGCGAGCATCACAGGTGCAAGATCGGGCCGCGCAGTAGGTTTGCGCCCCGCCCCATTAATAGCGGTAGTGGGTGGGTTTGTAGGGACCTGCCTGCGAGACGCCGATGTAGGCAGCCTGCTCGTCGGTCAGCTGGGTCAGCTGCGCATTCAGCTTCTTGAGCTGCAGGCGCGCGACTTTCTCATCCAGGTGCTTGGGCAGTGTGTACACGCCCACCGGATACGCTTTCGTATTGGTAAACAGCTCGATCTGCGCGATCGTCTGGTTGGCGAACGAGGAGCTCATCACGTAGGACGGATGGCCGGTGCCGCAGCCCAGGTTCACGAGACGGCCTTCGGCCAGCAGGATGATGCGCTTGCCATCCGGGAAGATGACGTGATCGACCTGCGGCTTGATGTTCTCCCAGGTGTACTGCTTCAGCGCGGCGACTTCGATTTCGTTGTCGAAGTGGCCGATGTTGCAGACGATGGCCTGGTCCTTCATGCGCTTCATGTGTTCATGCGTGATCACATGGTAGTTGCCGGTTGCGGTGACGAAGATGTCGCCATGCTCGGCGGCGTAGTCCATGGTCACGACGCGATAGCCTTCCATCGCCGCCTGCAACGCGCAGATCGGATCGATTTCGGTGACCCACACTTGCGCGGACAGCGCACGCAGCGCCTGCGCCGAGCCCTTGCCCACGTCGCCGTAGCCGCAGACGACGGCGATCTTGCCGGCGACCATCACGTCGGTCGCGCGCTTGATGCCGTCGACCAGCGATTCGCGGCAGCCGTAGAGGTTGTCGAACTTGGACTTGGTGACGGAATCGTTGACGTTGATGGCCGGGAAAGCCAGCTTGCCTTCCTTGTGCATCTGGTACAGGCGATGCACGCCGGTGGTGGTCTCTTCCGTCACGCCCTTGATCTGCGCGAGGCGGGTCGAGTACCAGGTCGGATCGACGGCCAGCTTCTTCTTGATGGAGTTGAACAGGCAGATGGCTTCTTCCGAATCCGGGTTGTTCAGCACGCTCGGATTTTTCTCGGCGCGGGTGCCGAGATGCAGCAGCAGGGTCGCATCGCCGCCGTCGTCGAGGATCATGTTGGAGTAGCCGCCGTCGGTCCACTCGAAGATGCGATGGGTGAAGTCCCAGTATTCATCCAGCGACTCGCCCTTGAACGCGAACACCGGCGTGCCGTTGGCGGCGATCGCGGCGGCGGCGTGGTCCTGCGTGGAGTAGATGTTGCAGGAGGCCCAGCGCACCTTGGCGCCCAGCGCTTCGAGCGTCTGGATCAGCACGGCGGTCTGGATGGTCATGTGCAGGGAGCCGGTGATGCGCGCGCCCTTGAGCGGCTGCGCCGCGGCGAATTCCTCGCGGATGGCCATCAGGCCGGGCATTTCGGTTTCGGCGATCTTGATTTCCTTGCGACCCCAGTCGGCCAGGCTCAGATCGGCAACGAAAAAGTCTTGGGATGTGGTGTTCGAGATAACGGCGCTCATCACGCCCTCCTTTCCTGTGTAGATAGAAAAAAGTTCGTGAGCGCCGTTGCGATACTGCAGAATCTTCCAAGCCTGACGCGGTCGGGAAACCGCGCTGCAACGCTCCTTGGAAGGGGCACATTATACCGTCTTGCGTCCGGCCGGCGAGGCAGTTACAGACCTCTTGCCGCCCTTATTTCGTCTTCACCGCCACGCGCTGCACGTTCGCCGCGGGTTGCTTCTGCGCCACCCGTCCTTCGATCCATTGCAGCATGTCGTTCCAGATGCGCCGCGAATCCGCTTCAGGCGGCATCGCCAGCGCATTGGGCAATTCGATCGTCACCACCGGCACCTGTTTGTGCAGCCCGCCGTAGTTGCCCAGCGAACCCGGATACACGCCCACCGGGTTGAATACCAGCCGTCCGAATCGGCGCGGCACCGGCGCCGGTCCATCGAAGTCGAGCACGCCGAAAGGCGCATGGATGGAGACGACGATGTCAGGCTTGTAACGCTCGATTTCCTGGTTCAGCCAGCGGCT